>NATV01000182.1 GCA_003094535.1 gamma proteobacterium symbiont of Ctena orbiculata | reverse complement strand
ACAGGGACTTGCTTATGGTAATTAAAATTTGTAGTACAAGCTTTAAGTTTATGAATTGGGAAGTATATTCTTGATGCCGGCAGGCTGTCTTGCTATTTTGGTGGTGTTAAATGAGGTTAATGGAACTAATCAGGTGTATTGGGTCCACCGTAGACACACCACCTTTTGCTAGAGAGGATAGTCTGGAATCTAACTTTTTAGACAAGATTTAGAGGTGTGTTGCTATGGCGACACGGTATGCCCGTACTACCTGTGGAATCCGTATCCTGCTGAAATACAATGTATTTCCGCTCTTTGTTATGTTCTTGTTCTCGCAGTTTTCGGTTGCTGAAGAGGATCCCTACCTGTCAGCAATTTCATCTGAGGCTGAGAAGGTGGAATCGACTGAGACCACAATAAGCACGGAGACAAGTGAGGACGAAGAGACGGACGGACCCAGCCTGCAGGCCTTTGAAGAGGATCTCAAGGCTCGCTACATGGGAAGCTTTACTTTCTACAAAAAATTACCACGGCGCTCTCGCGAAGAGGTTTTCGAAGAATACAAAGGTGGGGCATCAATCGATGAGATTCGCAAGAAGATCATGGATCGTTTTCTCAACCAATAGGTGTCATGGGGAATAGGATGTCTTGGTTGTTCATTTCACCATACTGGGTCAAGCAGGAAAGAGAAGGGTTTAAATCTATGAATCGGTTCTATCTGGGAACATTGGCGCTCTTAATCTGTTTTTTTTCGTTTCACGTACAGGCGGATGAGCTGAAGGTGGGCGAGAAGATGGCGGTCAAGCTCGCCGGAGATAAACCCTTTCTCCACGTCATCCATGAAGGGCGTTCGGTGAAGGTACAGCGGGTGCAGGATCCGGAATATGTCCTGAAAGGCTACTATGCGAAGACCGCACGCAAGTGTCCGCCGTTCTGCCTGCAGCCGATGACGGTTGATCCCGGGGTGGCTACGATCGGTGAGGTTGAACTTTTCGAGTTCATGGAGACGAAATTACGTGATGACAAGGGATTGCTGATCGATGCCCGTACCGAAGAGTGGCATCAGCGCGGCACCATACCCGGATCGATCAACATCCCCTTTACCGTACTCAGCAAGGCGGGTAGCGCAGAGAATGATGCCGCGTTGAAGCGTTTCGGGGGTAAACCGAGGGGTGATGTGGGTGCCATTTCGCGAAAACTCGAGGAGATGGGCATCATCGGCAGCGAGAATAAGACGGATAAATGGGATTTCAGTAGTGCCAAGGAGCTTGTTCTCTGGTGTAACGGACCGGAATGCGGGCAGTCTCCCAGGGCGATCAAGGGGCTCTTGGGTGTGGGTTATCCGGCAGACAAGATTTACTACTACAGGGGCGGGATGCAATTGTGGCAACTATGGGGATTGACCACCGTGGTGCCCGGAGAATGAAGCGCAGCTTTCCCGTTCTCTACCGAATTGCTGGTGCGGCAACGCATCCAGAATCGGAAATCATTCAACTAGTTCCGTGACATGAGGGTTTCGATGTGAGCGGTGATGATAATGAAATGGACATCTCCGGTGTTAAGGTCATGGTCATCGATGACAGTAAAACCATCCGAAGGACTGCTGAGAGCCTGCTGAAAAAGGCCGGGTGTGAAGTCACAACAGCAACAGACGGCTTTGAAGCATTAGCGATGATCGCCGATCATACTCCGGATGTGATTTTCGTCGATATCATGATGCCGCGGCTCGATGGTTACCAGACCTGCGCCCTGATCAAGCACAACGATGTTTTTAAGAATATTCCTGTAATCATGCTCTCGAGTAAAGATGGGCTGTTCGATAGGGCGCGCGGACGCATCGTCGGCTCGGAACAGTATCTGACCAAGCCTTTTACCAAAGATGAACTGCTTGGAGCGATCAAACGCTATGTCAACCAGGCAGCATGATGTTTTAAAGACATTTTGACATTAGCCGATAAGGCAAAAAACCACCGGATGTGAGAAAGTCGATGATTAGAAATATATTTCGCAAGGGCGGCGAACAATCTGACGAAGCAGAAGTGCCGGTGTCGAGCAAGACCAAAGCAAAAATCTTGGTGGTCGACGATTCGCCCACCGAGGTTCATATTTTTAAGAAAATCCTAGAAAAACAAGGATATCAAATACTTGCGGCAAAGGATGGTCAGGAAGGTGTCGACATCGCGAAGCAGGAACTGCCCGATATCATACTGATGGACGTGGTGATGCCGGTTCTGAATGGCTTTCAGGCGACTAGGCAGCTTAAGAATAATGCGTCAACTGCGGATATCCCGGTGATCATGGTCACAACCAAGGACCAGCAGACGGATAAAAACTGGGGCATGCGCCAGGGGGCGACGGAATATTTGGTAAAACCGGTGGCTCCTGCGGAATTATTGAGCAAAATCAGAGAATTGATTAATGCCTGATATGACTCTCGCCCCCCCCACTCTGGAAACACCGCAAGCGGTGGTGGATCTCATGGCGGAGTTGGAGCATCGCTGTCGTGAGCGTGCCCACGGCTTGCCGCAGCAAAAGCTTATCCAGAGTTATTGGGAGGGTGTGATGTTCTATGTGGGAGAGAACCGTTTCGTCGCTCCCTTGAGCGGCGTCAAGGAGATCCTCAATCATCCCTCTTCCCTGACACCTGTGCCAGGCTCCAAGCCTTGGATGATGGGAGTGGCTAACGTTCGCGGAACCCTGATACCCGTGGTCGACCTGCAACTCTATCTGATCGGCAGGAAGACCCGTCGGGGCAGGCGCAGCCGGGTGCTCGTGTTCACCCTTGGGAGCGGGCAGACCGGGGTTTTGGTCGGGGAGATGGTGGGTATGCGTCACTTCGCCAGAGAGACAGCAAGAATGACGCAGACCGTCAACGAAAAGTTTTCTAAATATGTTCAGTTCGAATTTGATCAGGATGGCATGACCTGGCCGGTATTCAGTCTCTCCGCATTGGCGGAAGATCCGAACTTTCAGATTGCCGCGACCTGATGCAATGGGGAACATCGGATAAGGACATGGGCATAAGCTTTCGGGAGAATTTAAATGAAAGGTAGACGCGCGGGTAGTACGTTGCCCTCCAACAAGGTCATCACCATTTTTGCCGTACTGGTTCTGGTGAGTCTGATCCTTGCACTCATAACCTTCTTGCATACCACCCAACGCGAGTCCTATGACGAGCAGTATCTGATCCGTGCCGCCGAGCAGCAGGTATTGGCCCAGCGAATTGCAAAGTATGCGATATCCGCCGCGCGTGGTGAGCTTCAATCCTTCACGCCGCTGAAGCAGAGTCGCGATCGCTTCGACAATATCATGTGGGAATTGAAGAACGGGTCAAAAAGCGAAGGGCTTCCGGCCTCGCCCCTGGAGGTCATGCCGGCGGTGCGGAGCCTGGAGAATAACTGGCTGGAGCTGCAGGGAAATATCGATGAAATCTTGAAGGCACAGGAAAATATTCTGGCCATCGACGAGTTTTCTGCGGTGATTTCCGAATTCGTTCCCCAGCTGCAGGAACTGTCGGAAGAGCTGGCTGAAGTGCTGATCAACAGTAATGCGCCGAGACGGCAGATCTATATCGCCACTGAACAGGAGATGCTGATTCAGCGTATCAATTCCAACGTCAACCTGGTGCTTGAGGGTGGTCAGGAGACCGCCGCCGCCATCGATCAGTTCAGCCGGGATGCCGACTACTTCGGGCGTATCCTGGAGGGTTTGATCAAAGGTGACAAGGAACTCGGAGTGGCCCAGGTAACCGACAAGATTGCCAAACAGAGACTGACTGACGTCTCCACCCTGTTCGCAACCATCAACGACAACGCGACCGAGATCATCGAGAATATTCCCGATGTCTTGCCGGCCCTTGAAGCGGCCTCCGTGGTCAACCTCTCATCCGATAGCGTCAGCAACGCGGCGGAAGAGCTGATTGCGGCCTATGGCGAATCCCCCGGCCGTTTTTCCCTACTCGGACTGAAGGCGGGACCGGTAATGATCGCCGTGTTCGGTCTTGTCGCGGTGATTTTTCTGGTGCTGTTGGGCGTGCAGTTGATTCTCGATGCGCAGCGTCGGGAGCAGGCAAGCAAGCAGCAGAACGAGGCGAACCAGAAGGCCATTCTGCAGTTGCTCGATGAAATGGGTGATCTTGCGGATGGTGACCTGACCGTGACCGCAAGCGTTACTGAAGACATCACCGGTGCGATCGCCGACTCCATCAACTATGCCATCGAAGCGCTGCGTGAACTGGTAACCACCATCAATACGACTTCCGAACAGGTCTCGGGTGCAACCCAGGAGAGTCGCGCTACGGCGATGCATCTTGCCGAGGCGAGTGAGCATCAGGCGGAGCAGATCACACAGGCCAATGAGTCGATCAAGACCATGACCCAGGCCATTGACCAGATGTCCCATGACGCCACCGAATCGGCGGAGGTTGCAAAGCGCTCTGTGGAGATCGCCAGCACCGGTGCCGAGACCGTGCGCAGTACAATCACGGGTATGGATAACATCCGTGAGCAGATCCAGGAGACCTCGAAGCGTATCAAACGCCTGGGTGAAAGCTCCCAGGAGATCGGTGATATCGTGGAGCTGATCGACGACATTGCGGACCAAACCAATATCCTGGCGTTGAACGCGGCCATGCAGGCCGCCATGGCCGGTGAAGCGGGACGCGGTTTTGCCGTGGTTGCGGACGAGGTACAGCGTCTTGCTGAACGCTCCATCAACGCCACCAAGCAGATCGAGGCACTGGTCAAGACCATTCAGGCCGATACCAACGAGGCGGTAACCTCGATGGAGGCGAGTACCTCGGGCGTGGTCAAGGGTGCGACCCTGGCGGAGAACGCCGGTGAGGCCCTGAAAGAGATCGAGAGCGTTTCCCAGTATATCGCCGACCTCACCGGTAAGATCGCTTCCTCGGCGCAGGATCAGTCGCATCAGTCTGTGACCGTGAAAGATACCATGAGCGTCATCCAGGAGATCACCAACCAGACCTCGGAGGGTACGCATCAGACGGCGAACTCCATCGGTATGTTGGCGGATCTCTCCGATCAGCTGCAGAAATCCGTTGCCGGTTTCCGCTTGCCTTCATAAGGGCGGGGATAATTGGTCGATGGGTAGACGCTTGCGAATGGCAATGGAGACCTCATTCACAACCCTGATTGGAGTGCGCCAAGTATGAGTAACGCGCAAGATTTTGGTGCTCTGAATTGGGTAAAGGATGAGTTGGATGTATCCATTCGTCATGCCCGCCAGGCCCTTGAAGCCCACGTGGAGTCCCCTGGGGACGGCAGCTCGCTTGCAGTGTGCGGTGATCATCTGCATCAGATTGCCCGGGTTCTGCAGATGGTTCAGGTTTATGGGCCCAGCATGCTCGCCGAGGAGATGGAGCTGGTGGTCCGGGACATGGCAGAGGGCATCGTCAGACAGGAGGAGGATGCAGCCGAAGCCTTGATGTTGGCACTTATTCAGCTGCCCGACTATCTGGAGAAACTGCAGGGTGGCGACGCCGACATCCCGATGATCATTCTGCCGCTGCTGAATGATCTGCGCGCGGTGCGCGATGCCCCCCTGTTATCGGAAGCGGCGCTGTTCAAACCTGAAATCGACACCGTCAGGGCGGACGGCGATGCCAATGACGAGCTGCCAAACTTGGTAAGGCAGATCAGGCAAAAATACCATCTGGGTCTGCTTAGCTGGTATCGCAAGCGCGACACGGTCCATGGCTGGCCGCTGCTGCGGGATGTCTTCGCAACCCTTCATCAACACTCGGGTACGGAATCGGCTCACCACCTGTTTTGGGTGGCGGAAGGTTTGATGCAGGGTTTGATCGAGGGAACCATTGCACCGGGTATTGCGGTCAAGCAGCTGTTCAGCCGTCTTGATCGAAAGATGAAGATGATCATCGACGGCGGCGAGCTGGCACTGGTGGAAAAGCCGCCGGAAGCGCTGTTGAAGAATCTGCTTTACTACATTGCCCGGGCGCAATCGGATAATGCCCAGATCAAGGAGATCAAAGAAGCCTACAGCCTTGACTCTGTGATGCCCAGTGAGGCCGAGTTGACCGAAGGCAGATTGGGCTTGACCGGCTCCAATGCGGAGTTGGCGGAATCGATCAAGGATGCGGTCGGCAATGAGCTGACCCGTATCAAGGACATACTCGATCTCTTTATGCGGGACGATAAGCCCGATATGGAGATGTTGGGGCATCTGGAGGCCCCGATACGAAAATTGGCGGACACCCTTGGCATGATCGGTCAGGGTGCGTTGCGCTCCAGGCTCAACCGACAGGCGGATAAAGTAAAGAACTTTGTAGAACAGGGGGTACTGCCTGAAGAGTTCGAACTCATGGAGATGGCGGGCGATATCCTCTACGTGGAATCCTCGCTGAGCACCCTGCACACCTTCCAGCCCCAAAGCGAGGAGGGTCCCTCCGAGGACGAATTGGTTCAGAGCCTGCCCGAGGGTGAATATCAGAACCTGATCAAACAGACGGTCAGAGAGGCAAAGGTCGAGATTGCCAAGGCCAAGGAAGCCATCATCAGCTTTACCGAGGCAACGGACGACAGCTCGGTTTTACACAACGTCTATGAGTGCTTCAAGCGGGTTGAAGGAGCATTGAACATGCTCAATCTGCGTGAAGCCGCCGAACTGATGTCGCAGACAGGAGAGTTCATACAGTCCTATCTCATCGACAGCGGCCAGATACCGGAGCGCCAACAGCTCAACTCCCTGGCGGATGTGGTCAGTAGTATTGAGTACTACCTCGAAACCCTGGTGGATGGTGCCGGTGATCGACAGGAGATCATGGCAATCGCCCAGGCATCGCTGAGTAATCTTGTGAGTCAGGGCGGTGTTGAGGTTGGCCAATATACGGAGCCGGCGGAGAGTATCGAAATCGAGGAGTCTGCCGATCATGTGGAGGGCTATGAGCTCGAAGAGGAAGATGTCTCCGATCTTGAGATGGGGGCCAGCAGCCTGCAGATCGAGCAGCCGCAACCTGAGGTCGATATCCTTCCCCGGGAAGCTGCGGATATGCCGCCCGGGGACGAAGCCGAGATTCAGGAGAGTGAAGGCGAACCTGAAGCTAAAGCTGAACCCCTTCCCGAGACCGAAATCGCCTCTGCCGACAAGCCGATGCTCGAGGATATCGATCCCGAGATTCTTGAGATCTTCACCGAAGAGGCGCGGGAAGAGCTGGCGACAATCCAGCAATATCTACCACAATGGCAACGCGACCAGAACGACAGTGACGCACTGACCACGTTTCGACGCTCTTTCCACACCCTGAAGGGAAGCGGTCGCCTGGTGGGTGCGAAAGTGATCGGCGAGTTGGCATGGTCTGTAGAAAATATGCTAAACCGCCTGATCGACGAGACCATTAAAGTCACACCCGACATGATGGACCTGTTAAATCGCGTGGTCGATGCCCTACCGGAGTTGATCAGCTGTCAGGAACGGGGTGTCTACCCGGCTTTGGATGTCGACTTTATACAGCGTCAGGCCTATGCACTGGCTGACGGTAAACCTATGCCCATGGCCGAAGAGGGGCGGGAGGCTGTCGATGAGGCGGCCGAAGAGGTGCGGGTGGAGGCTGTTGATGAGGCAGCTGAAGAGGTGCGGGTGGAGGCTGTTGATGAGGCAGCCGAAGAGGTGCGGATGGAAGCTGCCGACGAGGCGGCAGAAGAGGAACCATTACTCGAGATAGATACGGAACCGTCACAGTTTGCAGAAGATGAATCAAGCGAGGGAGCCGCGGAGGTCGATGAGATAGAAGCGGAAGAGGGTATCGAGGCGGCTGCCGTCGATAATCAATTTGAGGGCGACCTGGAGATGCATCTCGACGAGTTGTCGGGCCTTGAAGTCGATACCGAAGTGTCGGATTTATCTGTCGAGGATTCAGAAGTGAGCGCCGATACGCTCGCCGCAGAAATCGACTCAGCGGCTGATATCGAGGATGCGTTGCCAGGGCAGGCGAGTGAAGAGGACATACTCGATGATTACACCGACTCTGATCTGGAAATCGAGATTGATTCCGAATTGCTCGAGGTGTTCGGTGAGGAGTCCGAGGAGCATCTGCTTGAGATCGAGCAATTTATAACCGGGGCAAAGGATGCGAAAACCGAGGTATTGATTCCCGAAGACGTGGTGCGTGCCTGTCACACGCTGCACGGTAGCGCGCACATGGCGGGAATCACTCCCATCGCCATGCTCAGCGAAGCGATGGAAGACTATGCCCGGGCAATGCATGAGCAGCAGCAAGTCGCCGATGAGAACAGCCTGGATCTGCTGGGCGGCAGTGTCGCATATATCCGCAAACTTCTCAGCTGGCTGCCGGAAGAGAGTTTGCCGGAGCCACATGTTGATACCTATATCCTCGGTTTGCGGAGCGCGCTGGAAGAGATTGCGAGTGAGTCGCTTGAACTGGAGCCGTTATCAGAAGCGGAGCCAATCTTCCCCAGCGAAGAAGCGGTCTCTGAAGCGGCAATCGAAGCTGAAGCTGAGGCGTCCGATGAGCGCGCAGATGTAGCTGCTGGCGATGAGCCGGACGAAGAAGCCGAGGCGGAACAGCCCGATGAGGGCAGTGAACTATCTGCTGTCGATGCGCTGAGTGTGGAAGCGTTCGATGAACAGGCCGGTGAAGCTGAAGCAGAACAGTCCGACGAGAGCATTGAGATACCCGATGTCGAAGAGCTGAGTGCGGATGCGATCGAAGAGCTACAGCTGGAGGAACAGGCCGAAACGGCCGCGGAAGATATCGTAGTCCCGTTTCAGCTGGATAGAGATTCGCAAGCAATCGAGGCCGAGGAGGAAGCGGAACAGCCGCTGGAGCTTCCTGCCCTGGAAGCGGGCGAATCGAATCTGCTGGATCTTGCAAGCTACCAGCTCGACGAGCAGCAGTTTGAGGTTGAAGGCGATGAAGAGCTGGTGGGTATCTTTGTCGAAGAGGGGCGGGAGTTGCTGGACAATCTTGAACAGCACTACCAGAAATGGATCGATTCACCCCTGGACAGCAGCCTGATCGATGAATTCAAACGCTCGTTGCATACCCTCAAGGGCAGTTCCAGGCTGGCGGGTATCAATCCGATAGGGGATTTGAGCCATGGCCTGGAAAATCTCTTCGAGCGTATGTCGCGAGATGAGCTAAAACCTGAATCATCCATCCGGAGCATGGTGCGCCAGGCCATCGATGTTCTGGCTACACAGATAGATGATGCCGATTCCGGAAGTGACATACACTTCTCGACCAGCCTCCTGGCCGCCCTCGAATCTCCAGTCATCGGCGCTGAGACGGAAGCAACGGCCCTGGGTGGTACCGATGAGGAATCACTGGCTGAGGAGCTGAAGGAGGTCGAGGAGGCAATTTCAGAGGCCGAACATGTAGAACCGGTAGATACCTCGTCATACTATGACGAACCGATGAGTTTTCTCCACGAAGGCGACCTGTTCGAGGTAAGCGAGGATCCTGAGCTTGTCCAGATCTTCATCGAGGAGTCGAGGGAGTTACTGGAAACCCTGGAGGAAAACTACAAGCAGTGGAGTGACACGCCTTCCGATCACACCACGCTGGATGGAATGCAACGCGCATTGCACACCATCAAGGGGAGTTCACGCTTGGCCGGTATCGAACCGGTGGGTGATCTCAGTCACGCCATGGAGTCGCTGCTGAATGGTGTACTCAGGGGACATATCGAATCCAGTGACAAGGTCTTCGCCATTTCAAGGCAGGCAATCGACCTGATTGCCACCCAGACCGATGATGCTGCCACCTCCGGCAAGGTCCATCGTGGCGACCAGTTGATTGAGCAGATCCAATTGATCGTCGATGGCGCCTCTCTTGAAGAGGACTCCATTGAGGAGCTTATCGATCAGGAGCTGCAAGAAGAGCTTGAGACTGCTGAAGAGGCTGTCGATGAGGCTGGGCAGACTGAAGAGTCAGCAGCTGATGGAGAGGATCTGGAGATTCCGTTCGAGAGTTTTAATCTCGACGGGATAAATGACCGGGCAATCAGCGATACCGACGAATCCTTCATGCTTATGCATGACGAGGTTCTATTGGACGTGGGTGAAGATGAAGAGTTGGTACAGATCTTCATCGAAGAGGCGAAGGAGTTTATCGAACACATCGAGAGCAGCTATCAGCAGTGGCTGGATGACCTTGACGATCATACGGCGATCGAGGGGGTGCAGCGCAATCTGCATACCCTGAAAGGAAGCGCCCGGCTTGCCGGTATCATGCCTGTCGGCGATCTGAGTCATTCCGTCGAGTCGGTGATGACCGCCCTTGCCGAAAAAGAGATCGATCCAATAGACACGGTCACGGATAGCGTGAGACACGCCATCGACCATCTGGCGTTGCAGATCGAAACCATTGCCAAATCGGGCAAAGTACCCGCCTCGGATACCGAGGTAGAGCAGCTGCAGAATCTGCTCGGCGGTGAGCCCACACCGTCTTATACGGGAATGGTGGAGACGATTCAGGCTGTACCGGAGAGTGATGGCAGCGACGAAACGCTGGAAGAGGCTGAAGAAGTCGTTGAAACGGCAACCGTACTCCCCTTCAACGATGAGATCGCAAAGCTGCTCGAGCCGGAGGCCAAAGAGGAGGACAAGGAGAGCTTCAAACCCACCAAGGAGCAGGTGCGGGTGAATGCGGATCTCATGGATCGTCTGGTGAATCATGCCGGTGAAGTGAGTATCTACAGGGCCCGCTTGGAACAGCAGAACAGCGTACTTGGCTTCAACCTTTCGGAGTTGGAACAGACCGTTTCCCGTCTCCATACCCAGTTGCGGAATCTGGAAATAGAGACCGAGGCGCAGATCATCTACCGTTGGGAACGGGAACACGAGGACGACCGCGAAAAGGCCGAATTCGATCCGCTCGAAATGGACAGATTCTCAACCATGCAGCAGCTCTCCAGAGCATTGATGGAAACAGTCAATGACCTGGGGAACATCAACGAGGCGTTGCGGGATCTGCAACGTGAGACCGATACCCTGCTGCTGCAGCAGTCGAGGATCTCCACCGATCTTCAGGACGGCTTGCTGCGAACCCGCATGGTGCCGTTCGCGCAGCTGGTGCCGAGGATGCAGCGCCTGGTGCGGCAGACCGCCGGTCAGTTGAGCAAGCGAGCCAACCTCGAGTGTTTTGGCGTCGAAGGCGAACTCGATCGCAGCATCCTCAACCGCATGGTGCCGGTACTCGAGCACCTGTTGCGCAACTCGGTCTCCCACGGTATCGAATACCCGGAGAATCGTCAGCAGGCGGGAAAGCAGGAGGTAGGCAGGATCTCCCTCTATCTTGATCGCGAGGCGACGGATGTGCTGATCACCCTCTCCGACGATGGTCGGGGATTGGATATCGAAGCCATCCGCAAGCGCGCCTTGGAACAGGGCATGATCGATGCCAATGCGGAGATCAGTGATGACGATCTGATACAGTGCGTGCTGCTGCCCGGATTCAGCACCGCCGAGGAGGTAACCCAGATCTCCGGACGTGGCGTCGGCCTCGATGTTGTGACCAGCGAGGTCAAGCAACTGGGCGGATCCCTGGAGATCGATTCCCAACCGGGACGCGGTACCAGCTTCATCATTCGGCTGCCGCTCACCCTGGCGATCTCGGATGCCCTGCTGGTACGCGTCGGGGAAGAGGTCTATGCGGTACCCCATGGCAGCATCTCCGGTGTTGTACGGATCCGCCGCCAGGAGCTGATGACCTGCTACGAAGGGGGCCAGGACGGCTTTACCTACGGCGGCAGGCGTTACAAGGTCAGCTATCTTGGCCGCATGATGGGCATGGGACAGCATGAGATACCCGAAACCACGCGCTGGCTCCCCCTGTTGCTGCTGCAGACCGGTGATCATCAGGCCGCATTGCAGGTTGATGAACTGCTCGGCAGCAGGCAGGTGGTGGTCA
The DNA here is from genome assembly GCA_003094535.1 of gamma proteobacterium symbiont of Ctena orbiculata. Taxonomy (GTDB): domain Bacteria; phylum Pseudomonadota; class Gammaproteobacteria; order Chromatiales; family Chromatiaceae; genus Thiodiazotropha. The sequence goes on along the minus strand of NATV01000182.1, from coordinate 3,357 downwards.
AGTCGATGGGTAAGCAGGTCGGCAGTGTACGCTGGATTACCGGCGGAACCATTCTTGCCGATGGCAGGGTGGCATTGATACTCGATCTCGCTTCCCTGGTGCGTATGGATGCCACCCATGCGGCCGCGCCCCTCAGCCTGGTCAGAGAGACGCCGGAAAAGCGGGCCGAGGATCGATTGCGGGTTATGGTGGTGGATGACTCCATTACCGTGCGCAAGGTCACCAGTCGCCTGCTGGAGCGCCATGATATGGATGTGGTCACCGCGAAAGACGGCGTCGAAGCGGTTGCCCTGCTGCAGGAGCAGGTGCCCGATATCATGTTGCTGGATATCGAGATGCCGCGTATGGACGGCTTTGAGCTGGCTCGCCATATCAACAACTCGGTCGACTACTACGGCCTGCCGATTATCATGATCTCCTCACGCGTAGGTGAGAAACACCGACAGCGCGCGATGGATCTTGGTGTAAAACGCTGTCTTGGAAAACCCTACCAGGAAACCGAGTTGCTGGATAACATCAATGAGGTCCTGGCGGAAAGCAGATTATGAGTCAACCCGTAGTCAAGGAGGTCAGAAGCGTCCTCATCCCGCTACACGAACTCCAGCTGCTGCTGCCCAATGCGGTCATTGCAGAGGTGATCGGCTATCAGCTGCCCGAGCCCGCGGATGAGGGGATGCCGGATTGGTTTGTCGGCAGTTATGTCTGGCGGGGCGTGGTTATTCCGGTGATCTCTTTCGAGGGTATGCTTGGTGATCGGGTGGTCATACCAGGCAACCGGGGTCGAATCATGGTCATGAATACCCTGGGACAGAATCAAGAACTCACCCATATCGGACTGTTGGTTCAGGCCATTCCGAGCCTGGTCAGAGTGAGCGCCGACAATGTCGTGCCGGTGAATCCCGAGGAGGAGTTCAATCCCTTGATCAAACAACAGGTCGAGCTGGATATGAGTCCTGCCGTTATCCCCGACCTGGATCAGTTCGAACATCAAGTGTTGGAAGTCGTGACCTGATAACAACCCGCTATCCCGCCAACCTTGTCCCTCCGCGAACACTATAAAAAGCAACTGCTGGAAAGCGGATTCGAACCCGACCCCCATCAGGAGTCTGTGGTTGCCGCCTTCGATCGATTGGCCAGGGAGTTGCAGCGGAACAAGAGATCCAGTGGCTGGTTGTGGTTGAAACGGCATCTCCCGGTGGCGGGGATCTATCTTTGGGGGGGCGTCGGCAGGGGTAAAACCTGGTTGATGGATCTGTTTGTTCAACACCATGGTGAAGTCGGCATCGAACGACACCACTTTCACAGCTTTATGCGTCATATCCATGAACAGCTGCAGCAGCGTGAAGGGGAGCGTGTGCCAATGCAATCGATTGCAGCTGAAATGGCGCAGCGAGTCCGGGTATTGTGCCTCGATGAGTTCAACGTGATCGATATCGGCGATGCCATGCTGATGCGCAGTCTGTTGGAGTCCCTTGAAAAGTCGTCAATAACACTGGTCACAACCTCGAACAAGCACCCGGATGAGCTCTACCGGGGGGGGATACAACGGGAAAGCTTCCTGCCTGCCATCGACATCTTGAAGCGTACCAATCAGGTACTTGAGCTTGGGGGAGAGAGTGACTACAGGCTGCAGCTGTTCGAGTCGTCAACCGTCTACCATACACCCCTTGGCGACGGGGCCGAGAGAGAGATGGGCAGGGAGTTTGAACGCCTGGTGAGCGGGGAGGTGGATACAGGCGGTCGCTATTCCGTTCCCGGGCGGGCGATCCGTTATCGGAAGCGTGCAAACGGGGTGATATGGTGCGACTTCAATGCATTGTGCGGGCCACCACGATGGCAGAACGACTACCTTGAACTGGCGCGCTGCCACCATACGGTGTTTATTTCGGATATTCCCCGTCTCGACGGCACCTGGGATGATCGCACAAGACGCTTCATCAATCTGGTGGATGTCTTTTACGATCAAAAGGTGAATCTGGTGATCAGCGCCGATGCCGAGCCGGAGAGCCTCTACTCGGGCAGCCGCCTCGTGTTCGATTTCAAACGCACGGCAAGCCGCTTGCAGGAGATGCAGTCCAGCGCCTACCTGGAGACACCTCACGTCGGCTGAGACCGGTCACGCTGCCCCTATGGCTGCCGTGTCAATCGGAGAAGTCACCCCAGAGGGTCTGCACTGCGGCCAGGGTCGCGAGGGGGGCGGTTTCGGTACGCAGTATACGTGGACCGAGGCGAACCCCGACAAATCCTTTGTCGACGGCAAGTTGACGCTCCTTGCCGGTCAATCCGCCTTCGGGTCCGATAAGCAGGCTAAGGGAGGTCTCGGGAGGATCGATCTGTTGCAGGGTGAGCTGGCTGCGGTGATCGAGCAGTATCGCCGTAGCGCCTTGTCCCTGGCTCAGGGCGGTTCCATACGCCTGCGGTTTGTCGATGGCCGGTATGCGGCAACGCCCCGATTGTTCACAGGCGTTGATAACGATCCGTCTCCAGTGCGTCAGCCGGCCGGCGCTCTTCTTTTCATCAAGCTTGACGACGCAGCGATCGCTAAACACCGGTGTGATCCGGTTGACCCCGAGTTCCGTCGCTTTTTGCATGGCGAAGTCCATGCGCTCGCCACGGGAGATCGCGAGAATGAGATGGATCTTAAGTCGGCTTTCCGCTTCATGTCTGAGCAGCTCTCCGACCTCGACCTGCGCCTGTTTTTTGCTTAGCAAAAGCAGTTTTGCATCGTATTCGTCCCCGTCGTCGTCGAACAGGACGATCTCGTCTCCCACCCGTAGTCTCAGTACCTGGTGTATATGGTGTGATGGTTCTGTCTCGAGATCGACTCGGCCACCCTTGTGCAGGGGTTGATGAGTGAAGAATCGATGAACACGCATAGGAAAGCCGGTCTGTGCCCGCTAGGGCTTTGCCACTCCCTCTGCCCCCTCGGGATAGTCGATCCTCTCGGCGGCACGGGCGGCTAGACGTCTGTCGATCAGATTTTTTACCATGATCAAGAGTCCCAGGCCGATAAATGCACCGGGAGGAAGGATCGCGATCAGCATGCCGGGGAACGCTTCAATCCTCAAGCTAAGTCCGCGGGCTGCCTCGCCGAACATCAGGTGAGCCTGGTCGAAGAGGGTTCCCTGTCCCACCAGTTCGCGCATGCCACCCAGGGTGAGCAGTACCAGGGTAAATCCGATACCGACACTGAGACCATCCACCAGGGAGCGTGGCAGGCCGTTCTTGGAGGCGAAGGCTTCGGCGCGGCCGATGATAATGCAGTTGGTGACGATCAGCGGAATGAAGATGCCGAGTATTTTATGCAGTTCATGGAAATAGGCGTTCATCCCCATCTCGATGGCGGTAACGAACGAG
>NATV01000181.1 GCA_003094535.1 gamma proteobacterium symbiont of Ctena orbiculata | reverse complement strand
GGGGTGGAGATGGTGATGCCTGGGGACAACGTGAAGATGGTGGTGAAACTGATCGCGCCGATCGCGATGGAAGAGGGTCTGCGCTTTGCGATCCGCGAAGGCGGCCGGACCGTGGGTGCCGGTGTGGTATCCAAGATTATCGAGTAAGTGATAATGGCAAACCAGAGAATACGAATTCGTCTGAAGGCATTTGATCATCGACTGATTGATCAATCTGCCCGTGAAATAGTGGAAACCGCCAAGCGCACCGGCGCCCATGTGCGCGGCCCCATTCCGCTGCCGACCAAGAATGAGCGATACACCATCCTGATTTCGCCGCATGTCAACAAGGATGCGCGGGATCAATATGAGATCCGCACCCACAAGCGTCTGCTCGATATCGTTGAGCCGACCGATAAGACCGTGGATGCGTTGATGAAGCTCGATCTGGCTGCCGGCGTCGACGTGCAGATCAAACTGAACTGAGGTTAACTACGATGGCGATTGGAGTAGTCGGACGCAAAGCGGGAATGACCCGGGTATTCACCGAGCAGGGCGAGTCCATCCCCGTCACTGTGATCGAGGTTGAACCCAACCGGGTCACTCAGCTGAAGAGTGGCGAGACAGATGGTTACCTGGCTATTCAGGTCACCACAGGAAGCAGCAAGAGTTCCCATGTGAACAAGCCCGCCTCCGGCCACTTTGCAAAAGCGGGGGTCGAGGCCGGACGCAGCGTATGGGAGTTCCGGGCCGAGGAATCCGATATGGAAGGCATCGAGGTGGGCAGCGAAATTAAGGCTGATCGCTTCGAGGCCGGGCAGATGGTCGATGTGCGCGGACGCTCCCAGGGCAAGGGTTTCCAAGGTGGCGTCAAGCGTCACAACTTTCGCACCCAGGATGCAACCCATGGCAATTCCCTATCCCATCGGGCCCCCGGTTCCATCGGACAGTGCCAGACCCCGGGTCGCGTATTCAAGGGTAAGAAGATGGCCGGACAGATGGGCGCCGTGCAGCGCTGCCAGCAGAATCTGGAGGTCGTGCGTGTCGACGCTGAACGCAATCTGTTGCTGGTGAAAGGATCGGTCCCTGGTTCCAGAGGGGGTGACCTGATCGTCACGCCTGCTGTGAAGATGAAGAATAAAGGGTGAGTCTCATGGAACTCAATGTACAAACAGCCGTAGGCGCGCAAACCCTCAAGGTCTCCGACGAGGTCTTTGGGGCGGAATTCAAGCAGTCGCTGGTGCATCAGGTGGTATCCGCCTATATGTCTGCCGCACGGGCGGGCACCAAGGCGCAGAAGAACCGCTCTGCTGTCGCAGGCGGCGGTGCCAAGCCCTTTCGCCAGAAGGGTACCGGTCGGGCGCGTGCCGGTACCAGCAGAAGCCCTATCTGGCGTGGCGGTGGTGTTAACTTCGCGTCAACCCCACGCAACTTTGCGCAGAAGATTAACCGCAAAATGTACCGTGGAGCGATCCGTTCGATCCTTTCCGAGTTGAATCGACAGGAGAGACTGGTGGTGGTCGATGAGTTCAGCGTTGCTCAGCCCAAGACCAAGGAGCTGGTAGAGAAGCTGAAGGGTATGGAGCTCAGTGATGTATTGGTGGTAACCACGAACCCGGATGAGAATCTCTACCTGGCTTCACGCAATCTCTACGGCGTTGACGTGCGGGATATCAATGAGATCGATCCGGTCAGCCTGGTGGCCTATGAAAAGTTGTTGATAACCGAGGGCGCAGTGAAGAAACTCGAGGAGCGACTGGCATGAATAACGAGCGTCTCATGAAGGTTCTTCTGAGTCCTGTGGTCTCTGAGAAGAGCAGCGTTGTTGCAGACAGCAACCAGCAGTACACCTTCCGCGTGGCCACCGATGCCACCAAGCGCGAGATCGCCAGGGCAGTTGAAAAACTGTTTGAAGTCGAGGTCGAGCGGGTGCAGGTGGTGAACTGCAAAGGCAAGCAGAAGCGCTTCGGCCAGGTGATGGGCAAGCGTTCAGACTGGAAAAAGGCGTATGTGCGCCTCAAGCCCGGCAACGATATCGATTTCGCGGCCGGCGCGTGAACACTTAAGACAGGATTGGGATAATGGCAGTCGTTAAAGCAAAACCGACATCCGCTGGCCGCAGATTTGTAGTCAAGGTTGTCAATGATGAGCTCCATAAGGGCGAGCCCTATGGTCCGTTGCTGGCGAAGAAGAGCAAGAGTGGCGGTCGGAACAACAACGGTCGCATCACCACGCGTCATCGCGGCGGCGGTCACAAGCAGCGCTATCGCATCATCGACTTCAAGCGCAACAAAGAGGGTATCCCGGCGACTGTGGAGCGTATTGAATATGATCCAAACCGGACTGCGTTTATCGCCCTGATCCGCTATGCGGATGGTGAGCGTGCCTACATCATCGCGCCGAACAACCTGCATATCGGTGATCAGATCGAGTCGGGTTCCGGTGCGGCGATCAAAGTCGGCAACTGTCTGCCATTGAGGAACATGCCGCTTGGTTCGGTGGTCCATTGCGTGGAGATGAAGCCGGGTAAGGGTGCCCAGATCGCTCGTTCCGCCGGCACCTCTGTGCAGCTGGTGGCGAGGGAAGGCGAGTACGCAACCCTGCGCCTGCGTTCAGGTGAGATGCGCAAGGTACCCGCGGACTGCCGCGGGGTCATCGGCGAGGTCTCCAACTCCGAGCATACCCTGCGTTCCCTCGGCAAGGCGGGGGCGAAACGCTGGAAGGGTGTACGTCCCACGGTGCGCGGTGTCGCCATGAACCCGGTTGATCATCCCCACGGCGGTGGTGAGGGTCGTACCTCGGGCGGGCGCCATCCGGTATCGCCCTGGGGTGTGCCGACCAAAGGGTACAAGACACGTACCAACAAACGCACAAACAAGATGATTGTGCGCCGTAGAAACCGTAAATAATTGATTAGGGGTTAGAGTCGTGCCACGTTCAATCAGAAAAGGCCCATTCATCGACCACCATCTGATGAAGAAGGTGGAAGAGGCGGTAGCCCAGAACAACAAGCGTCCTATCAAGACTTGGTCTCGCAGATCGGTCGTCGCACCGGAGATGGTTGGATTGACCATCGCGGTACACAACGGTAAACAGCATGTACCGGTGTTGATCTCCGAGAACATGGTTGGGCATAAATTGGGTGAGTTTGCACTGACCCGTACCTATCGCGGCCATGCCGCAGATAAGAAGTCCAAGTAGAGGAAGTGATGATGCAGACTACAGCAAAATTGCGTCACGCCCGGATTTCGGCGCAGAAGGGGCGCCTGATCGCCGATCAGATTCGCGGCCTTCCCGTGGAGCAGGCACTGAATCTTCTCTCATTCAGCAAGAAGAAGGGGGCCGGCTTGGTGAAAAAGGTGCTCGAGTCGGCGATTGCCAATGCTGAACACAATGATGGCGCCGATATCGATGAGTTGAAGGTCTCTGCTGTCACTGTCGATGAGGGGCCGACCATGAAGCGTATACGCGCACGTGCCAAGGGGCGTGCAACCAGGATTCTCAAGCGCACCAGTCACATCAACGTGACTGTGGCGGAAAAGTAATAGGCAAGAGAGGCCGAAATGGGTCAAAAAGTACATCCAACCGGGATTCGTCTTGGCATCGTAAAAGACTGGACCTCCAAGTGGTATGCGGATTCCAAGCACTACGCGGACCTGCTGAACAACGATCTTGAAGTCAGGGAGTTCCTGAAGAAGAAGCTGGCACAGGCGTCCGTCAGCCGGATTCAGATCGATCGCCCCGCGAATAATGCACACATCACCGTTCACACGGCACGGCCGGGACTGGTGATCGGCAAGAAGGGTGAGGATATCGATGCGTTGCGGGCCGAGGTTTCCGGGATGATGGGAATTCCTGTGCACATGAGCATCGAAGAGATCCGCAAACCGGAACTCGACGCCCAGCTGGTCGGCGAGAGTATCGCCCAGCAGTTGGAGAGGCGCGTGATGTTCAGGCGTGCGATGAAAAGAGCGGTGCAGAACGCCATGCGCCTCGGTGCCGAGGGGATCAAGGTCAATATCAGCGGACGTCTCAACGGCGCTGAAATTGCACGCTCCGAGTGGTACCGGGAAGGTCGGGTGCCGCTGCATACTTTGCGTGCTGATATCGATTATGGATTCGCGGAAGCGAATACGACCTATGGCATCATCGGCGTCAAGGTATGGGTCTTCAAGGGCGAGGTATACGGTGATAATGAGGAGGTTGAGGTAGAAGCCAAACCAGCCTCAACGGGTAAGAGGTCCTAAGCCATGCTGCAACCAAAACGGACAAAATTTCGTAAACAGCACAAAGGGCGCAATCGCGGCTTGGCCTTCAAAGGCAGCGATGTCTCCTTTGGTGAGTATGGCCTGAAGTCGACCGGACGTGGCCGCATCACCGCAAGACAGATCGAATCCGCTCGTCGTGCCATCACCCGCCATGTAAAGCGTGGCGGAAAGATCTGGATCCGAATCTTTCCGGACAAACCGATTACCAAGAAACCATTGGAGGTTCGCCAGGGTAAAGGTAAGGGTAATGTTGAGTACTGGGTTGCCCAGATTCAGCCAGGCCGCATGCTTTATGAGATCGAAGGTATCTCCGAAGAGCTGGCGCGCGAAGCGTTCGCGCTTGCTTCCGCCAAGTTGCCTGTTTCGACCACTTTCGTGAAGCGGACGGTAATGTAATGAAAGCATCAGAGTTAAGAGAACAGTCACAACAAGAGTTGACTACTACCCTCGAAGAGCTTCTGAAAGAGCAGTTCAACCTGCGTATGCAGCGGGGTACCGGCCAGTTGGCCAAGCCTTCGCGGATGAAGGAAGTTCGCAAGGATATCGCACGGGTCAAGACGCTAATGAATGAACAGAAGTCGGGTAATGCATCATGAGTGAACAGCAGGCAACGAACCGGACATTGGTTGGACAGGTCGTGAGCAGCGCGATGGATAAGTCGATTACCGTATCCGTCGAGCGTCGCGTAAAGCATCCGGTCTACGGGAAATTCATGCGTCGTTCGACAAAGGTACATGCTCATGACGAAGCGAATGAGTGCCAGAAGGGCGATACCGTGATGGTGGAACAGTGCCGTCCGCTGTCAAAGACCAAAACCTGGCGTTTGGTTAAAGTGCTGGAGCGTGCCAACTGAGACCTGTTCTCGGCGTGTATCCAATCGAAACTATTTGGAATTAGGGCAATACCATGATTCAGATGCAGACCAACCTCAGTGTTGCTGATAACAGCGGCGCAAAGCGGGTTCAGTGCATAAAGGTGCTGGGTGGTTCTCATCGCCGCTATGCAGGAATCGGAGACATTGTGAAAGTCAGTGTCAAAGATGCGATACCCCGAGGCAAAGTGAAAAAAGGTGATGTTTACAACGCCGTTGTTGTCAGAACCAAGAAGGGTGTTCGTCGCCCGGACGGCTCGGTGATCCGTTTCGACACCAATGCCGCGGTGCTTTTGAACAGCGCATTGCAGCCGATAGGCACACGTATCTTCGGTCCTGTAACCCGTGAATTACGGAGTGAGCGATTCATGAAAATCATTTCGCTCGCACCAGAAGTTTTGTGAGGCGGCACGATGGCAAGCAAGATTAAAAAGGGTGACGAGGTCATCGTCATCAGCGGCAAGGATAAAGGCAAACGCGGCACCGTGGTCAGGATGTTGCAGGATGACCGCTTGGTCGTGGAAAACGTCAATATGGCGAAAAAACACACCAAGCCCAATCCGAACAGGGGTGAACCAGGCGGTATCCTGGACAAGGAGATGCCCCTGCACATCTCCAATGTGGCGCTCTACAACCCGCAGACCGATAAGGCCGACCGGGTTGGATTTAAAATTCTCGAAGATGGCAAGAAGGTTCGAGTGTTCAAATCGAATCAAGAAGTCGTCGACATCTGAGGCGTGATCAGACATGGCAAGATTACAGCAAGACTATAAGGAGACCATTGTCCAGGAGTTGATGGACAAGTTTCAGTTCGGCAGCATCATGCAGGTTCCCAGGATCAGCAAGATCACCCTTAACATGGGTGTTGGCGAAGTGATTGGCGACAAAAAGGTCCTGGAGAATGCCGTTGCGGACATGGAGAAGATTGCCGGTCAGAAAGCAATCATCACCCACGCCCGCAAGTCTATTGCCGGTTTCAAGGTCCGCGAGGGATGGCCGATCGGCTGCAAGGTAACCCTGCGTCGTGAGCGGATGTATGAGTTCCTCGATCGTTTGATCAACATCGCGATACCCCGTATTCGTGACTTTCGAGGCCTCAACGGCAAGTCATTCGACGGCCGCGGAAACTACTCCATGGGTGTTAAAGAGCAAATCATGTTTCCGGAGATCGATTATGACAAGATCGACGCGATACGTGGCTTGGACATTACCATTACCACCACGGCGAAGACCGATGAAGAGGGTCGTGCGCTGCTGGAAGCCTTTAAATTTCCTTTTAAGAACTGAGTTCAAACATGGCAAAGAAGAGTATGATCGCACGCGAAAACAAGCGTGCCCGTATCGCCTCCCAATATGCTGCCAAGCGTAGTGCTCTGAAGGCGGTGATCAAGAATCCCAACAGCACATTCGAGCAGATCGAGGAGGCGACCCGCAAGCTGCAGAAGCTGCCCAGGGACGCCAGTCCCTCGCGCAAGCAAAATCGCTGTCGGATGACAGGCCGGCCGCACGGCGTCTATCGCAAGTTCGGTCTCTGCCGCAACAAGCTGCGCGAGGCCGCGATGCGCGGCGACGTTCCGGGGCTTGTTAAAGCAAGTTGGTAAGCGTATAATTTCGCGCCTTTACGCGGGTCAAGTAACCGGCCCGCCTGTTTTACATTTTCGGTATCGCGCCACAAAGGCGGACTGACCACAGGAGCTCATCATGAGTATGTCAGATCCCATCGCGGATATGCTTACACGTATCCGCAATGGCCAGGCAGCAAAGAAGACGACAGTAGAGCTGCCCTCCTCGAAACTGAAGCACTCAATCGCTAACCTTCTGAAACAAGAGGGTTTTCTTCAGGAAGTCTCAATCAACAGCGAAACCGCGAAACCGACCCTGGTTTTAGAGCTTCGTTACTACCAGGGGCGTCCTGTCATCGATTTGATCAAGCGTATCAGCCGCCCCGGCCTGCGTGTCTACAAGGGCAAGAATGATTTGCCCAAAGTACGTGGCGGTCTTGGCGTGGCGATTATCTCCACTTCAAAAGGTGTGATGACCGACCGTACCGCCCGCGAGACGGGACAGGGCGGTGAAGTCATCGCCTATGTCGCTTAAGGGGGGTTGAGATGTCACGTGTAGCTAAAAGCCCGATTACAGTACCCTCAGGCGTCACGGTCAAAAAGGGTGACCAGTCGCTGAGCATCAAGGGCCCCAAGGGTGAAATGGCGATGGCTATCCACCCTTCCGTGGAGATCGCTGAAGAGGACAACAGCCTCAAGGTGGCGCCACTGAACGAGGACAAATCATCCTGGGCCATGGCGGGAACCATGCGGGCGCTGGTCAACAACATGGTGACCGGGGTCACTCAGGGTTTTGAGAAGAAATTACAGTTGGTTGGTGTGGGTTACCGCGCGCAGGCGGGCGGTAAGTCGCTCAATCTCAATCTAGGCTTCTCGCATCCGATCGATTATCCGGTGCCTGAAGGTATCAGCATTGCGACGCCTTCGGCCACCGAGATCGTGGTCAGCGGAAGCGACAAGCAGCGTGTCGGCCAGGTGGCTGCGGAGATCCGCGCCTTTCGTCCGCCCGAGCCCTACAAAGGCAAGGGCGTGCGCTATGTCGACGAATATGTCGCACGTAAAGAAGCCAAGAAGAAATAGGGTAGAACGATGGAAAAGAAACTATCACGCATACGTCGTGGGCGTCGTACTCGAGCAAAGATCCGGGAGCTTGGCGCCTTTCGTCTCTCTATTCATCGTACGCCTCGACATATCTATGCCCAGGTGATCAGTCCTGATGGCGGCAGTGTGCTGGCGAGTGCGTCGACGCTCGACAAGACCATTCGTGGTGAAATCAGCGGCGCCAGCGGCAATGTCGATGCGGCGAAGATTGTCGGAAAGCATATCGCTGAGCGGGCAAAAACCGCCGGTGTAGAGAGTGTGGCCTTCGACCGCTCCGGATTTCAATACCATGGGCGGGTTAAGGCGCTTGCCGATGCGGCGCGCGAAGCCGGTCTCCAATTTTAAGGATTCAGGACTATGGCTAATTTCAATGCAAAACCTGAGGGCGACGAGCTTCTTGAAAAGCTGGTCAATGTAAACCGGGTAGCGAAGGTGGTTAAGGGTGGCCGTCAGTTCGGCTTCTCCGCGCTCACCGTCGTCGGTGACGGCAAGGGGCGGGTCGGATTCGGTACCGGCAAGGCCCGCGAGGTTCCCGTGGCTATCCAAAAGGCCATGGAGACAGCCCGTAAAAACATGGTTTCGGTTCGCCTCAGCGGCTCGACCTTGCAGTATCCGGTGACCGGCAGACATGGCGCCGCCAAGGTGCATATGCAACCCGCCTCTGACGGTACCGGCATCATCGCCGGTGGCGCCATGCGTGCCGTGTTTGAGGTGCTTGGGGTACAAAACGTTTTGGCCAAGTGCATCGGGACAAACAATCCCATGAATGTGGTGCGGGCCACGATCAATGGCTTGAAAGAGATGACAGACGCCGAGTCCGTTGCCCTGAAGCGCGGTAAGAGTGTCGAGGATATCCTGGGGTAGATCATGGCTAAGAAAAAGATGATGCAGGTAACCCTAACACGCAGCACGAATGGCAGGCTGGCCAGCCATAAGGCCTGCGTTGCCGGTTTGGGCCTGCGGCGGATGCATCAGGTCGTTGAGGTCGAAGATACCCCCGCGACCCGAGGCATGGTGAACAAGGTCAACTACATGGTCAAGGTTGTGGAGGCTTAACGATGCGCTTGAATACATTACAGCCGGCTGCAGGCAGCAAAAGCGATCGCAAGCGAGTCGGACGCGGTATTGGCAGCGGTCTTGGAAAGACCTGCGGACGTGGGCACAAGGGGCAGAAGTCCCGCTCCGGCGGCTTCCACAAGGTCGGGTTTGAAGGCGGACAGATGCCTCTGCAGAGACGCCTGCCCAAGGTGGGTTTCACCTCCCGCGTCTCTCTCTCGACAGCAGAGGTGCGCCTGGGTGAGCTGGCCAAGATCGATGGCGAGGTGGTCGACCTTGAGGCCCTGAAAAAAGCGAATATCATCACGCGTTCGGTGAAGCGGGCAAAGATATTCGCCTCCGGCACCATCGACCGCGCCGTTACCGTGAAAGGCATCGGGGTAACCAAAGGCGCCAAGGCTGCTATCGAAGCAGCCGGTGGCAAGGTCGAGTAAATCATGGCTACCCAGGGATCACCAATGATGGGCGCGCTTGGCGGCATGGGCCGGTTGACGGAATTGCGTCAACGCCTGCTGTTCGTTGCCGGCGCGCTGTTGGTGTTCCGTATCGGTACCTTCATACCGGTACCGGGGGTCAACCCGGTGGCACTGGCGGCCCTGTTCGAACAGGCCCAGGGATCGATCCTGGATATGTTCAACATGTTTTCCGGTGGCGCCCTGGAACGCGCCAGTCTGTTTGCTCTCGGCATCATGCCCTACATCTCTGCCTCGATCATCATGCAGTTGATGTCGGCGGTTATCCCCTCGCTGGAACAGCTGAAAAAGGAGGGTGAGTCGGGACGCAGAAAGATAACCCAATATACCCGGTACGGTACGGTCGTCCTGGCGACTTTCCAGGCGGTGGGTATCTCGATCGCGCTGCAGAGCCAGGTCGTGGGTGGTGAGACCATTGTCATCCATCAGGGGGTGGGCTTTGTCGTCACCGCCGCGGTATCGTTGGTGACCGGCACCATGTTTCTGATGTGGCTGGGTGAACAGATCACCGAGCGCGGCATCGGCAACGGCATATCGATGATCATCTTTGCCGGTATCGTCGCCGGTCTGCCGTCCGCGATTGGCGGCACCCTTGAGCTCGCCCGTACCGGAGAGCTGAATGCGCTGACAATTCTGTTTCTCTTCGTATTGGCAATCGCGGTCACCGCCTTCGTCGTCTTCGTGGAGCGTGGACAGCGCCGGATCACGATCAACTACGCCAAGCGCCAGCAGGGCAGGCGGATGCTGGCGGCGCAGAGTACCCATCTGCCGCTGAAGCTGAACATGTCGGGTGTTATTCCGCCGATCTTTGCTTCGAGCATCATCCTCTTTCCGGCAACCCTTGGTCAGTGGTTCGGCAATACCGAAGGTACCCGTTGGATCCAGGATATCTTTGCCAAACTGTCGCCGGGTGAACCGGTCTATGTAATGGCCTATGCGGCGGCGATTATCTTTTTCTGTTTTTTCTATACCGCGCTGGTTTTCAATTCGCGGGAAACCGCTGACAATCTGAAGCGCTCAGGCGCGTTTATACCCGGCATCCGCCCGGGTGAACAGACGGCGAAGTATATCGATGGTGTGATGAGCAAGCTGACCTTCTGGGGTGCGATCTACATCACCCTGGTCTGCCTGCTGCCGGAGTTCCTGATCGTCGGCTGGAACGTGCCCTTCTACTTTGGTGGTACATCGCTGTTGATCATTGTGGTGGTGGTGATGGATTTCATGGCGCAGGTACAGGCGCACCTGATGTCGCATCAATATGAGGGCCTGATGAAGAAGGCCAACCTGAAGGGCAGCGGCGCCGGATTGTTGCGCTAGAGAGCTGTACTGGGTAGAGAATTTACTATTTGGAGTCTGAAACATGAAAGTGCGTGCATCGGTTAAAAAGATCTGCAGGAATTGCAAGATTGTGCGCCGCAACGGCGTGGTCAGAGTGATCTGTAAAGAGGGGCGCCACAAGCAGCGCCAGGGTTAATCTGTTCAAGATTTAGTGTTGCATCCGCTTGCTAGAGGCGGTTGTGTAGAGTAATATTGCGCGTTTACCTTCGGCGAAGTGCCGGGGTTTGTTCAGGAGATTTAGAGATGGCTCGAATTGCAGGGGTCAACATTCCAGACCGAAAACATGCGGTCATTGCGCTGACATCGATCTACGGGATCGGGCGCTCCCGTGCCGGTGAAATCTGTAAAGAGGCCGGCATCGAGCCGAACGCCAAGATACAGGAGCTGAGCGAGGAACAGGTGGACAACATTCGTTCCATCGTCTCCCGCTATACGGTTGAGGGTGACCTGCGCCGCGAAATCTCGATGAATATCAAGCGTCTGATGGACCTGGGCTGTAATCGTGGCATTCGCCACCGCCGCGGACTACCGCTGCGTGGGCAGCGCACGCGCACCAATGCCAGAACCCGTAAGGGTCCGCGCCGTCCGATCAAGCGTTAATCAATCATAGACGAATCTTTAGGTACAGAAGATGGCAAAACCTAGTATCCGTGGCAAGAAAAAGGTAAAGAAGAGCGTGACCGACGGGGTCGCTCACATCCATGCCTCTTTCAACAACACAATCATCACCATCAGTGATCGCCAGGGAAATGCCCTGGCTTGGGCAACCGCCGGTGGATCTGGATTCCGCGGTTCTAGGAAGAGTACGCCTTTTGCCGCCCAGGTTGCCGCAGACCGCGTCGGTCAGATGGTAAAGGAGTTCGGTGTCAAGAATCTCGATGTCAATGTCAAGGGTCCGGGTCCCGGTCGTGAATCCGCGGTTCGATCACTGAACAACGCGGGATTCAAGATCACCAGCATCTCTGATGTCACCCCGATACCGCACAATGGCTGCCGTCCGCCCAAGAAGCGCCGCGTCTAATTACTGGAGTTATTGAAACATGGCAAGGTACATCGGACCCAAATGCAAGCTGAGCCGCAGGGAAGGCACTGACCTTTTCCTGAAAAGTCGCGTACGCTCACTCGATTCCAAATGCAACATGGAGAAGGTACCCGGGCAGATGGGAGATCGCCGCCGCCGGGTGTCGGATTATGGCCTGCAGCTGCGTGAGAAGCAGAAAGTTCGCCGTATCTACGGCATTATGGAAAAACAGTTCCGCAACTACTACAAAACCGCGGCTCAGAGTAAAGGCGCGACCGGTGAAAACCTGCTGCAACTGCTTGAGACACGGCTCGACAACATCGTCTATCGCATGGGTTTCGGTTCCACCCGTGCCGAAGCGCGGCAACTCGTGAGTCATAAGGCGATAGAGGTCAACGGAAAGATTGTCAACGTGCCCTCATTCAAGGTCTCCGCAGAGGATGAAATCTCGATAAGGGAAAAGGCAAAGAAACAGTTAAGGATACAGGGTGCCCTCGAACTACAAGGGCAGTTCGGTTTTGTCGATTGGGTTGAGGTTGATCCGAAAGCGATGAAAGGCAAGCTGAAACGCGTACCCGACCGTTCTGATTTGTCTGCCGAGATTAATGAGCAACTGGTCGTCGAGCTCTACTCCAAGTAAGCCTTGACGAGGGAATATACATGACCGATAGCGTTACGGAATTTCTCAAGCCCCGGATAGTAAACGTTCAGCCCATCACCGCAACACGTGCGAAAGTCACCCTTGAGCCGTTGGAGCGGGGATTTGGCCATACCTTGGGGAATGCATTGAGACGCATTCTTCTTTCATCCATGCCCGGCAGTGCGATCACCGAGGTCGAGATCTCCGACGTGCTGCATGAATACACCACGATAGAGGGCGTCCAGGAGGACGTGCTCGATGTGCTGCTCAACCTGAAGCAGGTCGCGATCATCATGCACACCAGGGATGAAGCGACCCTGAAGCTGCAGAAGAAGGGACCTGGTCAGGTGCTGGCCAGTGACATCACCCTGGACCACGATGTGGAGATCGCCAATCCCGATCTGGTGATTGCCTCATTGACCAAGTCGGGTGAAATCAACATGACGCTGAATGTACGCCGTGGTCGTGGCTACCAGCCGGCGGCTGCCCGCCTGGGCAGCGCGGGTGATGAGCGACCGATAGGGATGTTGCAGGTTGACGCCCTGTTCAGCCCGATCAGGGAAGTGGCCTACAGTGTCGAGGCGGCCCGTGTGGAGCAGAATACCGGTCTCGATCGCCTGGTCATCGAACTGGAGACCAATGGAACCATCGATCCGGAGGAGGCGATCCGGCGCTCGGCCAGCATCCTGCGCGATCAGCTTTCGGTGTTTGTCGATCTGGAAGCGGAAGCGGCGGAGTCTGTCTCGGAACCCGAGGAGCCCGCGATCGATCCCATCCTGCTGCGCCCGGTGGACGATCTGGAACTGACCGTTCGCTCGGCTAACTGTCTGAAGGCGGAGAATATCTTCCTCATCGGCGATCTGATTCAGCGCACCGAGGTGGAGCTGCTGAAGACACCGAATCTGGGCAAGAAGTCGCTGACAGAGATAAAGGACGTACTTGCCCGCCGCGGCCTCTCTCTCGGCATGCGCCTCGAGCATTGGCCGCCGGAGAATATTGAGGAGCAACTGACCCACTGAGGCGGTTGCAAACCCTGTTTAACTTTTGAATTTGTGGAAGTCGAACCATGCGCCATCGCAAATCAGGACGCCAGCTGAATCGTAACAGCAGTCACCGCAATGCCATGTTCAGAAACATGACCGTGTCGCTGATCAATCATGAGTTGATCAAGACAACCTTGCCAAAGGCAAAAGAGCTGCGACGGGTCGCTGAGCCGCTAATCACACTCTCCAAGACCGATAGCGTGGCAAAGCGCCGTTTGGCATTCGCTCGCCTGCGGGATAAGGCGGCGGTGGGCAAACTCTTTGCCGAGTTGGGACCGCGCTACCAGGAGCGGCCCGGAGGCTACCTGCGTATCATGAAGTGCGGCTATCGTCCCGGGGATCTGGCACCGATGGCCTACGTGGAGTTGGTTGACCGTCCGCAGCCTGAAGAGGCTGAAGAGGTAGAGACGGAAGGGGCTGAAACCGAAGAGTAAAGCCGAACCGGCTTTGGGATCCTGACTAATAAAAAACCCACATCATCCGATGTGGGTTTTTTTTATGCCAAGACTCAATGGTGATGGATTCGATAGATCTTAGGCGATGATGATTATTCCCGAATTAGCGTTTTAGACTTTTTAGGAGTTCGTCCAAGGCGACGCTTTGGCTCCCGGTTTGGTCTATTTTCTGAGCTCTATCCACCTCAAAGATACGATGTCCGTTGATCATGCCGGATATATCCGAACCCGTTCCGGCCAGGTCGTGGCTGAAAACCGACAGGATGTGCAGCAGAGTGAAGCCGGCTATCACCAGGTAGCAGAGGTGGTGCAGGTCATGCAGACTCAGCGTGCCCAGCATGGGCGCCTCCTTGAGTAGCATCAGGCCACTTAGGCCGCTCAGGATCATAAAGAAGAATAGTGCCAGGTAGACGGGCCCCCAGAGAGGATTGTGACTGTACCACTTGGGTAGCGGCGCTTTGCCGAGGCTAAGGTAGAATCTCAACACCAATCCTGCCTGAGAGAGGCGGTGCATGTTTGGTTCACAGGAGGTGAAATGGTCGCTGCCGCTGCCAAAAAAGAGCAGATATAGCCTTAGCAGGAGTGCGGGCAGGAAGAGAGCGCTGAGCATATAGTGTATCTCGACGGCACTCTGGGCCATCATGGGTGTATTGTTGATAAGCCAGCCGGTGACCAGCAGGCCGATTGTGGAAAAACCGAGTGTCCAGTGGGCAACTCTGAGTCTGTTGCTCCACACAAGAACGCGAACAACGTTTGCTGTTTGTATCACCGCACCTACCCCTAAAATCACTATTACAGCATGCATGATCTAGCAACGAAAAGAGAATAGCCTGGAGAATTGTCATGGTCTTTGATCATCCCGGTAGGCGTCATGATTAGAGTGAGAAAAACCAAGCAACAGCGCAGGGCTGAGCGTGATCAGGCCATGCTGAGATACACCAAGCAACGTCAGAGGAATCTGTTGGCGAAACCCGGCGTACACCAGTTCATCCTGGTATTGGATCACATGAAGGCTGGGTTCAATGTGGCGAAGATATTTCGCAGCGCCGAGGTGTTCGGCGCCCATGAGATTCAGCTGGTGAATATCGGTCCCTTCGATCCTGCGCCCGGAAAGGGCGCATTCAAAAAGGTACCGGCCCGTTTTTTCGATAGTTTTGATCAGAGTTATCGGGATCTCAGTGAACGGGGATACCGGATTGTCAGGCTCGAAGGGGGTGGTAAGCACTTGCTAACCGACTTTATCATGCCGAAGAGGACAGCCTTTGTCCTGGGGCACGAGGAGTGGGGGCACAGCTTCGACCGGAATGACTATCCCGCTATCACCTCGGTGGGCATACCGCAATTCGGAGAGGTGGAAAGTCTTAATGTATCGGTGGCGGCTTCTATCGTGATGTACGAATATGTGCGCCAACAAGGCAGCGGAGGCAGTGACCCAATCGATGGCGAATAGGTCACAGCCGATTGTGAGGACCCCTATTTGATAAGCTAAAACTATCGATCTGGTAAGTCGATAGCTTTTACTACCAAAACGGATACTGCGATGATCGCCAGCGAAACCAGCAGTAGTATCCCGGACATGCGATTTCTCCTCTTATAGTTTTT
>NATV01000180.1 GCA_003094535.1 gamma proteobacterium symbiont of Ctena orbiculata | reverse complement strand
ATTTGCGTTCATTTGCGTTCATTTGCGGACTAAATATTCAAACATCTAAGTTCTCAACGGTCAGGGCATGGGTCTCGATGAAGTCGCGGCGCGGTTCGACCTGGTCGCCCATCAGGGTGGCGAAGATCTGATCGGCCGCAACGGCGTCCTCGATGCTGACCTGGAGCAGGCGGCGGCTGTCTGCATTCATGGTGGTCTCCCACAGCTGCTCCGGATTCATCTCGCCCAGGCCCTTGTAGCGTTGTACATGCTGCCCCCGCTTGGCATCCTCCATCAACCAATCCAGTGCCTGTTTGAAGCTGGAGACCGGCTGCTCCTTCTCACCACGCCTGACCAGGGCATCATCACTCAGCAGGCCGTTTAGCTGGTTGCCAAGCTCAACGATCCTGCGATACTCGACGCTGCTGAAGAAATCAAATGGGATCAGATGTTCGTTGCCGATACCGTGAACCTTGCGGGTCAGCAGTATACCCGCTTCATCGGCGCTCGATTCATCCACAAGATCCAGGGTGCAGGACTCCGAAATTCCCAGATCAGTGTTTAATCTTGACTCTAACTCATTGATCCAATTAGTAATTTCAGGATCTTTCTCGATCATTGCCTCATCCAATCTCGGCATATAGATCAGTTTTTCAAGCAGTTCGCCGTCGTACCTGAGGGAGAGACGCTGAATACTGGCCATGACCGTAAGAAAGGTCCGCGACAGCGATTCAAGACTCTCACCCGCCAGGGGCGGCGCACCTCGAGTCACCACCAGCGAAGCATTATCCAATGCCGACTGCAGGAAGTAGTTATTCAAATCCTGATCATCTTTCAGGTACTGCTCCTGTTTTCCCTTTTTCACCTTGTACAACGGTGGCTGGGCAATATAGATATGTCCCCTATCGATCAACTCCGGCATCTGGCGATAGAAAAAGGTCAACAACAGGGTTCGAATGTGGGCTCCATCAACATCGGCATCGGTCATGATAATAATGCGATGATAGCGAAGCTTGTCGGGATTGAACTCCTCTCTGCCGATACCGCAACCAAGGGCGGTGATCAGTGTCCCCACCTCCGCTGAGGAGAGCATCTTGTCGAAGCGGGCCTTTTCCACATTCAGAATCTTGCCCTTCAAGGGGAGGATCGCCTGATAGCGGCGGTCCCTACCCTGTTTCGCCGAGCCGCCGGCAGAGTCACCCTCAACCAGATAGAGCTCGGAGCGTGCAGGATCCTTCTCCTGACAGTCAGCCAGCTTGCCGGGTAGTCCCGCTATATCCAGGGCGCCTTTGCGCCGCGTCATCTCCCGTGCCTTTCTCGCGGCTTCTCTGGCCCGGGCCGCTTCAATCATCTTGCCGGCAATGTTCTTTGCCTCTGCAGGATTCTCCAAAAGAAAATCGGTCAGGTTTTCGGCAAGCAGCGTCTCAACAATCCCCTTTACCTCGGAAGAGACCAGTTTGTCCTTTGTTTGAGATGAGAATTTCGGATCGGGTACCTTTACCGAAAGCACCGCTGTCAAACCCTCCCGGGCATCGTCACCCGAGGTGTTCACCTTCTGTTTCTTCGAAAGGCCGGTCTGCTCGATATATTGATTGAGGGTCCTTGTCAGTGCCGCTCGAAATCCTGCCAGATGGGTGCCTCCGTCCCGTTGCGGAATATTGTTGGTATAACAGTAGATATTCTCCTGATAGGACTCATTCCACTGCATCGCAATCTCAACAGTCACATCGTTGCGTTGATCGCAGAAACTGAAAACCTTTTCATGCAGAGGCGACTTGTTACGATTCAGGTGTTCGACGAAGGCGAGGATTCCACCCACATATTCAAAAATATCCTCCCTGCCCGTCGCCTCCTCCTTGAGGATAATCTTTATTCCCGAATTGAGGAAGGAGAGTTCTCTGAGGCGTTTCGCCAGAATATCGTAATGGAACTCGATATTGCTGAAGGTCTGGCTGCTCGGCATAAAGGTCACACTGGTGCCCGTCTTCTCCGTGTCACCCACAACATTCAAATCCGATTGCGGGACACCATGCTCATAGAACTGTTTCCAGGTCTTTCCTTGGCGGCGGATCTTCAGCTCAAGCTTCTCCGACAGGGCGTTGACCACGGAAACACCCACACCATGCAGTCCGCCGGAAACCTTGTAGGAGTTGTCATCGAATTTCCCACCGGCATGGAGCACTGTCATGATCACCTCAGCCGCGGATTTCTTCTCTTCCGGGTGCTCATCCACGGGAATGCCGCGGCCGTTGTCACTCACTGTCACACTTTGATCGGAATGGATAGTAACCTTGATTTCATTACAGTAGCCTGCCAATGCCTCATCGATGGAGTTATCGACAACCTCGAAGACCATATGGTGAAGGCCCGTGCCGTCATCGGTGTCCCCGATATACATACCGGGACGCTTACGGACGGCATCCAACCCCTTCAAGACTTTAATATTCGAAGAATCGTAACTCATTAGACATCCATAGCTAGATCTGTAACAGAAAGAACCGAGCAGAACGCCCTATTATACCTATACTTTCCAACTCCGTACGAACCCTTTGTGAAGATCAACTAGTTCCTGACCACACAACCATGTTCCACGTGGAACACACTGAAATCGTTATCGCTGACAGGATGGATGGATCTCTCGATACTCAGCGTGGTAATGAAGCTCTGCAGATCTTGCCTGGTGATCATTGAAAGCAGGCTTTCATATCGCTCTGTGTCGATCTCGGCGTGCAGATCATCGACCAGCAGGACCGGGCACTCTCCGGTTCTTATTTGGGTAATCAAAGTTTGCGCTAAAATCATCAGCACCGCGGCTATCTTAACCTCACCGCGTGAGAACTGATTTTTGATTGAATTTCCATCTTGTACAATTTTCAAGTCGGACCTGTGTGGACCACAACTGGTGAATCCTCGCTCCTTATCCAGCTGAAAATTCCTCACCAACGCCTCGGAGAGAGACATCTCATCCTTCCAACCCTGCTTGACCTCCAGGGTTATCGGCTTGATCAGCTGCAGTGAAGCAACCAACTCGTTGACGGATTTGTTCCACAGGGTAGTGTAATCGACCATCCTTTGATGTATATCCGTGCCCAAAGCGACCAGTTGTCTGTCCCATACCTTGAGCTGCTCTGTGGAACCCTTCAAGGCATTGTTTCTCTGAAGCAAGGCCTTTTTGTATCTGTTTGCTAGATCACCATACTCATGTTCCACGTGAAACATTCCCCAGTTGATGAGTCGTCTACGATGTTTGGGATCCTCCTCGACGATTCTCTGTATATTGGGTGTGATGATTGTGAGTGGGAGTGCCTTCGCGAGTAGAGAGAGCTTTTTTAAATTCTCTCCATCCTTTCGAATCATCGTCTTTGTTGAATGTTGCTGCAGGCCAATCTGGTGTTTCGCCTTTGCAGAGGATTCTAGCCTGGCAAAGAGATTCATCTGCTCTGCCTCGTCATTGATCAGGCGACCTCTAGCCGTTTGCCTGAATGAATGTGCCCTTGCCAGAAGATAGATGGATTCCAGGAGCGTGGTCTTCCCAGCTCCGTTATTGCCGACGATGAGATTGAGATTTCTGTTTGGCGAAAGCTCTGCTGACCTGATGTTTCTCAGGTTTTCGATTGATAGATAGTCGATATACAAGGTGTTCTTTTAAAAAAGCCTGTCACTGCTTGCGTTAAATCCTCATTGGCATGACAACGTATCTGCTTTCACTGTTGTCCTTGCCGTATATCAGTGCACTGCTGTTAGTATCCTTGAGCTCGATAATGATCGACTCTTCTCCGATTGCATTGATCGCATCGAGTAGATAACCCACGTTGAAGCCGATTTTCAATTCATCTCCACTGTACTTTACTTCAAGCTCCTCTTCAGACTCCTCCTGCTCTGGGTTGTGCGCCTGAAGTTGCAACAGATTTTCTTTTAAATCGAAGCGTATACCCTTGTATTTCTCATTGGAGAGGATGGAGGCCCTGGTCAGGGATTGTCGCAGGTTCGCCCTGTCTGCCTCTACCTCCTTGTCAGAACCGGTCGGCATCACTCGCTGATATTCAGGAAATCTGCCGTCGATCAGTTTCGATGTGAATACCGCTTTTTCCAGCAGGACGCGGATGTAATTGTTACTCATCTCGATCTTTATATCGCCGTCACGATCTGCAAGCAGGCGTCCTAATTCGATGACCGCCTTCCTTGGAAGGATCAACTGCTGGCTGATTTCTTCAGGTACAGACTTGGTCGACTGACTCATGGCGAGGCGATGTCCATCCGTGGCTACGGTTCGCAGATCTCCCTTGTTGATTTCCAGCAGCATGCCGTTCAGGTAGTAGCGAACATCCTGTTGTGCCATGGCAAATTGGGTCTTTTCGATAAGCCTGTTGAGTGTCGCCTCGTTGATCGACATGACGCTGTTGCTGGGTGTCGGTTCGATGACAGGGTAGTCCCTTGCGGGTAGCAGACTGAGTGTGAACCGGCTTCTTCCTGATTGCAGTTTTACTTTGTCTTCACTGACATCGAGTGTGATCGGCGCGGATTCCGGGAGTGCTTTACAGATATCAAGGAGTTTGCGTGCAGGGATGGTGAAGTCAGCTTCACCATCACATTCTACTTTTGCCTCTGTTTTTAACTCGACTTCGAGATCGGTGGCAGTGAGTTGAATGTTTCCGTTACCTGCATTGACAAGAATATTTGCGAGTATGGGGAGAGTCTGGCGTCTCTCGACCACTCCGGAAATCTTCTGCAGAGGTTCAAGCAGGTTTTCCCTATCTGTGATTATCTTCATGTTTATCCACTCAGCCTTTAATTATTTCTTTTGAAGAAAGTAACTCTATTATTATTATTAAGCCTGTCTGTAACTGGGGCACTTATATTTATCTTCATGTTTTATAAAGATTTTTTTTGATATATTTTGTGATTACTGGGTGCCAAATCCTGCCGGTTATCTGTTAGTGAATTGTGGATAGCTCGGCACTTCAATCTTACCCGATTTTCTCAACAATTTATCCACATTAACTGCTGAGTGTTCTCAACAAATTGGAATAGTCCTCGGAGATGCGGGGATCGCTTTCACGAAGCTCCTTGACCTTTCGATTGGCGTGTATCACGGTGGTATGGTCTCTGCCGCCGAATGCATTGCCGATCTCTGGCAGACTATGGTTGGTCAACTCTTTTGCTAGGGTCATGGCGATCTGTCTCGGTCTGGCAATCGAACGGCTGCGCTTGGATGAGATCAGATCGGAGGTCCGTATCTGGAAGTACTCGGCGACGGTCTTCTGTATATTCTCGATGGTGATCTGCTTGTCATGGGCGGCAAGCATGTCACGCAATGCGTTCTTGGCAAAGTCGAGATTGATTTCGCGTCCGGTAAAGGTGGCATTGGCGATGACCCGGCGCAGCGCACCCTCCAGTTCACGGATGTTCGAGCGTATCCGCTTGCCCATGAAGAAGGCGACTTCGTTGGGCAGCTCGACATTGAGTTGGAGCGCCTTGCTCTGCAGGATAGCGACCCGTGTCTCAAGATCGGGTGGTTCGATGGCGACGGTCAGACCCCAGCCGAAACGTGACTTGAGACGCTCTTCCAGTCCGCTGACCTCCTTTGGGAAACGATCGCTGGAGAGGATGATCTGTTGCTGGGACTCGAACAGGGCATTGAAGGTGTGAAAGAACTCCTCCTGGGAGCGTTCCTTGCCCGCAAAAAATTGGATATCGTCGATGAGCAGGGCGTTTACCGAGCGATAACGCTTTTTGAACTGTTCGATGGTATTGTGCTGCAGCGCCTTTACCATCTCAGCGACGAAACGCTCCGAGTGGAGATAGACCACGCGGGCATGGGGGTTTTTCATTAACATCATGTTGCCCACGGCATGCATGAGGTGGGTCTTTCCCAAACCTACACCGCCGTAGATGAAGAGGGGGTTGTAGGCCTTGCCCGGATTCTCGCCGATCTGCATGGAGGCGGCCCGCGCGATCTGGTTGGATTTGCCTTCGACAAATGTCTCGAATATGAAACTGGGATTGAGATTGCTCTCAACGGCTGTTGGCTGATTTTCTGTTAGCGTCGGCTTGTTGGCGAAGCTCTTCTCATTGGGCTTTTGATCTTGTCGCTTCTTGGTACCGATCTCGACCTTCACGATTGGAGGCTTGCCATCGCAGAGGTTGTTGAGATGATCCTGGATCGTTTCCAGGTAGTGATTTCGCACCCAGTCCAAAACGAATCGGTTCGGCGCCAGGAGTTTCAGGTTGTCTTGATCTTCAACGATGTGCAGTGGGCGGATCCAGGTGTTGAACTGTTGTGGTGATAGCACCTGTTCAAGATGTTCTGTACATCTTTGCCAAAGGTTCAAGTTCTCTCTCCAGCAGCGTTGGATGAGTTGCAAAATCGCGTCTGATTACCAGCCAATCGGCTATGTGGTGCCCTCTGGCTATCCTGGTTTGAACTGACAAGTCTACCTCCGGTCGGAGCAGTTATCTATAGGCGATTGGGAATAGAGATCAACTTTTTTTAATGTGATTCTCTATTGACAGGAGTAGGTGTTTGGGACTAGGCTACGCGTCTTTTTTTCGACCATAAATTATTTTTCGATTTATTGGCGGATCTACCGGTAGAGAGCTATGAAAAGAACCTTTCAACCCAGCAATTTGAAGAGGGCGCGCACCCACGGATTCCGCGCCCGTATGGCAACACGTAATGGCCGTAAGGTGCTGAAGGCACGCCGCGCCAAGGGTCGTGCCCGCCTGGCGCTCTGATTATATATACGCTCCTTGCCAACATCCGAAGAGACCTTTCCCCGTCGTTGCAGACTTCTCAAGCCCGACGACTACAGTCGGGTTTTTAATGGTGGGGAGCGCGCTTCTGACAGGTTGTTTCTGGTGCTTGGCAGGCCGAACCAACTCGACTATGGGCGACTCGGTATGGCTGTCTCTAAGAAGAGTTGTCGAAGTGCCGTGGATAGAAACCGGCTCAAGCGTTTGATTCGGGAAAGTTTCAGAACCAACCAGGCACATCTCGCCGGACTCGATCTGGTGGTTGTCTCTAGACATGGCGCCGTAAATGCCGAGAATAGGCAGTGTTTGAAATCCCTTGGACAACATTGGCGAAAGATGGTGGAACTATGCGCCGCATCCTGATCTTCCTGATCAAGCTCTACCAAACGATCCTAAGCCCGTTTGTCGGCCAGCATTGCCGATTCTATCCGAGCTGCTCCAGTTACGCATTGGAGGCCTTGGAAAAGCACGGTTCAATACGTGGCCTGTGGCTCTCAATCAAGCGTGTCTCCCGCTGCCATCCCTGGCACGAAGGCGGTGTAGACCCGGTACCAGAACCCGGAAAAAAGCAGTTACATGGATAATCTACGACTGATCCTATTTTTTATACTCGCCTTTGTTGGTTTGCTGCTCTACCAGGCCTGGCAGCAGGATTATGGACCGCAGAGTCAGAGCCAGACTCGATCGCAAACCGCGGACGCTCCCAGCCCCGGGATGACAGAGGATGCCGCAGCGGTGCCCACAGTGGAGGTCAAGGCGGAACTGCCGGCTGCCACCGCCACGGAGGGTGTCGCATCCAGCCTCAAGACACCTCAGGCCGCGGTGGTTAAAGTCGAAACGGATCTGCTGAAGCTGGAGATATCGACCCAGGGCGGTACGGTGCAAAAGGCCCAGTTGCTCGACTATCCCGTATCCCTGGATCATCCGGACATGAAGGTGGAGCTGCTGACGCCACGGGAGCCCGATATCTATATCGCCCAATCCGGCCTGATCGGTACCGAAAAGGGAAAGGCCCCCAGCCATGAAGCGATCTACGAGGCGCAGCAGGCTAGCTACAAGCTGGCCGAGGGCAGCGACGAGCTGGTCGTGCCGCTATCCTGGACCAGCGATGATGGTGTTGAGATCATCAAACAGTTTGTGTTTCGCCGTGGCAGCTATCTCGCAGATGTCAGTTACCTGGTCGACAACCAGTCGGCTGATGGGTGGGCGGCCAGGGATTATGGTCAGTTGCAGCGAATGGAGCCGAGCAGTGACTCCAACGGCTTTACCACCTATACCTACACCGGTGGCGTCTTCTATAACCCGAAGGATAAGTATGAGAAGGTCGACTTCGATGAGATGGCGAAGAAAAAGCTGAACGTGGAGTCGGACCAGGGCTGGCTGGCGATGATCGAGCACTATTTCCTCAGTGCCTGGATACCGCCGAAAGATCAGGTCGAGCACTACTACACCAATGCACTCAGCGGTGGAAAATACCTGATCGGCAGCTACTCCCCGACGGTAACCGTCGAGGCAGGCGAAAAGAAGACCTTGAGCCGGCAGCTCTACATCGGTCCGAAGCTGCAGGATCAGTTGGAGGTGATTGCCGAGGGACTCGAACTGACGGTCGATTATGGATGGTTGACGGTTATCGCCAAGCCGATCTTCTGGCTTTTGAAGACCATTCACAACTGGGTCGGCAACTGGGGTTGGGCGATCATCATCCTCACCCTGTTGATCAAGGCAGCCTTTTACAAGCTTTCCGAAACCAGCTACAAATCGATGGCGAACATGCGCAAGTTCACCCCGAGGATCCAAGCGATCAAGGATCGCTATGGCGATGACAAGCAGCGCATTCAGGCCGCGATGATGGAACTCTATAAAAAGGAGAAGATCAATCCGCTGGGCGGTTGTCTGCCGATATTGGTCCAGATACCTGTGTTCATCGCCCTCTATTGGGTATTGTTGGAGAGCGTGGAGCTGCGCCAGGCGCCGTGGGTTCTCTGGATCGAAAGCCTGTCGGAAAAGGATCCCTATTTTATTCTGCCGCTTATCATGGGTGTCTCCATGTTCGTGCAGCAGAAGCTCAATCCGGCGCCGCCCGATCCGATGCAGGCGAAGATCATGATGACACTGCCCTTTGTCTTTACCATTTTCTTTGCCTTTTTCCCGGCGGGATTGGTGCTCTATTGGGTGGTCAACAACCTGATATCGATTGCTCAACAGTGGTATATCACGCGCAAGATCGAACAAGCGGCGAGCTGACGCCGACAGTTTGAGCATGCGGCCGCTCGATACCATCGCGGCTGTGGCTACACCCCCGGGTCGAGGGAGTGTCGGTATAGTACGTGTCAGCGGACCGCGATGCGGCGCCATTGCCGAGGCAATACTGGGTTCCCGACCGCCGCCGAGAGAGAGCTGTTTCAGATCCTTTCTCGATCCCAATGGCGACGTCATCGACAGCGGTCTGGCCATCTTTTTCCCTCAACCCCGTTCATTCACCGGTGAAGATGTACTGGAGCTGCAGGGTCACGGCGGTCCGGTGGTGATGGATCTGCTGCTGCAGTCTACTCTGAGCCTCGGCGCGCGTCTGGCGCGACCCGGCGAATTCAGCGAGCGGGCATTCCTCAATGGCAAACTCGATCTGGTGCAGGCGGAGGCAGTCGCGGATCTCATCGATGCGGAGAGTCAGGCGGCCGCCCGATCTGCCACGCGCACTCTTCAGGGGGCCTTTTCACAGCGGGTTAACCGGCTGGTTGAGGCCCTCATCGAACTGCGTCTCTGGGTCGAGTCGGCAATCGATTTTCCAGAAGAGGAGATCGATTTTATCAGTAGCAGCAACGTAAGTGATCGCTTACTGACAATCAAGAACGAGATAGCGTCGACCCGGCAATCCGCACATACAGGAAGATTGTTGAGAGACGGTTTGACCCTGGTGATCTCGGGTCGTCCCAATGCGGGTAAATCGAGTCTGCTCAATGCCCTCGCCGGTGCCGAGACGGCGATCGTCACCGATATACCGGGGACGACCAGGGATCTGCTGCGAGAGCGTATCACCCTCGACGGTATGCCACTCCATATCATCGATACAGCCGGTCTGCGCGAGAGTCAAAACCCGGTGGAGGCGGAAGGTATTCGCCGGGCGAGGCTGGAGATCGAACAGGCCGACCGGGTACTCTGGGTGTTCGACGACCACACTGATCCCCGCCACCTCGCCATCGACAGGGAGCAGCTGCCGCAGGGTGTGCCGGTAACCCTGGTCCGCAACAAGATCGATATCGCGGGCAAGCCTGCCGGCATCCACGAGGATGAGTCGGGGATTGAGGTAGCCCTCTCGGCCACTCTGGGCGATGGCGTAGATCTGCTTAGAGCCCATCTCAAGGAGTCGGCGGGTTTTCAGCATTTGGCCGAAGGGGATTTTATCGCCCGCCGTCGCCACCTGAATGCGCTGCAGAGAGCCGAGGATCATCTTCTTCAAGGTGAGAAAAGTCTCCACCAGGAGCAGGCGGGAGAACTGCTGGCGGAAGATCTGCGTCTAGCCCAGCAGGCGCTGTCGGAGATCACCGGCGAATTCACCGCTGACGATCTCCTGGGGAGAATCTTCAGCAGCTTCTGTATCGGTAAATAGTTGGCACTTACTTGTTAAGAACAGTATGCCAATCACCGGACAACTTCAATCTCATTGCATTAAATTGCATCTATCTGCGGTGATTGGCGTGAATTTACGGTTGAATCATGAAATTTTTTGATCGAGCACATTGCAGGCATGGCAATGGCAGTGCTAACTGTGGTGCAATAGTGTGACAATCTATAAGAGGAGTGAAACCATGCTGGGCGAACCCCATGATCTACTACACGAATTTCCGGAATATGCAGATAAGATTGCCGAGCTGCGGGCAAGCAGCGATCTTTTTCACAACCTGATGGATGAGTACGACTGGCTGGATGCACATATTCGCAACCTGGAGGAGTTGCACAATCCGGTTTCGGATTTTCATATGGAGGAGATGAAAAAACGGCGTGTCTTGTTGAAGGACAGGCTGTATGCGATTTTGCATGGTTGATTGCGTCTATCTCTGCCGGGGACGGAACTGGCGGACCTGTCGGGCGAATAAGCGCTGCTGTCTGCCGTCGCTCTCCTGAGAGGCGTAGCGCAGCTTGATATAGAGATCGACGATGGCCATGATCTGCCGGGCAAGATCGGGACGGTTACGGGCCGCCCGTCGGGAAAAATCCATGGGACCCTCATAGGACCGGCGGCTGATACCGATGCGCGATAGCTTATCGCAAAATTGTTGATAGACACGCTGAGCGGGTGACAGCAACAACCTGCCTTGGCGGACGATGTTCAAACCGACCAGCAACAACACGATCGCGACGATACCAAGAGTGACCAAACTCCACTGCATCGCTGTGTAGGAGTCAAGACCAAAATTTCTCATCAGGGTGAATTGGTGCTCCCTGCTGTAACCGACGACCCAACGGCGCCACTGGATATTGGCACTGTCCAGTGCATGGGTGAAATGGCGCATCATCGAAGTGACCATGCCGCCGCCATCGATCTCGAACATTGCGGGCGCACCCTGTTCACCGAAGGCCAATCGCAATGGATATTCAATCCGCTCCGGTGCGACAGCTGCCGTGGGATCGATTCTGACCCAACCCCGACCCTCCAACCATACCTCCGACCAGGCATGGGCGTGGTACTGACGGATTATAAAATAGTCGCCCAGGGCATTGTACTCGCCACCCTGATAACCCAAGACCAGGCGGGACGGAATCCCCGCAATGCGCATCAATTGAGTGAAGCCGGTTGCATAGTGTTCGCAAAAGCCCGCCATGCCCTCGAACAGAAACTCATCGACAGGATTGCTCGGGTATCTCGGCGGCGAAAGCGTGTAGATGAACGGCTCGGTGTTGAAGAATGCCAACGCCTGATCGACGATCGCCCGATCATCCACTGAATCGGCCCGCCATTGAGCCACCAGGTCACGTTGCCTCTGGGTTACATTTTCGCCAAGCTGCAATGCCCGGTGGCGCAACCCCGGTGTGAGTTGGGTCATGCCGTAACGGGTCAGTGAATGGAGGCTGTAGTTGATGGGTTTTGTCACCGGCTCGTTATAGAGCAACTGAAAATCTTGGGTGAGCCGACTGCGCGGCGGTGCTTCGAGGGGCAGATCCAAGGCGAAGAGCCATTCCTCGTCATGTGGCTCGAGGAAGATCTCATACTTGATCGGATTGTCGATCATCATCAACTGTATGGTCTCTCTCCTGAACATCTGTTTTTCATCTGTAAACCAGCTGTAGCCGTCGGTATCCCACATCACCAGGCCGCGCCAGTAGCGTTGCTGTTTCGGTGGCGGCTGCTGCATGAACTGAACTCTGAATGCGACCTCGGAACTTTCGATCAATTCACTGATCGCGCCAGGGGTAACGCGATCGTCGAGGCCCGTTCTGGCGCTTGCTTCAGACGAGAAGTTCCACAGCGGTTGTGTGATGCGCGGAAATATAATGAAGAGAACCAGTGCTATCGGCAGCGCCTGAAGGGTGATCTTGAAGGTGCTGACCACGGGCAGATACGGTTTTCTCGGCGGCGTTACCCGATTGATCTCCATCAGTAGCGAAGTGAGGCCTATCACGACGGCGACTAGATAGACCGTTAACAGCACGGATTGGCTGAAAAGAAACTGAGTGATGATCACGAAATAGGAGATAAACACGGAAACATAGATATCCCGGCGCTTTGTTATCTCATTGACCTTCAACGTCAACATCATCCCCAGCAGCGCCACGCCGGCATCTCTGCCCAACAGGGTTTGGTATTGCGAGTAGACGATTAGGATCGAGATCAGGGTGGCCGCCAGCAGCATCCAGCGACCGGGCTGCAGCCTTGTCCAATAGAGGCCAGCGATGCGCCATGTCAGCAAAAGCAGCAGGTAGAGTGAGATGTTGGCCGGAATATTGGCGA
Organism: gamma proteobacterium symbiont of Ctena orbiculata; assembly: GCA_003094535.1. Classification (GTDB taxonomy): domain Bacteria; phylum Pseudomonadota; class Gammaproteobacteria; order Chromatiales; family Chromatiaceae; genus Thiodiazotropha. The sequence continues at coordinate 2,906 of NATV01000180.1, read as the reverse complement.
CATGAGGCAGTAGTGCCAGGCCCATCATCAGGCTTAGCTTGGTCATGAAGGTGGGAGTGACCGTGAAGTCAACCGGTTGTTTCATCGTCATGACCGTGGCGTGCCAGCAGTGAGAGGCAGCGCTGTTGGTGAAGCGGTCCTGAACCCGTGGGAATCTTCTCTTGCGGCATCCGTAGGCTGTAGGATTGTTCCCGCTCTTCCGCTTGCAGGATAAAACGGCATAGCAGGCTGAGACGCTCTTCCGTTTCATATCCTTGCAGCAGTTCCCAATCGAGACTGACCTGTTCGCTTCTGTCGCCGCCAAACTGTTTGCTCAACAGCCCGCGTTCTCTGGCATGGGCCTTCCAGTCGATCTGTCGCGGTGAATCACCCAGCCGATAGCTTCGCAGGCCGATGAAATCATCGGCGCCCACTCCCCGGTCACCACTGTCGCTGTGGTTGTAGATTGCCAGGGTCGGCGGTTCTCCCCGCTCCGCCGGTTTTGGATAGACGAGACAGCTGAGGTCGAGTCGGGCATAGCTCCAGGCACGGAACAAGCCGAAAGGAAAGGTGGTCTGTATGGTGATTTCCGGTATCGGCAGTATCCCACGTCGTTGGGTTTTGACCGGTATATGCAGTTCTGAGCCAGCGTTCCCGGGGATGTCCACACTGCCGCCGTGCTGTTTTTTGGAACCGAGCGCAATGCCATAGCGGCTTGAGCCGCCGTTGTTCACCACCCGGAGGGTAAAATCGGCGGTCTGGCCCGCGAAGACGGAGGCGGCCTCCCCCGGCTGTATCGAAAGTCCAAGCAGGTTTCGCCAGGTATGGAGAATGGTGACCAGCCAGACACCGCCGAGCAGAAAGGTCATCAGGTGTCCCAGATTGCTGCCGTAATTAATCGAGCCGGCCAGCATAAGCACCAGCAGCAGAGCCAACAGCACTCCCTGCCGGGTTGGCAGAATATAGATGCTGCGAGGCAAGATCCGCACCCTGCCCCGCGACTCGGGTTTCGCGCTTCGGCGCAGTCGCTGCAACCACTCTGCTGTCGTCAGCGCAGCCATCTCAGGGTATGGGAACGGAACTGATCAGGTTCATGACCAGGCTCTCGCCGTGGGGTTCGGCGCTATCCCCAGCCGGCTGCAACCGATGACCGATGGTGGCGGGCAGGACGGCCTGCAGGTCTTCGGGCAATACCAGTTTGCGGCCCTCGATCAATGCCCATGCCCTGGCGCTCTGCAGGATTGCCAGTCCGGCGCGCGGGGAGAGGCCATGACGGTAGTCGGGAGATTCTCTGCTATAGGCAAGAATATCCTGACAGTAATCGATCAGGGCATCCGAGACATGGATCGCCGAGACCCGCTGCTGATACTCGGTCAGTCTTTGGCTCTCAATCACCGCCCCCACGCGTTTCAACATTTGCCGGCGATCCTCACCGCTAAGCAGATCCCTTTCAGCGGCGCGTTCGGGATACCCGATGCGCAGGCGCATCAAAAAGCGGTCGAGCTGGGATTCCGGCAGGGGAAAGGTGCCGACCTGGTGGCTGGGATTTTGCGTGGCGATGACAAAAAAGGGTTCAGGCAGACCGTGGGTGACGCCATCCGTGGTGACTTGACGCTCCTCCATCGCCTCCAGTAGCGCGCTCTGGGCCTTGGGCGTGGCGCGGTTGATCTCATCCGCCAGCACAAGCTGGGCAAAGATCGGGCCGTGATGGAACTGAAAACGCTGCTCGCTTCTCTCATAGATCGATACGCCGACGATATCCGAAGGGAGCAGATCACTGGTGAACTGGATGCGTTGGTAATGAAGTCCCAGCATCTGGGCCAGGGTGTGAGCTAGGGTTGTCTTACCGACGCCGGGCAGATCCTCGATCAACAGGTGACCCCGTGCCAAGAGACAGGCGAGCGATAGTTTAACCACCTCCTGTTTGCCCAATAGAATATTACCGGCGGCATCAATAACCCTTCGCAGTTCGGCACTCATAGATTTCCGTGGTGTCTGGGGAATCGGCTAAAATGGCCGATTCCTGTTGTTGAACAATTTGCCTTAGCGGCCAAACAGTGACCCATGTTTTATACCAACAGTTATGATGTGATTGTAGTGGGCGGCGGTCATGCCGGCACCGAAGCGGCCTTGGCCGCGGCGCGCATGGGTGCGCGAACGCTGTTGCTCAGCCATAACGTCGAAACCCTCGGCCAGATGAGCTGCAACCCCGCCATCGGCGGTATCGGGAAAGGCCACCTGGTGAAAGAGGTGGATGCGTTGGGTGGTATTATGGCCCATGCGGCCGATCTCGGCGGGATTCAATTTCGCATTCTCAACTCCCGCAAAGGGGCCGCCGTGCGCGCCACCCGCGCCCAGGCGGACCGGGTGCGCTACAAGGCGGCGATACGCCATGCCCTGGAGAATCAGCCCAACCTGGAGATCTTCCAACAGGCGGTGGACGATCTGCTGGTGGAACGGCAGCGGGTAACCGGGGTTGTCACCCAGATGGGGCTGAAGTTCAGCGCCAAGGCGGTGGTACTCACCGTCGGAACCTTTCTCGGCGGCAGGATCCACATCGGGCTCTCCAACTACGAAGGCGGCCGCGCCGGCGATCCCCCCGCGAACGCCCTCTCCCGACGCCTGCGTGAACTCCCCTTTCGGGTCGACCGGTTGAAGACCGGTACGCCGCCCCGCATCGATGGACGCAGCATCGACTATTCACAGTTGCAGGCACAGCCCGGCGATACCCCGACCCCTGTCTTCTCCTTTCTCGGCTCAGCCGAACAACATCCCCGGCAGGTGAGCTGCCATATCACCCATACCAACCGGGAGACCCACGATATCATCCGCAGCGGCCTCTCCCGTTCGCCGATGTACACCGGGGTCATCGAGGGTGTCGGCCCACGTTACTGTCCCTCCATCGAGGATAAGGTCGTGCGCTTCGC
>NATV01000179.1 GCA_003094535.1 gamma proteobacterium symbiont of Ctena orbiculata | reverse complement strand
CCCCCCCGGCGCCTTGAAGACGCCGGATGACGAACAGCAGTTCTTCGCCTCCTGCATCAAGTGCGGACAGTGTGTCCAGGTCTGCCCGGTAGAGGCGATCAAGCTGGCGGATCTTCCCGACGGTTTCGGCATCGGTCTGCCCTATATCGATGCCAGGGCCCAGGCCTGCGACTTCTCCTGCGACGGCCTGCAGTGCGTTCTGGCCTGTCCCACAGGTGCTTTGACCCACGACCTCGACTATCCCGCCGACACCCGCATGGGATTCGCCAGGCTGGCGCGGCCCAAGGCCTGTCTGGCGATGCAGGGAAAGGGCTTCAAGGGGCAGGCGAGGGGGCCCGACTACCAAGGTCTGTTGCGCTATGAGGAGATCGACCGCTGGAATCCCATCGCCGTGGCGGATCACCCCTACGACCTGGAGCTCTGCGATCTCTGCGTGCGCCAATGCCCGATCGAGATCCGCATCACCCAGTGCGAGGCAACCGCCGCGGAGAAGCCGCAGCAGGTTGCCCGGGTGGCGCAACAGATGGGTAACGAATGTCCGCCAAAACACGCCATTACCCTGGAACCCGAGGATCGGGGCGACGGCGTAAGACGCATGAAACCGACGGTCCTGGAAGGGTGCGTCGGTTGTGGTGTCTGCGAAATGATCTGCCCGGTGGAGAGCGCCGCCATCGTGGTCGATCTGGATAAAAACGCCGACACCTTGGAAGGGGGTTGAGATGACCTACATCAAGGACTCCCTGCTGCAGGTTTTCGGCTACAAACTGCCCAGGCCCGCCAAGGATCAACAGACCCCCGAGGTCAGGACGATCTACGAGGGCAAACGGGGCACGCTCTCGAAAGCGGATCTGGAGGCGCTGCGGGATGAACACAAGGGCGCCTTCTTCAGCAAATGGAAGAAGCGCCGCTGGGCCACCCTGATTCTGGTGAACCTGCTCTTTGTCGCCTCCTTCTATTTTGATGTGCAGCTGGTAGAGGGCTCGTTGACCGGCGCGCGGGTGATCGGCTTCCACTTCGCCGACCTCAACGCCGCGCTGCAGATCGTCCTCGCCTACAAGCATGTCGTACTCAACCTGGTGATCGGCGTGGTCACGGTCTTTTTCATGTGGCTGCTCCTTGGCGGGCGCACCTTCTGCGCCTGGGTCTGCCCTTACCATCTGTTGTCCGAGTTGACCGAATATATCCACTTGTGGCTGGTCGATAGGAAGGTCATCAAGAATCACACCTTCAGCCGCAAGGTGCGCAGCGTTTTCTATGTCATCTTCGCCCTGCTGGCGCTGGTCACCGGCTATACGGTATTCGAAACCATCTCACCGACAGGGATCCTTAGCCGGGCGCTGATCTATGGGCCGGGCATCGCCCTGGTCTGGGTGGGTCTGCTGCTGCTGTTCGAGGTCTTCTACTCCCGTCGCGCCTGGTGCCGCTATATCTGCCCCATCGGTGTAACCTATGGCCTGGTGGGCGTCCTCTCGCCAATCCGGGTCAAATATAACGCCGAGGCCTGTCATCACGAAGGGGATTGCCGCAAGGTCTGTATGGTGCCCCACGTATTGGACCTGACGATCCGCGGCGGCGCATCCGATGTCAACCAGGACGTGACTTCCGACTGCACCCGCTGCGGCATGTGCGTGGATATCTGTCCTACAAGCTCCCTGACCTTCGAGGTCAAGGGGCTGAGCAAAATGCTGAAATAGCCGCCGAGAACATGGGAAAGCACCCTATGATTCAATTCCAAAACATCGTCAAGCGATTCCGGCGGCACCAGGTACTCAAGGGTATCGACCTCACCATAGAACGGGGCCACCGGGTTGCCCTGGTCGGCTCCAACGGGGCGGGAAAGACCACCCTGATCCGCTGCCTGCTCGGCGAATATATTTGCGAGGGCAGGGTCTTGGTGGAAGGCATGGATCCCCGCCAGAACCGGCGCGCAGTGCTGGCAAAGGTGGGATTCGTGCCCCAGCTGCCGCCGCCGCTGCACATGCCGGTGGGGCAGCTGATCCGATTTTCCGCCACCCTTTGCGACAGCGATCCGACACGCATGATCGAGGTGGCGGAACAGCTGGGATTCGACGCCGGGCGATTTCGGAAACACGCCTTCGTCAAGCTCTCCGGCGGTCAAAAGCAGAAACTGCTGATCGCCATCGCCCTCGGCAGGGAGAGCGAACTGCTGGTGATGGATGAGCCCGCCGCGAATCTCGACCCGGAAGCGAGGCATATCTTCTTCGAACTCCTGGCGGAGAAGAAGGAGCGGGCGGCAATGCTGATATCGAGCCATCGTCTGGACGAGGTGGCGACCCTGGTGAATCGGGTGATCGAGATGGACCAGGGAGAGATCGTCCTCGACGATCGCGTTGCCGATCTCATCGAACTCTCTTCGAAACTCAGCTGCACGATCCGGCTGCTGCAACCCGAAGCGGCATTTGCCAAGGCCATCACCGAGTGGGGTTTCAGCGATGTGGAAGCGGGAGTGATTTGGCAAGGCGCCATTGCCGGGCCGGATCGCCTGCGATTTCTCAGCCTGCTCTCCCGTTACGCCGCCCTGCTGTCGAAAATAGAGATCTGCGAGGCCGAAGCCGAGGAGAACGTCCAGAGGCGGGGGAGCAGTATCAATGTGGTCTAGGCCGTGCTTTGCAATATGCACCCTACTCGCGTCGTTGCTCCTGGCGGGCTGTTCCGGTGACAGCGGTAGCGGCCCCCTCGACACCAAGTGGGACAGGGATAGCTGTGAACGCTGCCGCATGGTGTTGAGCGATCGCTATCATGGGGCGCAGGTTCGCTACTTTCCACCGGACAAAAAACGCTCGGTGGTGGCGCACTTCGATGATATCGGCTGTGCCGTGCTCTGGTTGTCCGGCACTCCCTGGGAGCAGGACCCCATGACCCAGATCTGGGTCACCGACCGCAACACCGGGGCATGGATCGACGCTGTCCGGGCAACCTACGTAAAGGGCGATCACACGCCAATGGAGTATGGCTTGGGCGCACAGGAGGAGGCGTCACCCGACGGCCTCAACTTCACCGAGGCGAAGCGCCATATCCATGCGGCGGAACAGCGCCACCAGCACCATACCGCTCATCTGCTGCAACGCTTCAGGGAGCAGGCGGCCATCAGAGAGGGTATGAAAACAGAGAGAACTCAAACTGGGGAGGGGAGCGACCAATGACCCTGTCACCATCTCATCATCCATACGGAGTCGCTCAGCCATGAAGTATCTCTGGCTTGCCGCCTATACCGATGTCATTGAATCCCTGCGCGCACGCTGGTTTATGGTCTACGCCATGGTCTTCGGCGGCCTGGTGGTGATCCTCTTCGCCTTCGGTCTGGCGGAATCGCGGATCATGGGTTTTACCGGCCTGTCGAGGCTTTTGATCACCTATATCCAACTCTCCATGGCGATGCTGCCCATCTTCGTGCTGATCACCACGGTGAGATCGGTGGCCGGCGACCGGGAGGCGGGGGTTTTCGAATATCTGCTCTCGCTGCCGATCACGCTCGGCGCCTGGTTCTGGGGACGTGTCTTCGGCCGATTCTTCGTGGTCTTTCTGCCGGTCTTCCTCGCCATGCTCGGCGCCACGGCGTGGGGCACGATCAAGGGCGTCGAGGTGCCCTGGCACCTGTTGTTCTACTACAGCGCTTTGCTAATGGCACTGGCCTGGTGCTTTCTCGGAATCGGCATGCTGATCTCCACCCTGACCCGCAGCACCGATGTGGCACAGGGAGCCGCCTTTGTGGTCTGGCTGACCCTGCTGCTGTTCCTCGACCTGATCCTGCTGGGCGTCTTGATCCAGGAACATCTGCCGCCGGATACCGCGGTGGCGATCGCGTTGACCAACCCGATGCAGGTGTTTCGCACCGCCACCATGATGCTGTTCGATCCCCAGTTGGTGCTCCTGGGCCCCACCGCCTATGTGATCCTGGATAACTTCGGTCAGAGCGGCTACATAAGCTACGCAATTCTCTATCCCATCGCATTGGGCACCGCCTGTGCAGGGCTGGGATACGCCATGTTCAAGCGAAGCGATTTGCCCTAGGTCCAACACCATGCCGTCCGCCGCGCTGAGAAACAGAACACTATGGGCACTACTGGGCACTCTGTTGGCGATGCTATCCAGTGTCGCGCTGATCAGAGGCTGGCCGATCCTGTTTCCCGAGGTGACGGTCAAACTGCCTGCCGATCCGAACTGCGATCTGCGGGCCGGTCCCTGCGTTACCGAGTTGAATCAGGGCGGCACTGTCGGATTCTCCATCGAGCCCAGGGAGCTGCCGACGATGAAGCCGCTTAGACTGCGGGTCATGGTTGAAGGCCTGCAGGCGGACAATATCGAGGTCGATTTCAGCGGCATGGATATGCACATGGGCTTTAACCGCTTCAAGTTGCAGCGTGACAACAGGACCGAGTTCAGCGGCGAGGGAATGCTGCCCGTCTGTGTCTGGGATGCCATGGAATGGGAGGCCCGGGTATTCATCGACAGCGAACAGGGAAAGATCTCCGTGCCCTTTCGATTTATTACCGTGAGGCAGGGCGCAACACTGCTGGGAGCGCGTCCTTAGGCGAACATGCGCCCCGTTCAATCGTCGACAATGGAAAGATAGGCGAATACATCGGTCAGTTCCTCGTCACTGAAGTCCGACAGCAGCTCATCGTCCGGCGCCTCCTCGTCGTGAATCCGGATCCTCTCCCGGTACTTTTTCACCTGCCGCCAAAGATAGTTCGTATACTGTCCGGCGAGCATGGGCACCGCCTTTTCCCTGTCCCCCATGCCTTCGCGGCCATGACAGGAGCCGCACTCCTTGCGGTAGATCTTCCGGCCCTTTTCCACGTCACCGGGTGCACGGGGGATCTGCATCAGGCGTTTGGATTCCAGCAGCCGTTCATAGGCATTGAAACCCGGTGAGTTTTCATCCGCCGGCGGCAGCTTGGTCTTGAGTTTGATCTGCTCGAGATATTTCGAGATATCCTCAATATCATCGTCGGGCATCTGCCGGTGATCCACGTACTCCACCATGGCCAGGTTGGGACGGAGACGGTCGCGAAAGAGGTGGAGCTGCTTTGCCAGGAAGGCACTTGGCATTCCCGCCAGCCGTGGATACTCACCCTCCTTGCCCCCCTGTCCGTATTCGCCATGACAACCGGCGCAAACCTCATTGATCTCTTCGCCGTTCTCAAAATCGAAAGCGGGAGAGAGGGTTGGCAGTAAGGAGAGGCAAATAACGATGATGGACCTTGGCATCGGTTTTGGATCAGCTCTTCAGAAAGGAAAGTCCGGTTTGAATGAGGGCGATTTCACCACAGCTGGGATAGAACCGTTTGATGTTGATCAAGACAGATAATCCACTCGATTGAGCAATCTAAGTTTAGAACCTGACAGGGATAGGATCCCTTATGTTTAGTGCCCAAATACCGGGTGCAGTAGCCGGGGCATGCCAACTGATGGAGATACCTTTAGTGATTGAATCCAAGAGGACGCTTTAAATAAGCATCTACAAAGGGAAGCTTTCGTTTTAGGGCTAGCGTCAAGCCACGCTCTCCTGAATGGCCGCAGGCGTCACACCTTGCCACATACAATCGATCAGCTCGTCATACAGCTTGGGCAGGGGTTCTTTGAGGACCCCGTCGAGGCGCAGGTGGATCAAGCGGATAGCGCCACCGAAGACGGAGGAGGCGATGACCCAGGGATCGCCCTCGCGGATCTCTCCCGATTCGATTCCCTGCTGCACGATGTTGCGCATGGTCTTGAAGGGTGTGGAGCTGCAGATCGGGGGTTCGTCAGGCAGAAACTCCTGGTGTTTCGCATGCAGCACGTAGGCGATGATATTGCGCTTGGTCTCGGTGTATTCAAAGAGCATGTAGATGATGCGGTTGCAGCTCTCCCGATAACCCAGCCCCTCGTCGACAACATCCTTCACCAACTCCTCCATCTCCCTGATCAGGTGGTAGTAGAGGGCCTTGGCGACACCCTCCTTGCCGCCGAAATGGTTGTAGATCGAGCCGATGCTGACATTGGCCTGCTTCTGAATGTCGTGTATCGAAACATTGTGAAAGCCGCGCTCGACGAAGAGGTCGAGTGCGGTATCCAGGATACGCTTGTTGACAGAGGCGTTTTCCGGTGTGGCTTTTTTCAAATGGGGCATGGCACATATCCTGGCGCTAGACGTCTTACAGTCGACAATGATAAACAGCATAGTAAAGAATTTGACAAGAATGAATATTCGTTCTACTTTTTTATACCGCTTACCTCACGACCAGCTCTATCGCAGCGGGACTAGGGAGAGTCAAGACGGATTTCCAGCCGAAGCGTCATCGGCAAACAAGCGTATTTAAGTAGTATTTTTGATTGCGCGGAAGGGTGTGCAAGATGCACCGGGCCTACTGCAGGAGGAGGGCTGAGATAGCGAGAAATAGCAGTAAAATCAATACCAAAGGAGGTTTATAACCATGAGGCTGATAAACAAGAAGCCCACCAAATCCCTTGCCTTGGCATCCGCCTTGGCGCTAGGCACCACCCTTTACGGAGCGCTATTACCCCTACAGGCCGATGAGACTTGTCAGTCACCCTATATGGCCAAGATTGTCGGACAGGAGGATTTCGTCTATGTCTGGACCCTCGGCATCGAGGGGCTGGGCGACGGCCAGGATAAGCTGGTCACCATTGACGTCAATCCAAAGTCATCCAACTACGGCAAAGTGGTCGACAGTCTCTCGGTTGGCGGACGCAACGAGGCGCACCACTCCGGCTTCACCGATGACCGCCACTACCTTTGGGCCGGAGGCCTCGATACCAATAAGCTCTTCATCTTCGACGTCCATAGCGATCCGGCCAAGCCCAAGCTGCATAAGGTCATCACCGATTTCGTGGAGAAGAGCGGCGGCGTGGTCGGTCCCCATACCACCTACGCGCTGCCGGGACGCATCATGATTACCGGGCTCTCCAACAACAAGGACCATGGCGGCCGCACCGCCCTGGTGGAGTACACCAACGAGGGTGAGTATGTGGCCACCCACTGGATGCCCACCGACCAGAACCTCAGGGGCGCGGAGAAGACCGGTAAATACGCCGACGGCTACAACTACGATGTGCGTGTTTTACCGCGGCGCAACATCATGCTCACCTCCTCATTCACCGGTTGGTCCAACTACATGATGGACTTCGGCAAGATGCTGCAGGACAAGGAGGCGATGAAGCGCTTCGGCAACACCGTGGTACTCTGGGATCTCCACAGCAAGAAGCCGAAAAAGGTCTTCGACGTTCCCGGCGCGCCGCTCGAGATCCGCTGCGCCTGGCAACCCAACCACAACTGGTGCGTGACCACCACCGCGCTCACTTCAAAGATCTGGCTCATCTATGAAGACAAACAGGGAGAGTGGCAGGCAAAGGCGGTGGCCGACGTGGGCGACCCCTCCAAGGTGCCGCTGCCGGTGGATATCTCCATCAGCTCCGATGACAGCCGGCTCTGGGTCAATACCTTCATGGATGGCAAGACCCGCCTCTTCGACATGCGCGATCCCCATGCGCCGAAACAGGTCTACGAGAAGGTGATCGGCCGCCAGGTCAACATGGCCTCGTCCAGCTGGGACAGCACCCGCATCTACTACACCTCTTCGCTGCTCGCCAACTGGGACAAGAAGGGCGAGGACAACGAGCAGTACTTCAAGAGCTATGTCTGGGATGGTGGCAGGCTGGTGGAGAAGTTCGCCATCGACTTCAACAAGGAGAAGCTTGGGCGGGCGCACCAGATGCGCTTCGGTGCCTACTCGCTCTACGGTGCGGTAAGGCCCGAGGATAAGGATGTCTCGGTGGCGAGTCTGCCGTCGATCAGTCAGTAAACAGCAGGGTGGATCTCTGACTGAGATCGGGAAGCGGCCCCGGCAGGGCGTTCGTCCGCCGGGGCCGCCGATGCCCGGGAGTGCCCATGTATAGATTGCTACTAACCTCACTTCTGCTTGCCGTGACGCCGTTTTCCATGGTGACGGCCGCTCAATTGCCCGATACGGCACCCGGATACGGCAAGTTGGGATACCCGCTGCCGGAGATCGGCAGCTACGCGCTGCCATCCCTGGGCAGGGCGGCGAACGGAGAGATAATCGACAGCCGCGGACAGCGGCAGAGTCTTCACGATATCTTCTCGGACCGGTATGTTCTGCTGGCGTTTATCTACAGTACCTGCAGCGACGTCAACGGCTGCCCGTTGAGCTCCCATGTCTTCTACAAGATCAAGTCGGCAATGAAGCGGGATGCGGAGCTGGCCGATCGCCTGAAGATGGTCAGCCTCAGTTTCGACCCGGAAAACGACACCCCCGAGGTAATGCGGCTCTACAGCAACAACTTCCGCTATGCGGGCAAGGCGGGGGAGTGGCAGTTCATCACCACCGCCTCACAGCAGCAACTGCAACCCATACTGCGCGCCTACAACCAAGTGATTCAACGGGAGGTCGACAGCAAGGGTAATCCGGTGGTGGGGTTCAGCCATGTACTCAGGGTCTTCCTCATCGATCCGGATAAAGCGATTCGCAATATCTACAGCGTCGATTTTCTTCACCACGAACTGATCATCAACGATCTCAAGACCCTGCTGAGGCAGGAAACGGTTCAGGGGCGGATGTCAAAGACCGCCGTCGAACTCGATGAGCCAGCCCGGCTCTCGAAACCGGGCGATGACAAACAGGGCTACGAGGAGGAGAGTTATGTCACCCGCTCCCTCGATCTGGAATCGAGGAGGGGGGAGGCGGCGGATCTGCTTGGCATCGCCAACAGTCCGCCATTGGGCCTGCCGCCGATTCCGGTACCGGCCGACAATCCACTGACCCGGGAGAAGATCGAACTGGGCAGAAGGCTCTTTTTCGACCGCCGGCTGTCGCTCAACGACACCTTCTCCTGCGCCATGTGCCATGTCCCGGAGCAGGGTTTTACCAGCAACGAGCTCGCCATGGCGGTCGGCATCGAAGGGCGCAGCGTGCGTCGAAACTCACCCACTGTCTACAACTCGGCCTATGCCTCGCTGCTGTTCCATGACGGCCGCGAAGAGAGCCTGGAACAGCAGGTCTGGGGCCCGCTGCTGGCGAGGAACGAGATGGCCAATCCCTCGGTGGGCTATGTGCTGCAGAAGATCCGCGACATCGACGACTACGACGGCCGCTTCGAGGCCGCATTCGACGGCCGCGGGGTGAGCATGGAGACCCTCGGCATGGCCATCGCGAGTTATCAGCGTACCCTTGTATCCGCCAACTCGGCCTTCGATCGCTGGCGCTACGGCGGCGACAAGCAGGCGCTCTCCGCCACGGCTCGGCGCGGTTTTGATCTCTTCGTCGGCAAGGCGGGCTGTGCGTCCTGTCACCGCATCAGCGACGACCATGCACTGTTCACCGATAACGACTTGCACAATACCGGTATCGGTTACCGGGAGTCGATGGGCATAGTGCCGGAGAAACAGCCGATCCTGGTGGCGCCCGGCGTAGTCCTGGAGGTCGACCGGGCGGTCATTGAACAGGTTGGCGAACCACCCCCCACCGACGTCGGCCGTTATGAAGTAACCCAGAATCCCAACGACCGCTGGAAATACAAGACACCCAGCCTGCGCAACGTGGCGCTTACGGCCCCCTATATGCACAATGGCTCCCTCGGCACCCTGCGTGAAGTGGTCGATTTCTACGACAGGGGAGGGGTCTCCAACGAGCTGCTTGATCCCCTGATACGCCCCTTGGGCCTGAGCGAAACAGAGAAAGAGGATCTGGTTGCCTTTTTACAATCCCTCACCGGAGGCAACGTGGACACCCTGGTTGCCGATGCCTTCGCCGCACCTGTGGGTGATGTGGGCAAGGGCGATCCCAGTTGGGTGCACGGAACCGAAGTCGAGGTGCGCTGACTATGGGTCGGGGTAGACGCATCCTGATGCTGCTGCTTTCAGCCGTCCTCACGCTGGCGGTTTCCTGGGCGGACAGCGAGGAGCTGGGTGGCAACTTCAGTCTCACCGACCACAACAACAGGCCCTTCGAGCTGCATCAGCTCAAGGGAAAGCTGGTGCTGCTCTTCTTTGGGTATACCTACTGCCCCGATATCTGCCCCACCGAGCTTGCGAATCTGTCCGCGGTACTGAATGCATTGGATGACCAGGCGGAGCGGGTGCAGGGTCTGTTTGTCTCCCTCGATCCGGGACGCGACACCCCTGCGGTACTGCACGATTATGTCCGCCATTTCAACCGGGGATTGGTCGGTTTGGCCGGAAGCGAGGAGGAGGTGGCGCAAGTGGCCAGACAGTATCGTGTCGACTATCGACGGCATGAAAAGGAGGATGGCGGCTATAGCATCGACCACTCGGTCAACCTCTATCTGATCGACAGCCAGGGCGCGCTGTCCGCCGTGGTGCCATACGGGCTGCCGCCACAGCATCTACTCGAAACGGTGCGCGGACTCTTGGCCGAGATGGCGGATAAGGACTCCCCGTCCTAACTATCGCGTTAGGAGCGCTTGACAGTAATGAACATTCATTCTAATCTATAGTCCGGGTTCGGCCATTTAGGTTGGCCAGTCACGGACTGGTGGCAGTCTGCACGGATTGAGAAGTCTGTAAGCCGCCTCGGGGACAGTCGGACTGGCTTAACCTGGTCGATCCTGCTTTTTTCATGGTCTGTTCCAGAACTGAGTCAATTCCATATCTTTTGGCGAGTACCAATGATGATCGATAAATCGGGAAAAAAAGTAGGGTGGAGTGGTTTGCTGTTGGGTCTCCTGCTGTTCGGCATGGGCTCAGCTGGTGCGGCGGACAAGATCAATGACGCGGCGGCACTGAACGGCGTAGAGGAGACCCGCAGCGTTTTTCTTATCGACTTCACCAATCCCCGCAAGACCGCCTTTTATCTCGACATCATTCGCGGCACCCACGAGGGCCTGGTGAGGCAGGGGGTGACCCCCAATATGGTGCTGGTCTTCATCGGCGAAACGGTGCGCTATCTCTCCACTGAGCCGGACGATGTCCTGGCCATGGAATACGGCGACGATCTGGCTTCCATTGCCGACACAGCCAAGCTGCTGAAGGCGAAGGGGGTGCGCATGGAAGTCTGTGCCATTGCCAACCGGGTCTTCAAGGTGGAGAACAAGACCATCCTGCCGGAAATGGAGGTGGTGGGGGACGGTTTTATCTCACTTATCGGCTGGCAGACACAGGGCCACAAACTGGTACCTATATTTTAATTCCCAGCGCAGCTGATGGGGTTTGCCGTGGTTATATGATTGGTTAAGGATTCGAGCAGATCATAGAGAAAGGCAATATACTTTTTATCGTCCTCCACGCCATCGAAGACATTCTCAATTATCAGATCTATTTTATCGCCAGTGATGACCTGGTCCCGGTGGCAGATTTCATCGATCAGTTCCTTTGCCTTGGCGAAAATCTGTCTGTGCCCTTTTTGATGAACATCCAAATCGGGGTAATAGTGTTGCAGCATGAACTCTTCTTCAAACTTAAAGTGCCTTTCAAGACTATTGAGGATCCCTTTTAGCCGCCCCTTGATCGCGTTTTGATTGTACATCTTGGCGACATTCTTGATCTCGGTGCCAAGCTCTATGTGCTGCCGGTTAACCTCTTTGATATGGGCATCCAGCTGTTTTCTGATGCAGTTGTAGACCTCTTGAATGAAACGACGCGGATCATAGGGTTTCAGAATGGCGGCACAGACGCTCTTCTTGTTGGATTGTTGGAATATGGCGGAGCTGCTGTCTGAGGTGAGCATCAGCTTCGGCGCGTTGCGCCAGCGGGGCCGCTCCGACATGAGATCCAATAGTTGAGCTGCTCCGATACGGACATTTCCAGTAAGCGGCAGATCCGTATCGACAATGACCAGATCGGGGGGATCGTTCTCAAGGATCTGATTCCAGGCGACGGGCCCGCATTCCGCTGTCTTTACGTGAAACTTCTCCGGTACAAGCATGAGGTTGATCAGTTGGGAATCTGTCCCGGGGGGCTCGATCAGCAGTGTCGTGAAGTGCATGGTACAAGTCGGTCGTTTTCAGTATGTCATCGATGGATCTCTTTCGACTGTTCTGGTCGTATATTCTTAAATCCATCTAACGATACCGGAGATCCGTTATTTATTAATAACTTATGCTTATTTGTTCGCTGTTTGCCTTATTTATAGCGGCAGTGAACGGCGGAAATTAAGTCGTTTGGGCGGTAATTGAGGGACATTTCGAGGTGGACAGCGTCGGTATACTGGCTGGAATTGTGTTGCCAGGGGTCAGCTGCATCCCGCTCATCGGCCGGGAGAGGTATGAGCAGGAGCGGGTACCCACTGAGTCGGATAACTTTGCCGCTGTTAGAGTTTTTCCAGGTTTTGGTAGCACCTTTTTTCAGCGCGGCCAATGCAACTGCCGCGCTCGTGGCAATTTTCAAATCTTCGCCCTCAAGGAATACTCCATCGCCGCCAGCCGCATCTACTGGTTTCTTATTCAGAATACAATCGCAATCTGACGCATTGCCATTAATACCACATGTAATGCGCTGATTTATAGAGTAATTCAGCGCATGGTTGGCGCTGGGAAAAGGCCCTGTTTCTCCCAGATATCTGTCTGCTGAACTCGCCATCAAGTCCGCGATGCTCAATGTACCGAATGACCGGAAGATGTACCTGGAGGGCTTGGATATACGGTCCTTACATATTATTTGGACGGCGTTGAAATTCGTGGGCAAAAGACTAGGATAAGGCTTTGAGAAGATCGGACAGGGCAGTAAATACCGGTGTCATAAACGACCGGGATAATAAATATAAAAGGAGAGAGACCCATGGGTATCCGGGTCGGGCAGGTGGCCTTCTTTGCCGGGCCGCATCATCAGGGGGCGCCGGACAATCTCGAGACGGTGATTGTCGATTTTATCAACCAGGCACAAAAGCGCCTGGAGATCGCGGTGCAGGAGCTCGAAAGCGAACCGATTGCGAAGGCGATTATCGCGGCACGCAAGCGTAAGGTGCTGGTCAAGCTCGTCATCGAACAGAGCTACCTCAAGCGCTCACCCCTGAAGGACGATCCCTGGACCCCGGGTGGCAAGAATGAGCCCAACCGGGCGGTCCATGACGCCATCTTGCGCAGCAACATCGACGTCAAGGTCGACTACAACGCCAATATCTTTCATCAGAAGTTTATCGTCCGGGATAGGGAAGCGGTGCTCACCGGTTCCACCAACTTTACCCCCACCGGCACCCATAAAAACCTCAACCACGTGGTTATCGTCGAGGATTCCAAAGTCGCCAAGATCTATGCCCGGGAATTTAAAGAGATCCAAGAGGGACGCTTTGGGCGGCGCAACGAGGGACACGATCCCCACCCGAAAGAGCTCGTGGTCTCCGATGTGCCGATCAAGATCCTGTTTGCGCCGGATCACAATCCGGAAATGGAGATCATGAAGCAGATGATGAAGGCCCGGGAGCGGATCGATTTTGCGATCTTCACCTTTGCGAAGTCCTCGGGTATCGACGATACGATGTTGAGACTCCTGGATGCGGGGATGCCGATACAGGGGGTCTTTGACAGTAAACAGGGAGCGCAGGATTGGTCGCCGGTAAAGGCGTTGTCGGAGCAGGGCGCAAGCCTGTTCGCAGCAGGCAATCGAGAAGGTGTTGGCAAGTTGCATCACAAATTGATGGTGCTCGATGACCAGGTCGTCATTGCCGGATCCTTCAACTACACGGGGCCGGCGAATCTGTTGAATGATGAGAATATCATTATCCTTGGGAGTTTTGACGAGCAGCTATCTCCGGTACAGAAGGCAGCTCAGGGGCAGATTGCAGGATTTGCCAGGAAAGAGATTGAGCGCATTATCAATATAAGAAAGCTTGAATTATAACCAATGTGATTTCCGCTCACTCCATGCCACACCGGCAGGCATCGTCTGGTGCGGTACCAGCATCTACTGTTGCCACTTGAAATATTCCATTGCATTTTCGTAACGCACCTTTCGCGCAACTTCGTCCGGCAGCTGCTTTAGCCACTCTCGATGAAAACCGAGGAAACGCGATAGCTGCTGCCAACCAGTGTCAGGTTCGTCCCAGGGATTGAGGCGTTCTACCGGCCAAACCGGGTCAGAGCCGATCATGAATCGGTTCGCGTAAGCGATCACGAGATCTCTCCATTCGGCTTTCAGCATACCCATCTCATCTACAATACGCCTTGCCACATGCCGCCATGGATCACGTGCTGACAGTTCCACACTCAGATTTGTGCAGTGTCTCAATGCACGCGCCACCTCACCTGGCGGCAGAACGGAACCGGCATGCGCCCACAGAAAGCGTGTTTTCGGGTGTGCACTGCAGAAACCAATCAGGTAATTGGCCCTGGAAAATTCCGTATGTACGAGTACGGGCACGTCAAACTCCGCTGCAAGTTCAAACAGACCGGAGATATTCGGGTTCTTCCAATCAGTGACAAAGCCGCTGATCATGTGAAGTTCGCCAATACCCCGGTAGTGACCCGATTCCAATGCCTGGCGGACACGCCCAACCAGTTTGTTATCGTAATACCAATTCGACCAGTCGATACCGTCGTGATAGACCCCATAGATAGGTATCACTATATCAGGCGCCAAACGCTGCAGTTCGAGCGCCAGTTCCGGGGGAGTGCCGGTAACAACCGCTAACGCGACATTGTTATCACATAAGATGTTGATGGCCTGTTGTGGTTCAGTGACCTCTTTTTGATTCCACTTCCAGTGCAGATGAGTATCGGCCAGCTTCGCCAGCCCTTCGTCGCTAACGCACGGTGAAGAGAGCGTTAGGAGTGAAAGCAGGGCTGCGAACGATGTGGTTTCGATGAATCTGATCATGAATATTTTAACAATCTGGGTAACATTTCAGCTAGACGTACTAACCGAGGATGTGTTTTGCATCGCGCTCAAAATAGCTCCTAAACTCCTGCTTTTACCATATCTTAGAATTTAGAGCATGCTCCTACGTGAAATGTAGAGCACTCATAGTGGTATTGGGTGGTGAATTTCACGTTGGGAAATCCGATTGTCTTGGTCTAAAGCGTAAAAGAGAGTAGGAGACGGGTTTTCTTGAAAGTAAATTGATCTATTTCTTGTGCTGTTGTACATCTACCGTATAAACGTGCGTGTTCCTCACAAATATATAATTTAACATAATATACATTATGCATCTATCAGTAGTCAGGTGCTTATTAAATATTAAACTTTAACTATTGTACTTAACTACTTGTATTTAATGGCCTATTCTGCATTACATTTTAAGTAGAAACGCGTCCCCGGACTAATACAACCCATTGCGTGTACTACCTGCCATCACATAAATTTTATAATGACAGCCAGTTTTTCCCTTTTGAAAATGTCTGATCAAGAAATTCACTCTGAATTCTCATTTTCTCAACATCTTGATTTAACGCATCATGAAGTGTTTCGTTTAAGGTATTTTCTAGTTTTCTTAGCTGCTCAATGAGAAGATCACGTGCTGTTTTGTTCTCCTTGAGCGGATGAAACCGGGCAAATGCAGGCGGTAGTTCCAAATATGGTGTTATTAAATCAGGGAGGTGTTTGGTCGCTGTTTGTTGAATATCGTGTACCACACGATCGTTCTGATCAAATCGGTCCAGTCTTTTTATGAGATCCATCAAGATTTCCCACACT
>NATV01000178.1 GCA_003094535.1 gamma proteobacterium symbiont of Ctena orbiculata | reverse complement strand
CCCGCCATCGCGGCTGCAGGCGCCGACATACCAGGAGGCGGGCCCTGACACCCTGTTGCGCGAAGGCATGACGAAACTGTTGAGGTACCTGCGCACAAATGAAAATCCACAACCGCGGCAGATCTCGGCTTTTCTGGAACGCGAAGTGGCGCCCCATTTCGATTTTGCCTATATGGCGACCTGGGCGGCCGGTCCCATGAGCCGGCAGATGAATGAGCAGCAGCGTTTGCAACTGGCGCAAACAATCAAAGAGTTGCTGCTGGGCACACTGGCGAAGCGACTTGCAAGCTATGACAACCAGGATGTGCGATTTTTTCGACCGCGCAGGATTGGCGATAACGAGGTAAAAATGCGGGTCGGCATTCTTCGGGCCGAAGGATATCCGGCAACGATTGACTTCCGTTTTTATCGCAGTGAATCTGGCTGGAAGGTGTTTGATGTATCGGCAAACGGCACCAGCGCACTGGCCTACTATCGACGTCATTTCGCCAATCAAAGACAGGCACAGGGCGGCAGGAGTTACCGCAGGTAACCATTTGCAGTCGCAAAAATCCACAATATGAGCGCACAGCAGAGGTTTGGGCGATGGATGATTCTCGGCGCCTGGCTACTGTTGCTGATGCTGTTGACCCTGTTGTTTTCGCAATGGCTGGAAAAACGCAACAATCCGAACCAGGCATTGAAGGTTGCTACCTTCGAAGGCGGCAAGAAAGCGGTTGTGCTGAAGAGGAATCGAGCCGGTCACTATCTTGCGCCTGGCCGTATCAACGGCATACCCGTGACTTTTTTACTCGATACCGGCGCCACCTATGTCGCTGTCTCCTCCGTGGTTGCGGATAGGGCGGGCCTCACAAGAGGCGCGCCGTCACAGAGCAGGACCGCCAACGGCGTTGTTCGCAGCTGGTTGACGACGATCGATCAACTTCAGTTGGGACCGATCGAGATGCGCGACGTCAAGGCAACCATCCTTCCGAAGATGCCGGACTACGAAGTGTTGCTTGGCATGAGCTTTCTCAAGCATCTGTCGCTGACGCAGCAGGGTGGGGAGTTGGTAATATCAGCGCAGCCGTGAGCCGTGTGTTTGGGATGAAGGCTGTTTACTCGATGCGCTTTCGGCTTTATTGGTAGGGGTATTGCTGCCACTACTGACTGCAGTGGCAGCAGTTCGACGCGCTCAGCCGATTTTGTCTTTCAAGGCCTTGAGCGCAGTAACCTTGACCACGGTCTTGGCGGGTTTTGCCGGAATTTTTATGGCTTCACCGGTAGCGGGATTACGGCCCATGCGTGCCTTGGTTCGAGGTTTGACGACCCGGCGTACTTTGATCCCGGTGTCGGGAATGGTTATCTCGCCGGAGCCTCTGCGTGCCATGTGGCGCGAAATCAGCGAATCCAATGAAGCGAAAACCGCGGAGACGTCTTTTTTCGACAACTCTGTGTCCTCTGCGATAGCGCTGATGATCTGGGTCTTGGTCTGTTTGGTTGCAATTGCTTTCAGACGCGGTGCTGCGGCCACCTTCTTTGCGGTTGCCTTTTTCTTTGCTGCTTTTTTTGCAGTCTTTCTGAGGGCCATAAGGTTTGCTCCTTCTGATGAATAGTTGTGCGTGTTAAAAATAACACAGATTGTAGATAGTTAAAGATGAAAATCTATAGTTTTTGTTGTTTTTTTCATGATCTCGGTTAATTTCTCCTCAGTTTGTTTGATTATTCCTTCACCCTTCACAACAGTCACTGATGAGAAGTTGTCAGTCGACGACCGCAGAGTGAGCTATGATTGATGCTGTACTGTTGCCTGCCCAGCACTCGATCAAGGTAATTGAAAACAGTCGGCGCATGACTGGTATATAGTTGATTCCAACCGCGATGCTTCACGGCAACGACATGGGCGGCCTGTCACCAATTCCGCATGCTTGAATCGCAAAGCTAGCGGCGGGCTGGATAGATAATCGAGCAAAGGACGAAGAAAATGGTGAGAGTAATAATCACAGTTTGTCTATTCATGGTCGGCATGACCACAAGCCAAGCCAGGGAGGTAGCGGGTGTCACCCTCGCGGAACAGATCGTACGCGAGGTGGATAACGTTGAATTAAGGCTGAACGGTGCTGGAATTCGCAAGAAACTTTTCTTCAAAGTCTATCTGGCCTCTCTCTATCTTCCACAGCCGACAAGCGATATCGCTGAAGTGATAGATGCGGATAGACCCGCCCGGGTACAGATGCAGATTCTCTATTCGAAGATCGAGAAGGAAAAATTTGTTCAGGGTTGGAATGATGGCTTCAGCGCCAATCTCAATGCTGAAAAGCTGGAGGTCGTGCGCGACAGGCTGGATCAATTCAATGCGATGTTTGAGACATTGAAAGCAGGCGATCTCATTAGTCTTGACTATATTCCCGGCGAGGGAACCCGGGTCACCATCAAGGAGGCGGACAAGGGTGTGATACCCGGTGGTGACTTTTATCAGGCACTGCTCATGGTATGGCTGGGTGATTCGCCGATAAGCCAATCCCTGAAACGGCAACTGTTGGGGGCCGAGTAGGCCTCCTGTTCGGAGTCAGCAGATCCCTGTGAGGATTGCCTACACAGAGAGGCAGACACCGCCTCGGCGCTCGTCGCCGATACCGCTTGGGATGGCTTTTCTATCCAGCATGACGCAGTGGGTGCCGCCGAAGAATAGGTTTTTGTTTTGCCATTGCTGCTGTCTCGGGAATTCATCCTCCAGGGCCCGGGCGATCGATGGTTCGATGCCCGGCTCCAGGCTCAACAACTCATTTTCAAAATGGATGCGGGGGAATGAGACTGCCTGCTCCAGCGGCATGCCGTAATCGAGATGATTGACGATCACTTGCAGGATCGCGCTGCGAATCCGGTTCGAACCCCCGGAACCCAGGACGATCGAACTGCCGTCATCCGTCACGATCAGCGTGGGCGCCATCATGGAGGCGAGACGGTGGTTGGGCGGCCACTGATGGAAGCCTGTTGGATTCAGATCCTCCTCGCCCAGCATATTGTTCATCATGATACCGGTATCCGGTACCACATACCCGCTACCCTCTCCGTTGGAGAGGGTCATGCTGGCAAGATTGCCCTCCGCATCAGCGATACTGATCTGGGTCGTGCCGCGTGTTGAAATCCCCCCCTTATTCAGACGTTCACTGAAGTGCTTGCTGACTTCCGGGTTGAGTATTCTGTCCATGGAGAGTTGATGTTCATTGCGCACCAGTTGGGTCAAGCGCATGGTCTGTGCCAGCCTTCGCAGACCATCCTCTCCGCCCGGGTCGCGTCGAATGAGACTGTGGGATGCGAGCAGGCCGAGGGAAAATGCGATCAGCGTGCCGCCGAGCGAGGGCAGGGGATTGGTGAACAGCTGAGCATTGCGATAGCTGTACTGGAGCGGGTTGCGGATCTCTACCCGGTAGTCGAACAGGTCCTCCATCTGCAGATGACCGCCTTTGTCTCGGCAGTCATCGACCAGCTGCCTTCCCGCCTCGCCCTGGTAAAAAAGCCGCTCACCCTCATGCTGCAGGATGTCGAGAAAGGCTGACAATGCAGGTTGGCAATGGCGCTCGCCCTCGCTGATAAGGGATTCAGGGTGTTGCGGCGAGGCGTTGATTTCGAAGGCTTCGGGTGTAGCCCGCAGAATCGGCGCGATGATAGTCGTTATAAGGTGCTGAAACGGATTGATCTCAATCCCGTTCCTTGCCAGTTCGATCGCCGGCTGAAACAGGGTCTGCAGCGGCATGCGGCAGTGGTTGCGGTGAATGGCGTAGAGGCCTTTGATAAATCCCGGCGTGGCGATCGAACCCATGCCGATGTGAAAGGTCTGGCTGGCGGTTCCGAAATCGGCCTCTATGGGGTAGAACCCGGTCTCTCCGCTGTTCAGCTTCCGCTTTGGGGTCTGGGCGAAGAAATCGTATACAAGGGGATCTGATCGATTGGGTTTCGCGGTCAGGAATCCCCCCCCGCCGGGTGATGCGAGCACCGGTTCCGCGACACAGGCGGCGAGCATCGAGGCCACCACGGCATCGAAGGCGTTTCCGCCCTCGCGCAGTACCTCGCACCCGGCTTTAACCGTTTCATAATGTCCGGCTGCGACAATGCCTTTAACCGTTTTCACATTTCACCAATACGATGTTGCATATAATTGATCTGAGTCGTTGCATTATAACCTTGTTCCGGCTATGGTTTTGCGCTCTGACCTGGTACAAACAGGGTCGTGAATCGTCCTCATTTAAGGGTAATATACCCGTTCAGTTTTTTAAAAATGTGCCGTTACATAGAGGAGCGATGTGACCACGATATTAAGGATCAAAATTCCTGAGCTTGTAAAGAATGGCCGTGCCCGATAGTAAAAATGACGACGTCCTACTCAAGAATCTGGTTCCTCTGAATACCCTTTCAGAAGAGCAGCTCGGACAGTTGCTCAGCCAGATCGTGATCGAGAAGGCCAAAAAGGGTGAATACCTCTTTCGCGAGGGGGATACCGACCATCAGAATGTCTATCTGCTTTCAGGTACGGTAGCCCTGCTATCCGGTCAGAAAGAGATGGACCTGATCAGCAGCGGTACCCCCACGGCGCGTTTCGCCCTCGCCCACCAGCTGCCGCGCAAACACTCGGCTCAGGCCAGAACCAGCGTCAGCTATGTCCGCATCGACAGCCGCTTGCTCAGCGATATGCTGGCGCGTAGTCACAGTGCCAGCTATGAAGTAAAGGATATCGAACAACCGAGCAGCGACGACTGGATGACGCTACTGCTGCAGTCGCCGATTTTCCAACAGATACCGCCGGCAAATCTCCAGCGCGTCATGATGCGGATGGAGGAGGTCAAGGTCAGCTCGGGTGATGTAATCATCAACCAGGGGGACGAGGGAGACTATTTCTACCTGATCAGCAAAGGGGAGTGCAGTGTTTCCCGCACCCCCGAGGCCGGCCATGCCCCGGTTGAATTGGCCAAGCTGCGAGCGGGCAAGGGTTTTGGCGAGGAGGCCCTGATCTCCAACAAACCCCGCGGCAGCTCCGTGGTGATGCTTACAGACGGCATCTTGGTCCGGCTGAGCAAAAAGGATTTCATCGAGCTGGTCAAGCAGCCCCTTTCCAGGTCAATCAGCTACCAGGAAGCCATGGGGATGGTCGAAAAAGGTGCGCTCTGGCTGGATGTGCGTACCCCCGAGGAGTATGAGGAGGGGCATCTTCCCGGTGCCATCAACCTGCCCTTCTTCTCCCTGCGCTTTCAGGCATCCAGCTTGACCCTCGACCGTGCCTACATCGTCTATGGCGAGGAGGTGGGGCAGTCCGCGACCGCCGCCTACCTCTTGACCGAGCGGGGTGCAGAGGTTTTCGTCGTCGAGAGTAGCTGGGAACAGATAGCCGGGTTGTCCGGGCTTAATCAGCAAGAGGATGGATCGGCGGCAAACAACGTTATCGATTTCAATCGTGAGTCGGATGAGAGCGCTGCAAGCACGGATTACGGTGTGTCACAGTCAGTGGTTGAGGGTCTGCAAAAGGAGTTGGCGGAGGCCAAGCTGAACTACGAGCAGGAAATGGAACAGCGGCATACTGAAATCAAACTGCTGCGCCAGGCCCTCGCCGTAGCCAAGAGCCGCATGGAAACAGGCGAGGAGGGCGCCAAAAACGCTCAGGCGCTGCAGCAGGAGGTTGAATCCCTGCGCGAGTCGCTGGCAATTGCGGAATCGAGGCTCGCGGAAGGTGAGGGCCTCGAGGCCGAACGCCAGATGTTGAGCGATCGTGTCGATGAGTTGGAGCAGGCCCTCGAGGTCACCCGGGAAGCGCTGGAGGGATCAAGGCAGAACCAAGACAGGATGTCGCAGCTGAGCAACGACCTCGAGCGTCAACTTGAGCAGACACAATCGCGCCACGAGGAGAACGAGGGCCGCCTCAAGGAGGAGATTACTGCGCTTCAGTTTCAGCTTGAAAGCAGTAAGGAGAATCAACAGGAAGATCATGAGATAGGACAACAGTTACGCGCCGAGATCGAAGCGCTGCAGAGCGAGATCTCCCAATCGCGACAAGATTTTGAGGCATTCCGTACCCAGGCTGCCGAAGAGCAGGAGAAGATTCTCGGGGAGCGTGACGAACAGGCAGCTGCCCGCGGTGAAGCCGAGCAGATGCAGCAGCAGTCCAGGGAGGCGCTGCAAAACCTGGCCGAGGAGCGGGACCAGCTGCAACAGCGTTACCAGGAAGTCGAAAGCCAACGCCAACAACAGGACGAAGCGTTAAAGACGATCACGGAAGAGCGTGATCGGCTCACCGAGTCGCTGCAGCAGACCCATGAGAACATGAACACCGAGGCCGCCGAACTTGAGCAGAGTCTGGAATCCGCCCAGCATGAACGGCAGCAGGCCCAGTCGGCGTTAGAACAGCAACAGGGCGAACACCAACAGGCATTCAGCGAACTGCAGAGTCAGTTGCAGGATGTCGAGCAGCGTCTGGAGCAGTCAAGGCAACAGGCAGAGAGTGAGATCAGCGGTCTGCAAGAAGCGCAGCAACAGCTCACTGAGCAACTGGAAGCCGCCGATGCGGCACAGAGTTCGCTGCAGGGCGAACATGATGAGCTGCAACAGCGATACGATGAGAAGAATTCCCAGGCCGACTCCCTACAAGGTCAGTTGCAGGAGATCGAGCAACGCCTGGAGCAGTCGAGGCTACAGGCGGAGGGCGAGATCAGCGATCTGCAACAGACGCAGCAACAACTCGTCCAGCAACTGGAGGCCGCGGATGCGGCGCAGAGCACGCTGCAGGGCGCCCATGATGAACTGCAGCAACAATTCGATGAGAAGAATTCACAGGCCAACTCCCTACAGCAGGAGCTGCAGGCATTGGAAGACCGTCGCAGCGGTTTGGAGAAAGAGCTGGAGGCGGTGCGCCAGGCAGGCAGCGACGCGGATGCCCAGTATGCCAACGCCATGGATTCCCTGCGCGGTGACCTGGAGCAGACCCGGGGCCTGCTGGACCAGCTCAGGCAGGAAAAACAGCAGAGCGACGAACTGCTTGCGGTTCGCGAAAAGGATATCGGAAGAGCGGAAGCCAAAACCGCGGCGTTGCAGCAGGAGCTGGAGCTTCAGGAGACGCGCTACACGGATGAGCGAGCCGAGCTGGTGCAGAAACTGGAGGCCCTTGAACAGGCACGGCAACAGACCGAGGAAAGCGAGCGGAAGCTGCAAGGGGAGATTGAGGAGCAGGCGGCACTCTATTCCAGTGAGATCGCCGATCTGCAACAAAAGCTCGAGGTGCTGCAGGCGGAGAGTGATGAACATGCATCCAGTACCGAGGAGACGGTATTCGCACTCAAAGAACAGTTACAGCAGGTAGGGGATGAGGCCAAGCGGCAGAGTGAAAAACGGGTTGAGTTCGAGGCGTTGCTGGAGCAGGAACACCAGACGGCACAGTTCCTCAAGCACTCCCTGGAGACCGCTGAGCAGGCGGTCGAACTCTCTAATCAGGAACTGGAAGCGCAGCAGCAGTCGCAGCAAGCATTGGAACAGCAACTGAACTCTTTTGAAGAGTCGCTGCAGAAGGAGCAAAAGGAGAAGAACGAACTGCAGCAGCGGCTTGATCAGCAACAGACAGAGTGGCAACAGCGCCTGCAGAGCGCTGAAGAGGAGATGGACGGCAAGAGGCAGCAGGCCGAGCAACTGGAACAGCGATTGGAAGAGACCAGGGATACGCTGCAATCGCAGGAGCAGTCCCGCTCCGAACTGGAGACGGCAAGACAGGAACTTGCTTCCGAGAAGGATAGCCTGGAGCGGCAGCTCGGTGAGGTGCAGGCCGAACTTCGACAACAGAGGGAGAGCAGTGAATTAGCCCTCGCGGATGAGAGAGCTGCGCTTGAACGAATGCAGCAGGAGTTGGCGGCTGAAAAGGAGGCTGCCGTGTCCGTTGCCACAACCCTTGCCCAGCTGGAGTCGAGTCACAACGAGCTGCTGCAAGCAAAGGCTGCCCTGGAACAGCAACTAAACGATGGAAACAGCGAGTTCGAGAAGTTGCGGCAACAACTGCAGGCAAAGGACGATGAGGGCCGGCAGCATCAGCAGCACGAGCAGAGTCTCGCCGAGACGGTTGAACAACAACAGCAGCAAGTAACGGATCTGCAGCAGCAATTGACGGATCGGCAACAGCAGTTCGAACAGGCAAAGGCCGAGGCTCGGGAACAGATCCAGGCCCAGCAGGAGCGCGAGCAGACGCTCACCGAGACGGTTGAACAGCAACAGCAGCAACTTACCGATCTGCAGCAGCAAGTAACGGATCGGCAACAGCAACTCGATCTGGCCAGGGCCGAGTCTCAGGAGCAGAGCGATGCCCAACGGCAGCATGAAGAGGAGCAAAAACAGACCATAGATCAGCTGCAAAACGAAATGGACGAGTTGCATATCGCCCTGGCGGCTTCGGTCGAGGGAGCGGATCGGATGGTCGACAAGAGCGAGCTGAAAGCGAGCAACGAGGCGCTGAGAAAGGCGGAAGATAAAATAAAGGCATTGAAACGCGAAGTCGAAGGTTTGCGTGAAGTCCAGCTGGAGATGGAGAGTCAACTCAGCGACGATGTCGAAAATGAAGTACATGCGCTGCGTGTGGCGCTGGAGTCGGAGAAGAAAAAGCGCGAGAAATCGGAAAAAATGGCGCGCCAGGCGGATGTCCTTAGGCGCGAGCGTGAGGTCCAGGAGACGGCAATCGAGATGCTGGGTGAGGATCTTGAGAACCTTACCAAGGAACGGGATAGCCTGACCAGGCAACTTACGGAGATGCGCAACCAGTACACCGACCTGGTCAATGAAAACGACCACCTCCATTCAGAGATGAGCGGATTGCGCGAGCATGCTTCCGACTCCAGCCTGGCGGACGACCTGCTGGGGCAGATGGAGTCGCTTCGTCGCCAGGCAGAGCTGTACGAGAGGGAGCGCAACGATGCCAAGGCGGAGGCTTCGCGAATGCGTCGCGAAGTCGGTGAGTTGCGCAGTGTCATCGAAACCTATGTAGAGCAGATACAGGATGTTCAATCATTTGGAACGGACGAACAGATCAATGCCCTGCGTACCGAGCTGGATATGGTGCGGCGTCAGGCGGCAGCGGATCTGGAGCATATGCGCAGTGAGCTGCAGGCTGCGAAATCCCGGCTGACCTCGGCTGAGAGCCGGGATGTGGATGAGGTGGCCGCGCTGCAGGCGAGTCGACAGGAGATGGTTTCCATGCAGCAATCCCTGCATGAAAAAGATCATTTATTGAAGATGTCGCAAAGCCAGTGCCGTTCACTGGAAGACGCCATTGAGGACCGCGATAAAGAGGTGGATCAGCTGAAACGCAAGTTGGAACTGCTGTTGAGAAAGGCCGGCGGTTTGGATCAGCCTTCGATGCAGTACGGAATCAGCCAGCTTGCAGATGACTCCATGATGACCGAAGAGCCCGATCGCACGCCGCCAACGGGCGGTAACTCGCCGGATTCAGATCCGAAACGCACATCCCTGGGCCGCTTGTTCCGTAGAAAATAGTATTGATCCCGCCGCCGATTCACTGCACTTCATGGTATCGTGAAGGTCCCGGATAGGGGAGCGGATTGCGGTATAACAGAGTTTGCAGGACAGAATAAGATGCGGGTGCTTGCGGTTGGCGGTGCAACCCTTGATATAGTCAATAGCGTAGCCGCCTATCCCAAGGAGGACGACGAACTACGCGCAATATCTCACCACCAGTCTCGTGGCGGCAACGCAGCCAACACCCTTGTGGTATTGAGTCAATTGGGTCACCAATGCAGCTGGGTGGGCATGCTGGGAGACGATGCCGCGAGCCGGTATATCATCGATGACCTGCGGCGCAACGGCATTGATACAGAACGGGCGACGGTTCACCCCGGCGGGACTACGCCAACCTCCTATATTATTTCGAGCCGGGCAACCGGTTCGCGCACCATCGTTCATTACCGCGATCTTCCCGAGTATAGCTATACGGCATTCAAGAAGATCGACCTGGGAATCTATGACTGGATTCACATTGAGGGCAGAGAGGTATCGGTTTGCGAAAAAATACTCCGGCATGCCAGGGAGGTGGCGCGTTCAACGACGCTCTCCGTTGAGGTAGAGAAGCCGAGAAAAAGCATCGAACGGCTCATTGGGCTGGCCGATTTCGTGATGTTCTCCAAGTCCTATGCATCGGCCCATGGCTACCGCAATGCGCAACAGCTGTTCGATGCGGTGCGGCCGTTTTCGATTTCAGCCATGCTGTTCGCTGCCTGGGGCGAGGCCGGGGCCTGGCTGCAAGGGGCGGATGGAAGATCCCATCATGAGCCCGCATTCCGCCCCCCCGCGGTAGTCGACACCTTGGGTGCGGGCGATGTCTTCAATGCCGGATTGATTGATGCCCTGCTCGCGGGCAATGAACCGGAAGCGGCCTTGAAACACGCGGTACACCTGGCAGGGGAGAAGTGTGGACGCCGGGGGCTTCGCATTGCCTGAGCACTATCCGCTCTGCGCTATCTCATCCCTGGAAGACCCGGGTAGCCGCGGCTTCGTTATTGAACGGAAGGGCGGCTCCCTGGCGCTTTTCGTTGTTCGTCGCGGTGAACATGTGATGGCTTACGAGAACAGCTGTCCCCATACCGGTATCAATCTTGAGTGGCAGCCGGATCATTTCCTCGATCTTAGCGGCAGCTATATTCAATGTGCGACCCATGGCGCCCTGTTCAGATTGGAAGATGGCTACTGTTTGCGGGGTCCCTGTGCCGGAGATTCCTTGCAATCGATTGAGGTGCAGCTTGAGGCGGGACAGGTGGTGGTGATCCTGCGTCAGTAACCGCCCGTTTCATTGTGCGGTCAATTTTTATACCGGGCCTCGAAAAACCGGACCATCGAGGCCCGGTTTTGGGTGGTGCAGGGAGAGAGCTGCTCGCCCGTTAACCCATCTTGTCGAGGAAGGCGCTTAAGTCCGCCATGACCATGTCGGGTGGAATCTCTCTCTCTGCACGCTGTTCCGGGGTTACTAGCTGCAATTGCAATTCTGGCAGGGATGCATCGGGCGCAATGACCTGTCTGGTCTCATTTGTCAGGCAATCAGCTATGACCTGTCCTGAGCTCATGTCGTAGACTTTCATCATTTTGCACCTCCTGCACCACGTCAGTGGGGGTTCCTGTTACCCATTTTAGCGGCGTGCCAGTGGCTAACTTTAACGCCTCGGGTCCGGTTTTGGCCCTGTACCAGGATTTCACATCCTTACAAAGACTTACGAGATTGGAAACCCTTTGGTTTCAAGATGGTGTCTGAACCAGGTGGATACAACGGTAGGAAAATAGGGGTTTAAGGCTTGCCATCGCCGGCCGACTAGGCGCAAGGCGCAGGGACAGCGAGATTAATCGGCATCCTCAATATGGTCGAGAGGATTGGACCTGGTTTCACCAGCGGGGTGGTCCAGATCCACACCATAATCGTCCCTGGTGAGGTCATAGGAACCCGACCAATCCTCCGGTGGAGCGATGGGTTTGACCTCAAGCGCCTCCCAATCCTCCAGATCGTACTCTTCCACGGTGCCGTCATAGAACTGGACTTCGACCACACCCTCATCGGGATCGAAGGCCACTACTTCAAGATTATCGCCATCGACTGTCTTGAACCAATCGCCAATGCGGATTCTTGGTGAGTTCATTGTCATGCGTCTCCGTTAGATAGGTTTACCCCCGGTACCTCTCGATTATGGCTCCGAAAGAGATGTAATACCATCTTCAGTCGGTATTTTTTCATCTCAATCACGGTTTGGTTTATGGCGCGGGATTCGGCTGTCGCTTATGAATCGTCTCGATCTCCTGCAAAACCTCAGGAGAGAGCGAGATATCGATGCTTTCAATGTTTTCATCGAGTTGCGCCAGGGTCGTCGCGCCGATGATATTGCTGGTCACGAAGGGGCGGCTGGTAACGAATGCCAATGCCATTTGCGCGGGTTTTAAACCTTGCCGCCTGGCCAGTGCCACATATTCCTCTGTCGCCCACAGCGTCTGGGGGCTGGAGTAACGATCGAAACGACTGAACAGCGTGAGCCGGGCCCCATCGGGCTTCCGGCCAGCGAGATACTTGCCGGAAAGCGTGCCGAAGGCCATCGGCGAGTAGGCGAGCAGGCCACACTTTTCCCGATGGGAAATTTCCGCCAAACCGATCTCATAGGTGCGATTGAGCAAATTGTAGGGATTCTGGATAGTGACAATTCTTGGCAGGTCGTGTTTCTCGGCCAGCTGGAGAAATTGGGAGACTCCCCAGGGGGTCTCGTTGGAGACACCGATATGGCGAATCTTTCCCGCCCGCTGTAGCTCACTCAAGACCTGCAATGTCTCGAGGATCGGCGTCGCTTGTTCCTCAGTGGCCGCTTGATAGCCAAGCTTGCCGAAGTAATTGGTCTGCCGGTCCGGCCAGTGAAGCTGATAGATGTCAATGTAATCTGTTTGTAGTCGTTGCAGACTCTGGTCCACTGCCGCCTCGATATTGACTCTGTCGTGATGCAGGTTGCCGTCTCGCAGATAGGAGAGCCAGTCCGCCGGGCCGGCGACCTTGGTGGCGATGATCAAACGGTCGCGGTGACCGCGACTGGCGAGCCAGGTGCCGATGTGGTGCTCGGTCAAGCCCTGGGTATCGGCCTTTGGTGGAACCGGATACATCTCGGCTGTGTCGATAAAATTAATACCTGCATCTACAGCCCGGTCGAGCTGGGCATGGGCCTCCGCTTCACTGTTCTGTTCGCCGTAGGTCATGGTTCCCAGGCAGAGTGCGCTCAGTTTGAGGTCCGTGTGGCCAAGTACGCGATATTTCACGGGAATCTTCCCCTGTTTCTGTAGTTTGGATCGGCGGCCCAGCCACCCTGTGTAGAGATTTCAGTTCTTCGACTGCTATCAGCATAACTGAAATCCAATTTGTGAAAAGGATTGAATCGCGATGGAATTGGAAGGTGAACTTTTCTCCACTACCCTGCTGTGGTGGTTTGCAGGCATCTTCGGTGTGACGCTTCTCTTTGCCTTGCGCATCGCACCTTGGCGCCGGCTCGTCCGCAAAGGGCAACTGCACGTATTCTTGGGCGCCATTGTCGCCTTGATAGTGCTCTGGCATATTCGTGGCCAGGTGCAGACGGGGATCTCATTCCACCTGCTTGGGGTGACGGTTGTTACCCTGATGTTCGGCTGGTCGATGGCGATCATCATAGCCAGCCTCGCTTTGTTTGCGGTCTGTCTCAATATCGGCTTTGGCTGGCAGGGTTATGTGGTCAGCTTCCTTACCGTGGCGCTGGTGCCGATAACCTTGTCGCAGATAGCCTTGGTTCTGGTGCGCAGTCTGCTGCCGAAGCAGTTCTTTGTCTATGTGCTGGGGAATGGCTTTTTTACCGCCTGGCTGGTTGGCTATATCAGCGGATATGTGGCGATGCAGCTGCTGGTCCTCAGCGGCGCCTATACCATGGCGCAGCTGAAGGCCACGGTGATACCCTTCTTTCCTTTGATGTTCTTTCCAGAAGCCCTGATCAATGGCTGGGCGATTACCCTGATGGTGGTTTTCTTTCCGGCCTGGGTCTACTCCTTCAGCGATGAGCAATATATCCACGGAAAATAGGGTTCCGTTGATGTATAGTGGCAGGCTGTTAGGGTATCCGGGCTGATTGGATTCGTCACAACAGGCCCTGGTTGATCAGCGGTCACGGTTAGGGGTAGGCCATTGAGTTGGTGGGGTAAACTGGTAGGTGGTGCGTTTGGCTTCATGCTGGGTGGACCCCTGGGTGCGGTACTGGGCGCCGCCCTAGGCCATCATTTCGACAAGGGTCTGCAAGGTCTGCCTGATGATCAGGTCAGTTGGGGGCCGGGTGATCAGGAGCGGGTCCAGACCGCCTTTTTTACCGCTACCTTCTCCGTGATGGGGCATCTGGCCAAGGCCGATGGCCGCGTCTCTCCCGACGAGATCAAAATGGCCGAGGCCCTGATGGCGCAGATGTCGCTCTCGAGTGAAATGCGCCAGACCGCGATCCACCTCTTCAATGAGGGCAAGACGGAGGATTTCCCCCTCGACGATGTTGTGGCGCAGTTTCGCCAGGAGTGCCATCGTCGTCAGACCCTGATCCAGATGTTTCTCGAGATTCAGATCCAGGCTGCCTATGCGGACGGTCGTCTGCACGCCGAGGAAGAGTCGCTGCTGCTGCACATCTGCTCGCTGCTGAATGTATCCGAATTCACATTCAGAAGACTGGAGCGCATGATTCGCGCTCACTACCACTACCAGGGCGCGGCCGGGGGCAGGGGCGATCGCGCGGCGCCGAGGAGTCAGGGTCCGAGCCTGGAAGACGCCTACGCCATACTCAACGTCACCGCGGAGGCCTCGGACAAGGAGGTCAAGCGGGCCTATCGACGGCTGATCAGTCAACACCATCCCGACAAGCTGGTCTCCAAGGGGCTTCCCGAGGAGATGATGAAAATGGCGGCGCAGAAGACAGATGAGATCAAGAAGGCCTACGAGCGGGTGAAAGAGGCCAGGGGCATGGCGTGATGGATACAAAGTGGAAGGTGGATTGCCCGCCTGGCAGCAGGTTGATCACTTCGTACCGGGTGAGGCCCGGCGCTACGTCAGGCGTATCATGGCGTTGATGGGCGTTGAGCAGGCTTCCTTTCCCCGGCTGCCTGGCGTAACCAGGCGGCAATCCGGTTGTTCAGTTCCTCCTGCATACCACTGAAGAAGTGGTCGGCGCCCGATACCCTCTCCTGTCGATAGCGATCCCGCCCGTTTCGTACAGCAAGTGTGCGCCGCTCGCGGGCGCTATCGACCACGGCGGGAAGGTCGAGGCTGCCGTAGAGATCGAGTATCGGCACATCGGAAACTCCGAGGACTCGGGCAAGGGGCTCTTCTTCGCCCTCGCCGCCTGGGGTGATACCGATGGCTACCAGCGCGCCTATCCCCTCTCCCTGACCGGCGATGAAATCCATCGCCATGGCTGCTCCGAGGCCATGCCCGATCAGGACCGTCTCTTCGATCTGGCGGCCGTTCAGGAAGTCGATACCGGCCTTGATACGCGGCCTGCTAAGGGAGAGTAGAGAGGCGCTGCCTGAAAGGTCTGAGGGATCGTCGCCGAGAGGGAGTTGAAGCGACAGGGTTTCCCAGCCCCGCTCGGCAAGGTGATGCCGCAGGGGATTGATCACCTCGTGCCAGTCGGCATGGGCGCCACTGTCGTGCAGCAGAATGGCGCCGCCCCGGCGCACGGCTGCGAAGGACTCCATGTGAATGGCCAGAAAACGCACTGATCCGGCTTCAAGCCAGACCGGGTCACCTATCAAGGCCCCGCCAGTCAGCCCCTCCGAAATCCGCTGTTCACGGCTCAGGTTGGCGGCGTGAAGAGACTCCAGCGAGGCGATGATCAGGAGTAGAAGCAGGCAGCAGAGGTGTGCCGGTGTCTCGGATCTTCGCATAGATCTTGCTCTTTGGCTCAATCGATTGTTTCTCTATTTCCAGTGTATCTTGTGGATTTAGTCTACCCCCTATGGGGGCAGGGCCGCTATCCGATCTGGATTGTATAACCGGTAATAGCCCTAAGGGGATAGCTGAAAATAGCGGCGCTTTGGGTTAAAGTGGCCTCCCTTTTTAGCTAACTGTGGCGAGAGACTGGCTTTGCGCCAGGCCACAGCCTGTAGAACTGTAGGAGATTAGAATAATGGCCCG
>NATV01000177.1 GCA_003094535.1 gamma proteobacterium symbiont of Ctena orbiculata | reverse complement strand
CATGCCGGACATGCCGCCCATACCACCCATGCCGGACATACCGTCCATACCTGACATGCCATACATACCGGCAGAAGCCAACGGAGCGACGGCTAGCGCAACGGCCATCCCCATAGCTTTGATCACTCCTTTCAATACTGGCATTCGAAACTTTTTCATAATTTTTAGCCTCACTTTGTGTAGTAAATATTTTCTACCATCTTGGGTCCGTTAAACGGCTGCCCGCCAGAATCGACAGGCAAAACTGACCCCCTAGTACGCCAAGACTACTGATGCCATTTTCGAATATCGTATCTACCCGTCATCCCGGGTCGGTTGAAAGGTGTGTTCCAATGCCCTTGGTTATCCAGAAAGTAGAGACTTTTCGGGTAGGGTTGATTCACGCCTATCAAGGCAGATTGATACCAAGCGCTGTCACGGTTCACCCATTCCATTACGGGTGCAGATGCAGGCCTTTGGGAAGGTTCCGTGCCGGCTATCGGATAGTCGGCCATCAGCGGTGAAGACAACAACGAAACACTCACGCAGGTGAGTACAAGAGACCGCATTCCGAGACCCTCCTCGATTATCGTTCGTATCAGTGCGGGTTGGCACGTCAACTTACGCAACCGCTGTGCCATATTGGCTTTTCAGCGCCTTTACCCTTGTTTTGCAATACTTTTTTATCGAACGGACAGGGACACAAACAGACTCACCTATTTTTTTACCTGACGAATTGTCAGCCTGAATGGCGCCGGTGCATTACCCAGCTTTCACAGAGGCCGGGTCAAAGCCGATGGAAAAATAATTTATTTCATATTTTTCATTCATATAGATGAATGTCCCGAGAAGTCGGTGCATTTTATTTAGCTATCTTCCCGGACTGACATTTCGTCATAAGGAGCATGAAAGCGGCATGGCCACCTTCGTACAAAGGAGATGGAGGTCGTTTTGTCCTCCATCCCTGACGCTTGTTTTTCAGCCCAATGGGTATGCAATTACGCGGCGATTCAATCTAGTAGATAAGTATGACACCGCCATCGGATTCACGAATCGCGAGTTGATGTTGCAATCGGTATGGCTCGATATCACCAACCAGGCTGACCAGATAGACCCGACGGACCTTGCGTATCCGACCAACCAGCAAGCCGGCCTCTTCAGAGGCATCTATCCATTTTTTTGCGAGTTCATGTACCTCAGACCATTCATCGATGGGCAGTTGATCACTGTCGAGCTGAAAATGATCGATTCGACATTCTGTCGCTTGCTCCATTGCGACACTTGTTGCCGGCTGGCTCGTCGGATCTGACTTCAGCGGATGAAACAGCAACGCCCCGTCCTCACCTCTCTCGATGTGCCAATATTTGAAACCGGACAGATCGGCCGGCAGTGCATCGGAATGACTTTTTGCCGGCTGGGTGGACGCTTGAGCCGGCAGGCTACCAGCCTCGCCAGGACGAAGAACCAACATGCCCTCATCATCCCACTCGACCTGCCACCCGCGATCCTGGAGCGCATCGCCAAATCGATGCAAATTCGCCGTTTCCACTTTTGCTGACTGATTGTCAGTTGCCGTTTCCTTGTTTGGTTGGCGGTAGATGACGCTGCCGTCCGACGCCACGTACTCCTGCCACCCCTGTTGTAGCAGGGACTCGCGCAGTGACTCAGAAAGCGTTAGCTGCTGTTCTGCCAGGCTGGCCAAGGGGATAGATAACATCAGCCATAAGAGATATAGGGTGAAATGACCATAGCGTGTGTCTTGTTCTATTTTCACTTTCGGGACTCCTCCAGATTGAATGATCCACAGAATCCCGGTTATACGAGCAAAACATGCGCCAAACGGTCTTGGTGTGATGTAAAACGATAAAAAATTATCGCATCCTTGCCGTAGACCTGACAAAATGTCAGAAAAACTGGCCAAGTTAGCCATTACAATCTTATCAGTTACCACTGCAAACCTGTGCCATCACTATCGATGAACTGGATAGCCAACAGCCTGAATCGAAAATTCATCCTGGGCACCACTTCTGGCCTTGCCTTCAGTTCCCTGGTCTTCCTGTTACTCTATATACCGCTCTACGAATCCGAGCTTGAGGGGGCAAGGGCGGACACAGCCAACCAGGTCAACAACCTGCTGCAGGTCTCCCTGGAAAACGCCATGTTGAAGAGAGACCTCCCCGGCTTGAGCGAAATGGTGAAGAAACTGGGCGCGCAGGAGGGTATCGTGACCGTTTTCATCACCAATCCGGCTGGCGAAATCCGATTCAGCAGCAGAGAGGGGGACTTCGGCAAACAGCTGGATAATCCCTATCGGGCCACCAGGCTCACAACCCAGTTCACCCGCGGCGAAGGTGGACTCGAGGTCCTGCGCAGTATCAATCCGGTACACAACAAACCCGCCTGCAAGGAGTGTCACGGCCCGGCGGAAAAAAATCCCATCAATGGCATTCTCTACGTCGACTACGATGCCTTGCCGCTCAGGACCAAGGTGCGCAACACCACCCTTATGCTAATGAGTGCCGGCGCCCTGATCGTCATCCTCAATCTGATCGGTGGCTGGTGGTTCATACATTCCAATATCCTCCGGCCGGTCAAACACTTAACCCATGCAAGCGAGGAGATGATCAAGGGAAATTTGCAAGCCCGGGTAGCGATGCAGGGATCGGACGAACTCTCGAAGCTTGGCGGTACCTTCGATCTGATGGCGGATAGATTACGGGAGAAGCTGTTTGAACTTGAAGAGCAAAAGGGTTTCCTACAGGCGCTTGTTGATGCCATTCCGGACGGCATCAGAATCATCGATGATGACTTCAGGATCGTGCTTGTCAACAAGGCCTACCGTGAACAACACAAGCTGCCGGATCACGGGGAAGTTGGCGCTCCCTGCTACGGAATCACACACAATGCAACCAAGCCCTGCCCGCCCACGCTTACCAGCTGCCCGGTTCACGAGATCCTGCAAATCAAAAAACCGATCAAGGTGGTGCACCAACACTACCGCACCGACCTCTCCACATTCGAGGTCGAGATTTTTGCGGCACCCATGGAAATCACACAAGGTGGTCGCGAGAAAACCCTGGTCGTCGAATCGATCCGGGATCTCGCTAAAGCGGTGAAATACTCTCAGGAGCAAAAACTATCGGAACTGGGCCGCCTGGCTACCGGCGTGGCGCATGAAATCCACAATCCGCTTGCATCGGTCAAATTGGCCCTGGATGCCACGAAAAATACGGTTGACGCAGATGCGGACTGCCCTGACTCGATAAGCCAGCATCTGGAACTTATCGACGAAGAGATCAATACATGCATCAAGATCACCGGCAAACTGTTGAAATTGGGCTCTCCTCCCCCGGAAAACCTAGAACTGGTCGATATCAACAATGCGCTTCATGAAACACTAAGTCTTTTAAAATGGCAGGCTGAACAAAACAATATAAGTATTGAAGAGATCTACAAAGAAAAACTTCTTCGTACCCTGGCTTCGGATAGTGAAATACGCATGGTGGCGCTTAACTTGGCACAAAATGCCTTCCATGCAATGCCTGAAGGCGGAATATTGACCGTCACTTCCCACTCTGACGGCAAAAAGATAGTTATTCAGTTTACAGATACCGGTGCCGGGATACGGGCCAAAGATCTTCCCTACATCTTTGATCCGTTTTTTAGTCGCCGCGCCGACGATGTCAAAGGAACAGGCCTTGGTCTATCCATAAGTATTGCAATTATCGAGAAATATGGAGGGGCGATAAAAGTCGAAAGCGAGTTTTCAGTCGGTAGTGTGTTCACCGTCGAACTTCCGGACGCCGGTCAAGAGCTCGAGGTAAATCTATGAAGTTAAAAATAGTCGTGGTTGAGGATGATGAACTACTCAGACAGCTCCTCATCCAACATCTCGTCAAGTTGGGCTATGAAGCGGACGGCCTCAGTCGCTGGGATAGCGTCCTGAGCTATCTTGACAAATACGAACCGGCTTTGATCATCACCGATGCACGCCTGCCCGATGCCAACAGCCTGGAGCATATCGAAAGCATAGCAACCAATTATCCTGTTATCGTGCTAACCGCGTTTGGTTCCGTACGAGATGCAGTGAATGCCATTAAGGCGGGTGCTGTCGACTATATTCTGAAACCCGTGAGTCTCGATACCCTTTCACTAACCGTTGAACGGGCACTTGACAATGCAGCGCTGCGCAAGGATCACTTCTTCTGTAAAAGACAATTGGAGCAGAGCAATCAGCACTCCTCCCTTGTAGGCAACAGCGAAGCGCTTGCAAAGGTCAAACAATTGATCGATGCCGTGGCACCCAATGACATCACCGTACTGATTCAAGGGGAGAGCGGTTCCGGAAAAGAGCTTGTCGCACGCGCCATTCACGCCCAGAGCCATCGGAAGAGTTATAACTTCGTTGCAATCGATTGCTGTACATTGCAGGAAAATCTCTTTGAATCCGAACTGTTCGGCCATGAGAAAGGTGCATTCACCGGCGCTGACAAGCAGAAAAAAGGGTTGATCGAGGGCGCGGAGGGAGGCACTCTGTTTTTGGATGAAATCGGCGAAATCAACAGCAATGGCCAAGCAAAGCTGCTTCGAGTATTGGAAACAGGGCAATATCGAAGACTAGGCAGTACGAAAGACTTAAACGCCAACGTCAGAATCGTAGCCGCGACAAACCGCGACCTGGAATCCATGTCTTCGGAAGGAGGTTTTCGCTCCGACCTGTTTTTCCGACTCAATGCTTTCAACATCGAAATGCCTCCATTGCGCAACAGGCGTGATGATATACCTGAACTGGCCAAACACTTCCTGACAAATCACAATTTTTCAACCCGCGTCAACAAAAACCTATCATCATCCGCAATTCGCTCGCTGATATCATATGATTGGCCGGGAAACATTAGAGAGTTAAAGAATGTAATCGAAAGAGCCATCATTCTGTCGGGGGAAAGGCAATCAATCAAGCCCGAGCATTTCGCGTTCACCCGGGCACTGGGCAAGAGCGATGGCGTTGTTTCGCTTAGCTTCGATCACGATCCCTCCCTGGAGGAACTGGAAGCTTCATACCTGAGCTATCAACTGAAAAAATATTCCGGAAGGCGCGCAAAAGTAGCACAGGTAATGGGTATAAGCGAGCGCAGTATCTATCGAATGATAAAACGCTATTCCCTAGACGATATCAAATATAAAACAAACTGAATACGAGAATACGCTCATTCCCCGATCAGGGGTAAAGCAATCCCCCTTGTGGCTGAAAACCGCAGGCTAACTTGCCTGCTTGTTGCTATTATATAACCCATGACCAAAAACACCTTACAATACCATGCAGGCAGGGCGCTGCTATCCGTAGCGAAAACCCGACTTTGCTTAATCTATCTGGCATTGCTGCTGCTATTGCCGGCAACTTCCGGGGCCGATGCACCGGAAGGCTATCCTTTCCTCAGATTTGACCAGGCGATGGCGCTGTCGCAGCGCGAAGCAAAGCCGTTGTTCGTCTATTTCGGACGCTATGGCTGCGGTTATTGTGAAAAGACCAACCGTGAAGCCTTCATCGATCCATCGGTCAGGGAACGTTACACTGCCAACTACGCCCTTGCCTATGTCGACGCCGAGAGCGGTCGACGCATCCGGCTCCACAGCGGCGAGCGGATAACCGAACGGGAGCTGGGAACCCGATATCGCGCCCTGGTCACCCCGGTATTCACCTTCCTCACTCCGAATGGAGACCCCATCTACCGCATGATTGGCGTTCAACGCATCGAGGACCTGATCGAAGCGGATGAAAAGATCCAGGCAACCCTATCAAAGGCCGCGCAGTGACAATCACCAAACTGGCCACCATCCTGCTATGGTTGCTACCCTCGGCCACGCTCATTGCCGCTCCTTGGGAATTCGATGAACCAATCGATGTCAGCAGCTTCACCGGGGGTGATGGCAACTACTTCCACCACCTGGATTCATCGGGTCGACGCAATATAGCCGTTTCCGGTCAACGCCTTGCCATCGCATGGGAAGATGATCGCAACGGTACCCCCCGGATCTATCTGGGCCACAAGCTTACGACTGAAGCCAGCTTCAGCCAGGACATCCGCATTAGCGGCGCTGGCGAGGCCTATGAGCCCTCACTGGCCGCGCTGGGTGGCGGGCGTTTTGCAGTTGCCTGGGAGGAGGATGGCCATATCCATCTACGGCTGGTTGCTATCGAGGAGGGGCCGATTCTGGGCCCTGTGAAAAGAATTGACGGCGGCCCCTCGACGCAGGTCAGCCTGACCGCCGATGGTGAAAAGATCTTCGCCGTATGGTCACAACGAAGTGGAAACTATGGTCGGATTCAGGCAGCACGCCTGAGCGTCGATGATAAAATGAGACTCGAGCCTGTTATCGACTGTCCGGTTGACGCCACGCCTCCCACCGATGAGCAACTCTATCCAACGGCGGAGCTCATCAACGATCGTCTGCTGGTGGTCTGGGAGGATCGCCGACCCAAGCACACGATCATCATGGCTGCCATCGAAAAAAAAGGGCACGCCTGCCGCTTCAGCGATCCTCTTCGGATCAGCGAAAAACCCGAAGGCCGTAACCTGCCCTATGGTTCGGGTCACGGGGTATCGAGAGCGGCTGTGGGACAATTTGGCGACCAAGGTGTGTTCGCTGTGTGGGCGGACAAACGAAATTTCCGCGACGGCTACGATATCTGGGGAGCCCGGTTCATACTCTCCGAAAACCGATTCGGAGGCAACGAAAAGGTCCAGGACGATTTCGGGGGACTGGCCAAACAGCGCCATGCGACGGTCGCCGGGCAGAGGGACGGCAACCTGGTCGTTGCCTGGGACGATGAGCGCGAGGGTGATACCGATGTAGTCATGAGCTGGTACGATGCTGGCGAATGGAGCGAGGACTGGGTGCTGCCGGTCGCATCCGGCGAAGGCCAGCAAAGCAGTCCCAGCATCCTGCTGGATCGCCGGGGAAACCTGCATATCAGCTGGGTGGAAAGAACACAGATTGGCGGTACCACGCAGCTTAAATATGCTTTCGGCCGTAACCTCAAGGCGAAATAATCAAACATCGGCAACGAGCGAACGAGCGGCATGCGCGTGACAGCAGGAAAATCCCTTGACTGATCTGACACCCCTTTCCTGGGAACTTGTCTGGCTTGCGGCGCCCGCCATATTCCTGGCCGGACTGGTTCACGGCACTTTCGGCATCGGTTTCCCCATGGTGGCGACACCATTGCTGGCCCTCTTCACCGATGTCTTCACAGCCGTACTGACCTGTCTGATTCCCACCATGTCGGTCAATCTTACGACCATATGGCACGGCGGCAGGGAAGAGTTGAGAAATGTCCGTCGTTACCTGCTGATCATCCCTTTCGCGGTATTGGGTACCATCCTCGGGACCTATCTGCTGCTCTGGCTCGATCCCCGTCCCTTTCTGCTGATTC
The DNA here is from genome assembly GCA_003094535.1 of gamma proteobacterium symbiont of Ctena orbiculata. Taxonomy (GTDB): domain Bacteria; phylum Pseudomonadota; class Gammaproteobacteria; order Chromatiales; family Chromatiaceae; genus Thiodiazotropha. The sequence goes on along the minus strand of NATV01000177.1, from coordinate 8,301 downwards.
TTGCCGCAGCCGTGCTGCTCTACCTCAACCAGGACCGCCTGCAAAAGGTCGATTTTTCCTGGGTCAGAGATCACACCCTGCCTGCCTATATGCTGTTTGGCACCACAGCCGGCCTGATGGCCGGGATGGTGAACGTGATGCTGCCGGTATTGATCATCATGTTCATGGAACTGCGAATCGCCACTGCGACAATGGTTGTTCTGTTCAATCTAAACTTCTTCACCGGCAAACTGACTCAGAGCCTGGTCTTGCTGCAGCAGGAGGTGCCGGGGATCGGCGCTTTTCTCCTAAGCACGCTGATACTGGCCCCCTTCGCCCTACTTGCCCTTTTGATTGGTATGCGCTTGCGCAAAAGATTCACACCCGAGCGCTATTTGAGTGTGTTGCGTGGCGTACTCTGGCTAATGGCGGGTATCTTAATTTTGCGATTCATGTTAGCCTACCGCTGAGCGGGTGGATGGCGGTCAGCATAGCATCGAGACACCGGGATCTTTCCAATGGGATACCTATTCCCAGACCGTCCCGAGACCCCGTAACGCGGCATGCAATCCGTAGACTCTTACTCATTTTACACGTATAACGATCCTGGTTATCATTACTCCGAACAGTTTGGGAATTGCGAACTCGTTGAGACCGATAGACTGATCCTAACAGCCAAACTAAAATCAAGTAAATGTGGGTTGCAACCGGCCGCCGGAATTTACGTGCCAAGGGACTGCTTGCCTGGATTGCCGAATCGTATAGCTTCAACTTTTCTTTACAAGTCGTCAGACAATCTTATCTGAATTTGTACTGGTTAGCACTTAAGCGTGGAAAAAAAGCTGTAGGCCAACTTTTTATATCTTATGCACATCAAATGTATAGTTGATGTTTCCAAAATACCTCTATCCCGCGAGGAGTGGAACAGGCTCATCTCACAAAACGAAACAAACACCCTCTTTCAAACATACGAGTGGTTCATTTCCTGGTGGGAGGTCTTCGGCTATACCTGCAGACTCTGCTTTCTAGTCATCTACGATGGCAATACTCCAATAGGATTCGCCCCTCTTACATCGTCTACCAAATCCGGCAAGAGTAGAACAATTCAATTCATAGGACAAAATAAATCGGACTACCTTGACTTTGTAACGCCGATAAGGAAGGCAGAAGCGGTAAACCTGATTATCGATTTCCTCTTTAACAACCTGAATGACTGGGATCGGATAATCCTCAACAACATACCCCGTGAATCTTCAACGAACAAATTGATCCAACAAGCGTGCAGGAAACACGGACTCCGGTTCCTGAAAAACAGATCCATAAGGTGTCCATACCTGCAGATTGAAGGACGTCACAAGGAAGTAAACAAACTAATCAATAAATACAGCAATAAACGTCCGTTCAACTATTTCCGCAAACAGGGCAGGTTGGAATTTCGTCTACTTAATGAGGATGATGCCAGGAAGCATCTTCCCATATTTATCTCTCAACATATTCAACGTTGGGCGGACACCCCGTCGCCAAGCCTTTTCAACAATCCATTCAACCAGTTGTTTTACGAGAACCTGACAGAACATCTTTCGCACACGGACTGGTTGCATTTTTCGGTTGTTGAGCTTGACGGCACAGCCATCTCCTATCACTATGGATTTGACTACAACGGTAAAATGTATTGGTACAAGCCATCATACAATACCGACTATTCCACGCGCTCTCCCGGGACACTGTTGATTCGATTTCTGATAGAAACCGCACTAAGCAACCAGCGGCAGGAGCTGGATTTCACTATCGGTAACGAACCGTTCAAAAGGCGATTCGCCAATGAAATGCGGCACAATGTGAAACTGCAGATTTTCAGAAAAAATACCACTTTCTGGGTTCACAGCGCTCGCCTTCACACCGGTAAGCTGAAACGCCATATTTTTGAATAATAAACAACAACAAAAATGGACAGCTTATATTTTGTTTTCAACTAAAACCGGTATCGATAGGGGTTTATTGATCTGCTTATGGAGCGTTTTTACGATCACGAAAAGAAGCAAATTCGCTGGCCTTCCACGGCAAGCGAGCTGCAATCACCCAGCTATGAGTACGAGTGGTTTTCAGCCTGCGCCGAAGCGCTCTACAGCGATAATGCACAACATATCCTAAGCGTAAGCCAAAATGACCGTTTCCAGGCAGTGGCTCCGCTATGTAAAAAAAAGAAGAAGGGGGTTGGCTGGCTTGAAATAATGGGTGTGGCCGAACTTCATGAGCCAGGTGGATTAGTATATACGAACCCGGACTCCTTGACGGCGATATGCAAGTCAATCCTGAGAGAGGGAAAACCAACACAACTTGGGCGCCTGCCTGACGACGACCTCTCAGTCGAAAGCTTTCAACAGCTGGCTCGTAAGCGGGGCCTGGTACTTAACATAACAAATAGCGGCTCGCCCTATATAGAGATCAATTGCAGCTGGGAAGACTACTTTGCCAGTCTCTCTTCCCGCAGAAGGCAGGATTACCGACGCGCGCGCCGACGCCTGTCTGATCAGGGTGAAGTGTCCATTGACATCTACCGCCCCGGCCATGAGCAACTGCAGCCTCTGCTCGAAGAGGCATTTCGCGTGGAACAGGCAAACTGGAAGGGACGCAACAACAGCGCCATAAACTGCCGTCCTGAGTTAAAACGATTTTTCACCACCTACCTTAGGCAGCTTAGCGACTCAGGAAAGCTCATAATAAGCTCTCTCCGCCTGGATGGAGAGATGATTGCTGTCCAGCTGCTGGTCGAACACGCGAACCGATGGTGGATCTTGAAAATAGGCTACGATGAACGCTGGGCAAAATACTCCCCCGGGATGCAACTCATGTTCGAGACTTTGAGTGAAGCCTTCAAGCGAAAACTCACCGCTTTCGAATTGCTGGGCACTGAAGAGAGCTGGATCAATATCTGGCCTCACAAAACCCACCACTTCATCACTCTTGTCTATTTTCCATACAACCTGAACGGCCTTGGCGCACTGTTTATGGAAGCCGCTTCAAAACTACTGTCCCGGCTCGGAAACATTGGCGTATTGCATAAATCGACCTAGGGCCAGGCGACACCAATCCAAGCGACGCTGCCGGGTCTTATTCCAGCCAGGCTGGTTGTGCGTTGCGGGTCTCCTGTCTGATCGATTCAAGATTTTCTTGGCTTTGCCCTGGCGGTTGCCTCAGCCTGCATGGGGTCGTCCGGCCAGAAATGTTTGGGATAGCGACCCTTTAACTCTCTCTTTACCTGCGGATAGGTTCTCTCCCAGAATCCCGCCAGATCATCGGTGATCTGCATCGGCCGCTGCGCCGGCGAGAGCAGGTGCAACATCACCGGCACCCTGCCGCTGCAGATCCTCGGCGTATCCGCCAGGCCGAACATCTCCTGTAACCTGACCGCCAGTATCGGCGCTGCCTCCAGGGAGTAGCGGAGTGGAATTCTTGAACCGCTGGGTACCTGCAGGTGGCTGGGGGCCTCGCGCTCCAAGCGCTGCTTCTGCTGCCAATCAAGCATACCATGAAGTATGCCGGTCAGATCGATACGCTGCAGTTGATCCCGGCTGCTGACCCCCTCCAGCCAGGGGGCCAGCCAGTCATCAAGGTGCGCTGACAGCCATGCGTCGGCCAGGTCGGGCCAATTCGAATCGTTGAGTTGACTGCCCAGCCAACAAACCCTCATCTGCCAGTTGCGGAGTTGTTTGTTCCAAGGCAGCGCGGCCAGTCCCATCCCCGTGACTCCCTGCAGCATAGCGCAGGCAACCGCATCCGGATCGGGAGCAGTGATCGGTCGATTGGTTAATACGACGGCCCCGATTCGTTCCTCTGCGTAGGCCTTAACCCGCTGCTCCCGCTTGTCCCATTCGACCCTGGATTCATGCTCTATCTCGATGTCGGGGAGCTGACGAATCTCCGTTTCGGTGATCGCAGCGGCAAGTCGCGCCCGACCCTGGGTCTCGCCGGCATCCAGCTGAGCGATGACCAGAAACGCCTGATTTGCCAGGGGATCCCAAGCCTCCAGCAGCGCGGCCCTTCCGTTGGCAAGTCGGAAGCGACCCTGTCCGGTGTGCTGTGCAAGGCGATCGGGATAGGCGAGTGCAAGCAGCTGCGCCGCCGACAATCCATCCCGGCGAGGAGCGGCATCGAGATGCCTGATGCGCCGAGACCAATCCCGGCTGATCCTGTCGACCCTTCTGCAGGCGTCCTTGTCGATCCCTTGCGGACCACTGGTTGGTAACCTGTCACGCCAGGATGTCAGCAGTCTGATGCGATACTCAAGATCCACTCCCGGGTAGCTATCTTGCTGGCGTTTTATGATATCCCTTTCACTCAACAGGGCCGACAGGTCACAGGCGAGCTGCCGCTCCCTTCGGTTCACGTTGATCAGGATGTGGGCCAATCGCGGATGGGCGGGTAGACTGACCATCTCTCTACCCATCTTTGTCAACCGGTGCCGTCGGTCCAGCGCACCGAGCATCCGCAACAGGTCGCAGGCTTGGTCATAGGCGGCTCGAGGCGGCGGATCGAGCCAACGAAGCGACCCGGGATCTGCCACGCCCCAGGCGGCCAACTCCAGGGCCAATGGCGCCAGATCGGCCTGCAGGATCTCAGCCTGGTGGAACTCCGGCAACTGCTCCTGATAGTGTGGCGACCATAGGCGGTAACAGCTTCCAGGACCGATGCGCCCCGCCCTTCCGGCACGCTGATCGGCGGCAGCCCTGGATACCGCCACTGTCTCCAGCCGGGTCAGCCCGATAGCGGGCAGGAAGCGCGGGAGTCGCGACCAACCGCTATCGACCACCGTGGAGACGCCTTCAATGGTAAGACTGGTCTCCGCAATCGCGGTGGTGAGGACCACCCTGCGCCTGCCTCTCCTGTCGGGGAGCAGGGCCAGGTCCTGCTCGGCCTTCGGCAGGTCGCCATAGAGCGGCGTTATCAGCGGCGGCTGATCGCTATCGGCAAGTCTTGCAGCAAGCCGTCTCTCTACGCGGCGGATCTCGGCCACACCCGGCAGGAAAACGAGTATATCCCCCTGTTCCTGATGCCAGACCTTGGTGACAGCCGCTGCCACCTGTTCGGCAACGGCCCGCCTATCCGGTTTTATACCGAGATAGTGGTGGGCCACGGGGAATGTCCTGCCTTCGGCGGTGACCACCGGGGCATCCTCCATCAGATCCACGACCCGTTTTGTGTCGAGGGTGGCAGACATCACCAGCAATCGCAGATCCTCGCGCAGTCCCTGTTGTGCATCGAGCGCCAACGCCAGGGCCAGGTCGCTCTGCAGGTTGCGTTCGTGGAACTCATCGAAAATGAGCAGACCCACCTCCTCAAGCTGGGGGTCCTGTTGCAGACGACGGGTCAGGATGCCCTCTGTCACCACCTCGATACGGGTTTTCGGCGAGACCTTTCGCTCCAGGCGAATGGAGTAACCCACTTGTTCACCCACCGCCTCACCCAGGAGTTGGGCCATACGCGAGGCCGCCGTGCGTGCCGCAAGACGGCGAGGTTCGAGCAGCAGCAGGCTTTTACCCTGCATCCAGGGGGCCTTGAGCAGCTGGATGGGAACCAGGGTCGTCTTGCCCGAGCCCGGTGGCGCACTCAAAACAGCCCTGCCGGATGAGGCCAGTGCATTGGCGAGCACAGGTATGATCCGGTTGACCGGCAGTTCGGTTACCGAGGACAGCATTCCCATCAGGCTGGCAGGGTGCGGCTTGCCGCACCGTCAAGATATAAGATCACGTGCCAAGGTAGTCTATTCGCACAACGTATTGTCTAAATGTCGAGTCAGTCTTTCGGTCAAGCCTTCGGTGCGACGAGCCGCACCCTACGAAGCAAGGAGATTCGAGAAAAACAAACTATGACTGCTGCATCGATATGGCATTGCTCTCCCGATCACAGCGCACGTGCATATCGAATTTCAGGTCAGCCGCAAAGTCCTGGGCGACGATCCAGATCTGATTCAACTCCTCGCTCAAGGTCGGCAGGACCGTGAGAGAGCTGCGCGTGCGTTTCTGATCGAAAAAGGCGAAAGGCTCATCGAGGAAGAGGAACTGACTCCCCTGAATCGCGCGGTTGACCAGCTCCTGGGAAAGCGCCAGGCGCACCGCCAGCATGATCTGCCTTTGGGTACCGCTGGATATTTCGTCAAGATCCATAAAGTCCCGCTTCTCGCTGGAGAAGGCGCGTACGCTCAGATCATCATCGATCTGCAGATGCTCGTAACGGTTCTCGGTAAACAGGGGCAAGGTTTTACTGACCAGGCCACGCAGCTTGTGGTTGAATTTGTGGGAGACCTCCCGCGTCGTGCCCTGGATCAACTGATCCGCCACGGCGCAGATCTCCATGTGGCGCTGTTTATCATCGACCTTCTGCTGCAGATCGGCCTTGATCAGCTGCAGTTTTTCAACCTTGTCCAGGCGCTCCTGCTCCTGTGCGATCACTTGATCGAGCTGACCCAGGCGACGCCGGTCCGCCTCCACGCCCCGGCGCAGCTGGTTCTCCTCCAGGGCCACGCCGTCTCTGACCTCGGCGATGGAGAGCTGCCAATCGCTGACGCGCTGGCTAAAGCGCTCCCGTGCGCCACGATCGACAATCGCCGGCTCCGCTTCGCTCTCTTCGATTGATGCCGTATCTTCCTCGAGCTTGGCGGATCCGGTCTCCTCATCGAGTTCGTTGCGGATGACGATCGTGGAGAGACCGTCGAGGTCGTTCAGCGCCTTCACCAGGCCTGCCGCCGCCTCATCCTGGGACTTGGCGCTGCCCTTTTTCGCAGAGCGGCGTATCCAGAATACGAGGAAAAGCAGCGCAAAACCGCCGGCGCCGTAGAGCAGCCAGGGGATCATGGAAGCCTCCCATGTGGAGAGCGTGCCGCTCAACGTCTCGCTCAGGCGCGCAGCAAAGGGATGCTCGGGCAGCTTCGCCAACAGATACCAGGCCACAGCCGTAAGCAGCGCCAACACGAGAAAGAAAAGGCCGATAAAGCCCGCACGACCGGCGGCACCGAGATCCTGCTCGCGTTTCGGCAGGGCATCCTGGTAGGTAATGGATGCATTTTCCAGCTGTTCGATAAGATCCATCGAGTCTTCCATATGGCGACTCACTTCGTTGTATTCGCCCTGCAGCGATGGCATCAGACTATGATCTATATCGACCTCGTCGATCTGGCTCTGCACACTGATCTGTTCCGACTTGCGCTGTTCAATCTCGTTGAGGGTCTCCTCCTTATCCGTTTGGCACGCCTGGTCGACATACTCCAGGGTCACCAGCCCGGCCATCGTCTTCACCGCAAAACTGTGGGGATGGGGTGTCGTTATCTCACGCTGTGCCAGATAGAAAGACTCCACGAACTCATCGAATTCATAGCCGATCAACTCATAGACCTTGTCCGCCACCTGCTCCACGCCCCGTGCAATCGGCTCACCATCAGTGCCGGAAGCAGCCAGGGAGAGCCTGGCACTGTGGTTGCCGGCATCGTCGAGAAAGCGGTCAAGACGATAGCGTTTACCGTCGCGGGGGGTAAATTCAAGCTGTGCCGAACAGTGGGTCTCGCCCCAGCGAATCACCTTGGAGAGGTCATCCAGGTCCAGCGAGAAGGTCCTACCGAAGAGCGCGAAACAGACGGTCTCTCCAATCGTGCTCTTGCCGGATTCATTGGGACCGGATATCGCGAGCAAGCCCTGTTGCGGTATCTCTTCCAGGTTCAGCTCGGCATACTTCAGGACATTTTTTGCCTTAATGGAGTTTATGATCATGACCAACCCTCATCCGCGAGCACGCCAAGCTTGTTGATTACCATCTGAATGGCCTGATCGAATGTCTCTTCGTCAAATGCCTCGCCGGAATTGAGACGACGCTCCTTCTCCGCCGCGCAGTAATCGAGAAACTCCTGGGCTGATGCCCCGAGAGAGAGATTCTCCTGGTGTGTGGTCTGATCAGACGAAGACATACAAACTCCCCTTTTATTCGTGTTGTACCTGTAGCGCCGGTTTCCGATTATGATGTTGTTGCTAACCCGCGTCCGTTACCGCTCAATTCAAGGCCGCGATACCCCTATCCAGGTAAAGCGCAGGATTGTGGGCCAAGTATAGGGAGTTCTGGGCGGCAGGTCACCATCGAAAGGCGCCCAGCGAGTACGGTAGCGCTCCCGTTTACCTGCCGATAATCAACCTTACATGGACCCGTCCCGGTTTGCTAATTAAGAATTGACATGGAAAAACGGTCACAACTGCATCCTTACATTCGGCCTCTGAAAGAAGAGCTTTGTTACTCTTCGGGCCCTGATGGAAGCCGCGCGTTTGCGCCTAATCTGTTAGC
>NATV01000176.1 GCA_003094535.1 gamma proteobacterium symbiont of Ctena orbiculata | reverse complement strand
GAAGTATCCGCCGTCCTGCTCTTCACTGGTGATCAACTGATGGCCTGTCTGGGTGCAGAAAGAGTCCAGGTCCTTCACTGAGCCGGGATCGCTTGCCCTGATCTCGAGAACATCACCCGAGGTCAGGGCGGCAATCGCCTTCCTGGTCTTCAGGATGGGCAGGGGGCAGCTCAGGCCTCGTGCATCAAGGGTATGTGTGGTCTCACTCATGCTAATGCTCCTTTCTAAGTTGTCGACAGTAGATGACCGGTCGGTCAAGTGACGGTCAAAAAATATAGCCTCAATTCGGTGGTTTCAGTTCGATACGTATGCTCTTGATGGCGGGGCCGAGCTGTCTCACCACTTCCGGATCGTTGCGCGTCTTGGCAAGCAGGATAACCCCCTCCAGGTAGGCCAGCATCGCGGTGGCGGTGGCCTGGCTGTCCAGCGGGGCCATATCGCCGCGTTCCACCGCCTGATCCAGGGCTTCGTGAAAACGGGCGCTGGCTTTGGTGAAGACGGCATTGATGCGGGCCCTGATCACCTCATCCCGGGTGCTGATCTCCAGGGCCAGATTGCCGAAGAGGCAGCCGGGCATGCGGCCTTCCAGGTCTTTTGCCGCCTTTTGCCAGTAGTAGACCGCGTCAACCATGTAGTCGAGGCGTTCTAAGGGGGGCAGGGCCCCGTCGAATGCCTCGGCGACGAAACCATGGGCCCAGTCGTCGGCCATGTAATCGATGACCGCCATGGCCAGATCCCGCTTCGAAGGAAAGAAGTGGTAGAAACTCCCTTTTTGCACATTGGCCAGGGTACAGATCTCCTTGATGCCCACATCCGCATAGCTGCGGCCGTGAAAGAGTTCACGGGCGGTAGTCAGGATGCGCTCTTTGGTGTCTGCGGCAACGTTCATGGGATGAAATTATATTAGACCGGTCGGTCAAGTCAAGTTTTTTGACGCTTCCTGTCTGACTTGAACCGGGCCGTACCCCGTCACACGAGCTCGCGAGGCTGCGATAACCCGGAGAGGAGCAGGGTCATAAAAATGCAATTGGCGTCCGTATGATCCGCTTAACGGGAACCTTTTACGCTATCATCAGATCGTACAACTGAATCCGGATGATAATGGTTAACGGCATCTCCGCTAAACATGCGACCGTCTACTAACAAATTCGTATTGGCGTTTCTGGTTCTCTCCCTGGCTCTGTTTCCGCTGCGGGGTGCCCTCGCTGCTGTTGCGCAACTGAGCGAGACCCAGCCGTCACATGTTGGGATGGAGCATCATATGGGGGCCGGTGTCGTGGAGATGGCTGCGGATGGCTGTCATTGCGTTGAAACAAGCCCTGGAGCCTGCTGCGGGAGTGATGCCTGTCCCGTAAACCATTGCGCATCTACGCCCTTCATTGCCTCATCAAATCTTGTCGGCACGTCTGTCGTTGTAACCGTCGATCCGGTTATCCTCATTGATCAAACACTTTTGCAGCAAACTGCATCGCCCCCCTACAGACCGCCAAGGATCTGATTCCACTGTGTATCGGCACTGAGTAAGTGTCTAGTCCCTACAAATCGTTGGTTACCCGAGTAACCATGATGTCTCACCGTCGTTGCATCGCAGAGGAATTTTTTCACTATGAGCAGGCATAACGACCTCCTGTTGCAGGAGGGTCTCTATTTAACAAGACGCAGATTTGTCAAAGGTCTTTCCCTGGCTGGTGCTGCAGCCATGGGTCTGCACCCGGCCGGGTTATTGGCAGGGGCAGGAAAGGGTGAGGGTATGCCCAGATTGCGGGGCAGGGAGTTCAATCTGAGCCTTTCTCAAACCGCGGTCAATTTTACCGGCAGCACCGCTGTCGCCACCACAGTGAACGGTTCACTGCCCGCGCCGACCCTGCGCTGGCGGGAGGGTGACCGGATCACCTTGAACGTCACCAATCTACTCCCGGAAACCAGTTCCATTCACTGGCACGGGATCATTCTCCCGAGTGCGATGGACGGTGTTCCCGGGATTTCAACTGGTTTCGATGGCATTGCCCCGGGGGAGACGTTTCGCTATCAGTTTGATCTCAAGCAGAGCGGCACCTACTGGTATCACAGTCACTCCGGTTTTCAGGAACAGACCGGCCTCTATGGCGCAATTGTCATCGATCCCAAGGAACCTGAGCCATTCAGCTACGATCGCGATTACGTTGTGGTGCTTTCGGACTGGACCGATGAAGATCCCAACGACGTCTATGCCAAGCTGAAAAAATTGAGTCACTACTACAACCTCAATGAACGCACCCATGCCGATTTGATGCGTGATCTGGAGCGGAAAGGGCTGAGTGCCACCTGGAACGAGCGCAAGATGTGGGGCGAGATGCGCATGAGCCAGCGGGATCTCTCAGATGTCACCGCATCCACCTATACTTACCTGATGAATGGAACGAGTCCGGCGGAGGGCTGGATCGGCCTCTTCAAGGCGAAGGAGAAGATCCTGCTCAGAATCATCAATGCATCGGCGATGACCTTTTTCGATCTGCGTATCCCAGGTCTGAAAATGACTGTGGTGGCAGCCGATGGACAATATGTCGAACCGGTAACCATCGACGAGATACGACTCGGTGTAGCGGAAACCTATGATGTGCTGGTCGAGCCCGCCGAAGGTGTCGCCTATACTCTCTTTGCCCAGGATATCGCCCGCAGCGGCTATGCCAGGGGGACGCTTACACCCCACCCGTCGATGACCGCGCCCGTGCCGGCGTTGGATAAGGTGGCCGACCTGGGGCATGCCGACATGGGCATGAGCATGCATCACCACATGGGCCATGGAATGCCCGCCGCGGATCATAGTCAACACGAAATGTCCGCGCCCATGGATCACAGTCAGCATCAGATGACGGGGGGCATGGATCACAGTCAACACACAATGCCAACCCATGGCGGCAAGCCACAACCCAATCCATCCGATTTCAGCAGTGGCCCGGTCAAACATGCGCCGACGGAGTATGGGCCGCATGTGGATATGTTGTCGGAGGATCCCCAATACCGCCTCGACGATCCAGGTGTCGGGCTGCGCAACAACGGCAGACGGGTATTGACCTACGCGGATCTGCGCAGCCTGCACACGACAAGGGAAGATCCGGACCCGGACCGGGAGATCGAACTCCATCTGACCGGAAACATGGGTCGCTACATGTGGTCGATCAACGGCGTCAAGCATGCCGATGCCGAACCGCTGCGGTGGAGGCTGGGGGAGCGCCTGCGCATCAATTTCGTCAATGACACCATGATGAACCATCCGATGCATCTGCACGGCATGTGGAGTGATCTGGAGAGCGGCGACAACAACCACCTGCCGCGCAAACATACCGTGATCGTGCAGCCGGGTTCCCGCATCAGTTACCGGGTCAACGTGGATGCGGAAGGCGGTTGGGCCTACCACTGCCATCTGCTCTATCACATGCTCGGTATGTTTCGCACCGTAATCGTGAGCTGAAGGGGGCAAAAGATGAAAAGAATAATGACTTTTATCTCAGCCATTTTCATCTCCACTACACTACAGGCTATGGGCATGGAAGATGATCCCCTGCTCTACAAAGTTATGATCGAAAAACTGGAGCTACGCGAGGCTGAGGGTGCTGACCCCCTGGTGCTGGACGGCGAGGTCTGGATTGGATACGACCTCGACAAGTTCTGGATCAAGAGCGAACTCGAGAGACCCGGCGGCGAGACCGAGGAGTTGGAACTGCAACTTCTCTACAGCCGCGCCATCTCCGCATTCTGGGATATCCAGATCGGCTGGCGAAGAGATCTGGTACCCGATCCCGAGCGGGACTGGCTGGCCGTCGGCCTGAAGGGACTGGCCCCCTACCTGTTTGAAGTGGATGCCACCCTGTTTGCGGGGGAGTCGGGACAGATCGGCCTGCGCCTGGATGCGGAGTACGAGTATCTATTTACCCAGCGGCTGGTTTTGTCGCCGGAGTTCGAGATCAATCTCCATACCAAGGATGACGAGGAGGTGGGCATCGGTTCAGGACTTTCCGATCTCTCGCTGGGTCTGCGTCTACGTTACGAAGTGCTGAAGGAGTTCGCCCCCTACGTGGGAATCAGTTGGTCAAAGCGATTTGGCGACAGTGCCGATTTTGCCAGGGAGGAGGGGGAGGATGTCTCCGACGTTCAGTGGTTGGTCGGTTTAAGGGCTTGGTTTTGAGGTGCTGATCATGAAAAGAGAAAAGCTTTTACCGCTCCTGGCTATCAGTTTCGCCCTATCCGGTTGCGATCGTCATCCGAGTGAGGCGACAGCCCCGACAGCCTCCATTTCGCCAAAGCAGCCGATGCCGGCGGAACGCTGGTACGCCAGTCAACAGGTTGCCAGGGGCGGCAAACTCTATCAACAGTTTTGCGCCGAGTGCCATAAACCCGATGCCTCCGGTACAACCAACTGGCAGCAGCTCGATGCAAAGGGCAACTATCCGCCGCCACCGCTCAACGGGACGGCGCATACCTGGCACCACCCGCTCTCGGCATTGAGGAGGACGGTAATGTTCGGCGGCGTACGCTTGGGCGGCACCATGCCGGGATTCGGCGACAAGCTGCAGCCGCAGCAGATCGATGACATCCTGGCCTGGGTGCAATCCAATTGGTCCGATGAGATCTATGCTGTCTGGTACCAGCGGGATCAACAGGCGAGAAAGACGTCAACAGCACAGAAAAAAGGGTGAATACACTCTGAGCTCAGTAACGAGGTTAACATGATGCAAACGCAAAACTACAAATCCAACAGCAACGGGAGTCTCCACACTACGAATGCACGCTTGTTCGGTGCGCTGATTATGTTCTTGTCCGCGCTCCTGCTTTCACCCCTTTCCAGCGCTGCCGATATTGTTGTCTACAAGAGTCCCACCTGCGGTTGTTGCAACGACTGGGTAAGCCACCTCGAAGATAACGGTTTTTCGGTGCAAGTCCACGATAGAAGAAATATGCAACTGATCAAACGCAAACTCAATGTCCCCGATAAGTTGCAATCCTGTCACACCGCCGTGATTGGCGATTATGTCGTCGAGGGGCATGTGCCTGCCAATGACATTGTTCGTCTGTTACGGGAAAAGCCGGCAGTGAAGGGGATTAGTGTCCCCGGTATGCCAATGGGTTCTCCGGGTATGGAGGGACCGAGAAAGGATAACTACGACGTGCTTATCTTCGACGAGACGGGTAATACCAAAATCTATTCAAGCTACTGATCTAATGGTGCGGAGCAGACAATGCATGGACCCACTATGAAAATAACCTTTGCTGTTATTCTCTATCTCATCGGCAACATTGGTCTTGCCCACACGCCGCCGGAAGGGGCACGTGTTTTTTTCATCGGTCTTGAGGATGGTGCCGTGGTGAGTTCCCCCGTCACCCTGAAATTCGGTATTGAGAAGTTTGGAATCACCCCGGCCGGCACCAAGGGCAAGCGACGTCACACCGCAGGCCATCACCATCTCCTGGTTGATCTCAATCAACCACCGGACCTGGACGAGCCGATACCCAGGGACGCTCAGCATATCCACTTCGACCAGGGAGAGACGGAAGTTCAGCTGGAGCTCTCACCTGGTCGTCATACCTTGCAACTTCTGCTGGGCGATGAGGACCACGAACCCCATGATCCGCCCCTGATTTCGGAGAAGATTACGATAACCGTCGAGTGATCGAAAAACGGGTAAATTATTCTCGACTTGAAAAATCGGAAGCCCATCCCAATCTACTAGGCAAGCTAACGATTTATTGCATGACAAATGCAAGGAGACGAGAAAAATGTTGCCTAGAATACACGGCTTTGATACCGGCCTGTTCAACGAGTTCAGGCGCCTGGAACGGGAGATGGATCAGCTTTTCGGTGCGGGTTTCTGGCCCGGCTCGATGCGCTCTGTTGCCAGCGAGAGCTATCCGCCGATCAATGTCGGGGTTACCACCGATCAGGTCGACGTCTATCTCTTTGTCGCCGGCCTGGATCCCGAGAAGTTGGATATTACCATTAAGGAGAATCGCCTTTTGATCAAAGGTGAACGCAACCTGGAAAGGGATGATGATGCCAAGCACTTTAGAAAAGAGCGTCATGACGGCGCCTTTCAAAAACTGGTGAATCTCCCCGAAGACGTGGATGCGGAGAAGGTCAAAGCCCGTTATGAAAACGGTGTGCTGCACCTGGTGATTCAACGCCGCGAATCTTCAAAACCGCGACAGATAACCGTTCAGTAACGGGCAGGAGGCAAATCCTATGAGTAACAGCAAAGAACTATCCAAGCACGATGTGCAAACACGACAGCATCGTGAGTTGCCGCAAAGAAGTATCCGACCCGACGTGGATATCTTTGAAGACGAAAGGGGTATTACACTGAAAGCGGATCTCCCCGGAGTCAACAAGGAGGGATTGGATATCCAGGTGGACAAGGAGACCCTGTCCATCGACGGCAAGGCTGAGATCGAGATGCCCGAGGCGATGCAGGCGCTTTATGCGGATGTCCGCGCAACCCGTTATCAGCGAAGCTTCTCACTGAGCAGCGAGCTGGATGGCGACAAGACTGAAGCAAGTCTCAAGGACGGCGTATTGTCGCTGCGGATTCCGAAGCGCGAACAGTACCAGCCGCGTAAGATAGAGATTCGCAACAGCTAAGCGTAGATCTCGCTACTATTCATCATCAAAGCCCCGGACCTACGTGGTCCGGGGTTTTTTTTAATTGTTGACTAGGTCGTAAATGACGCTAATCATCGCTAATATGCGGTAATTGGTTGATCAAAAAACAGTGCCGTTATCACCAGAGATGCTCGAGGCCTGTTTGGTCATCCCATACAAGAATTATCATCATTAGGAATATTTTTCTTACGAAAACATCCCATACATCCGGAAATAGATTCTGAAAACGTCGGCCCAGTTTACAAGTTTATGACCAAGGAATTGCTAAGCCTCTGATTTGCATGGACTGGCATAGTTGCTGCTTATTTCTGTACAAACGACCTGACCATGGGAATGTGCATCATGAACGGACTGGAATCTTATTCTCCTCTCGCCCAGAGCAAATGCGATTACTACAGGCAGAAGATCGCGGAACATACCCCGCCGGTAACCGAAAGCGACGAGCTGATCGTACGTACCTACCAGCGCTTCCTGATCAGGGACCGCTCGCTGCAATACAATCTTGAACTGGTCAAGATGATCGAAAAGATGCATATGAGTATTACAACGGATAATTTCGGCATGCCAGACAGTTTCTCCAACAATTCGGATGCGCTGGACCTGAATGAGTTCAAAGCGCTGCTCGATGAAAATTCGGAATAGTTGAAGCGGCATATGAGGGATCAAACAATCTGCTGGCGTTCTCCGGGGAAATAAATCAGGGTATTGAGAAAAAACCTCGAACGTACCTCTTACACCTTGCGATTTATAGTTAAATGCTCTAAAAATGAGACTTGTTCAGTTTTAACAAAGTCACAGGGACGGGTTCCGGGATGGAACAAAAGACAACTGCCAATCCTGGCAAGGTTACTTTTCTCGGTGTTCTGAGGATATTCAGAAGATTTCGTGGAAATCACTCTTTCCGCTTGAATGACCGGAGAGCTCTTCCGCTATCGGACAAGTCTCCGTAAACATATGCGGAAGATTTTCAGTATGGTTCTGTTTCAGAGCCGGAATATCACAATTTAAGGACCATTGAACGGTTCTCTGGTTTCCATGAGAATAGCCGCAACGTTCTAACAAATGTCTCTAAACGAACCGCAAATACTTCCGCATTTGCTGTCGGTTAACCATTAACGTTATATTTTTTACATGGAATTAATATGGATGTTGAGATAGTGATTAATGGCCAGATAGAAGAAGCAGAAGTATTGGATATATATGCAGCTAATGGTTGGTCCTCTGCACAAAAGCCAGATAAGTTGATTCCAGCTTTACTGAATTCAGACACACTCGTGACCGCAAGGGTGCATGGGAATTGGTAGGTAATGGAATTGGACATAAAATGATGGAGGTGTTGCTATCCGTTTATAATGACTTCCATCAACAAATGTTAACCGCGGATGGTACGGCTATTGAGTTTTACAAACAAATGGGTTTCGAGCGAGCGGGTAATACAGAGCCAATGTGGATTTATTCAGGCAAGGAGCATTTGTACGTAACCAGATTTGTCATCGGAGGTAGTCGTAAACGTACCGAACCACAGAAAATAACGATTCGTACACTAAAGAGGTAATGAATGAATTTTGGAGGACTATTAGCGAGAGCAGCCTTACTCAAAGAGCAGATGAAAAAAAAGCCATGTAAACGCTGTGGTCTGCTATACGATCCCAAGAACGAAGCAACATGTCCTCACTGCGGCGATCTTGACGAAAGAGGCTTAGAGAAGTTACTTGAAAAGAGAGAAAAAGAATTTCATGGAAACAGACGACTGGGCATCTGGTTTATAGTGACAGCCACAGTCCTGCTGGTTTTAGTGTTATTAATCGGTGGTTTGTAGTGTGCTTGGCATACTCGGCTGGAAACCTGACCCGGTCTTGCCCGCCCCTAGACCCTGAATGTGAGTATATTGGATGATCCGGCCAAGCCACAGCGTGTGATTCGCCTGCCTTAAGCAACAGCATCGGGGAACAAAAAGATCCTGCCTGAAAGGGCAGGATTTTTTTATGCCCTATTGAAATCCAGTGCCCTGATCTTGATTTCACAAGTGTTGCTCATTCTGTGCGGTCACTCAAATCGGGTTTGTGCACCCCGATCAATGGATGACATTGACTTTGCCATGAAACATTTCTGAAATATAAGTAAAACATATCTGGTTTATGATATATATCAAATATGACATATATCAAATGATGAATATCAATCCAGATTCCGTGTTTAGTGCGTTGGCAAATTCCATGCGCCTGCGCTGTATCTTGCTGTTACTGAAACATAGAGAACTTTGCGTCTGTGAACTCACTCATGCGATTGGCGCAGCTCAACCAACCATGTCCAGGAACCTCGCGCAGTTGAGAGAGGTGGGTCTGGTAAGCGATCGCCGTAAGGGCCAGTGGATTTATTACAAGATCAACCCCGATTTGCCGGAGTGGGTATTAAAAATACTGAAAGCAACGGCATTGGGTTCGGAAAAAACAGATCCTTACCGCTCGGACCAGAGTGTCTTGGCGGAAATGCTGGATAGCTCGGAGATCAATCGCTGTGCCTAGCAGTAAGATTTCAAATCTGTTGAGTTTTTCGCTCTTTTGCTCATTGCAATTGGAGGATATGAGATGAATGACAAAATCTATAATGTGTTATTTCTGTGTACGGGCAACTCAGCCCGCAGTGTGTTTGCCGAAAGCCTGATCAATCGTTTTGGGCGTGGAAGATTTCGTGGATACAGTGCCGGCAGCAATCCAAAAGGCGAAATCAATCCCTACACAATCTTGGAGTTAAAACGGAACAACTATCTGACCGAAGAATTGAGAAGCAAGGATTGGGAAGAATTTGCCGCTGATGACGCGCCAACAATGGATTTTGTCTTCACGGTTTGCGATAAGGCCGCCGCCGAGGTTTGTCCGGTATGGCCTGGGCAACCGATGACGGCTCATTGGGGCATTTCAGATCCGGCTGCCATCGAAGGTACCGATATTGATAAAAAGGCGGCCTTTTCAAAAGCGTTTTCTGAATTACAAAATCGGATTTCTATTTTTGTCAGTCTGCCTTTTGAATCCTTGGATAAACTGAAGCTTCAGGAAAAACTTGACGAAATCGGTAAAATCAATCTCGATTCGTCACGAGACTCCGCTGCTTAAACTCGTTCGGCCACGGCAGCTCTGGAAATATAGATGAGTGCACAATGCGAAGTCACCGCCAAGCATTCTGCTGGCAGTGAGATGGATTTTTTCGAGCGTTATTTATCGCTATGGGTGGCTATTTGTATTGTTGCCGGTATCGGGCTCGGACATCTGTTCCCAGGTGTGTTTCAGAATATTGCAAAATTGGAAATCGCCCACGTCAACCTGCCTGTCGCCATCCTGATCTGGTTGATGATTATCCCGATGTTGTTGAAAGTGGATTTCACTGCATTGCATCATGTCAAAGAGCATTGGAAAGGGGTGGGTGTCACGCTATTTATCAACTGGGCGGTCAAGCCTTTCTCCATGGCCTTGCTGGGTTGGCTGTTCATCCATAATCTGTTTGCATCCTATTTACCGGCACACCAGCTGGACAGTTATATCGCGGGATTGATTTTGCTGGCTGCCGCCCCCTGTACTGCAATGGTGTTCGTCTGGAGCCGTCTATCAGGTGGAGAGCCCAACTTCACCTTAACTCAGGTTGCCTTGAATGACACCATAATGATATTTGCATTCGGTCCGATTGTGGCATTGTTGCTGGGGCTTTCGGCAATCACTGTGCCATGGGATACACTGTTTCTGTCAGTCGTGCTCTATATTGTCCTGCCTGTTCTCTTTGCTCAAATGTGGAGAAGACACTTGATCTCAACAGGTGGAGACGGGCTGCTGCAAAAAAGACTTGATTCACTTCATACCCTTTCGCTGATTGCGTTACTCACCACACTTATCCTGCTGTTTGGATTCCAGGGTGAGCAGATCTTAGCGCAACCGATGATTATTCTTCTGCTCGCTATACCTATCCTGATTCAAGTCTATTTCAATTCAGGATTAGCCTATCTGCTAAATAAAAAGCTTGGCGTCGAACATTGTGTTGCAGCACCTTCAGCTTTGATCGGTGCGAGTAATTTTTTTGAATTGGCCGTTGCCACCGCCATTGTGCTGTTCGGCTTTCAATCCGGGGCGGCGTTGGCAACGGTGGTGGGCGTTTTGGTGGAAGTTCCAGTCATGCTGTCGGTAGTTAAAATCGTCAACAAAACCAAAAATTGGTACCAGGCGGAATCACCGCTCTCTCCATAGGAAATCCGCGGATCTCGTCAACCTCAAAGATACCTCTTCAATGGCTCAGCCTGTCTGTACCAAGTTCGGGGTGAGTTTCGGAGCATGGCGTCCATGCACCAGGCAATAAAAGGCATACCAGGGTATATGGGTGAACCCTGGTTGGTACCGATGTATCCCGAACGGGTAATTGAGCGGGTATCAGGCTTCGGATTTCTTTTCGAAGAAATCTTGGGCTTGGCCAATGGCCACACCGAGGACAGTGGCGATGCTCAAAGCTGTTACAGCAAATACAAATACTGCTGATGCCATGATCAAGATGGGTGCTACATTCATGTTGATCTCCAACTAGCAATCTGAAATTGAAAACATCTACAATCTCGCGAGCTATATTAGCATCTTGTGAATTAATTGAAAACTATTTCAGTAATTTATTTTTTATTGATCAGGATCAATACAAGCCTGTTTAATTTCTCTTAACTTGGTGAACGTCGTAGAATCGATGCTGATCTGTAACAAATTTACTGGACGAGATTTCGACCTACCAGGATTGTCGGTCCGTTCGGCACTGTAGTCCCGCTTTTGGCTCTGTTTGTCAATAACCTATAAGCCTCGTTGTAGCGGTTGTGCACTTGACCAGCGAGGAAATAATAATGGGGTATATGGTATTCAGATCGCCAGTCTGGATTTTTGTTTTTCTTATAAGTTTCTGTTTCTTAACTCCTGTTCAGAGTGCAGAGGAAGAGATGACCATCTTGGGGGAGACACCACCCCCCGGTTTTGACCCGGTCACGGGGAAACGCATCATTCCCAACAAGCGCTGTCTGAAGTGCCATGGCGATGCCCACGAGAAGACCGACACCCGGGATGACGGCAGCATCGTCGATATCTACGCCGACCCGGAGATCATCAAGGATAGTGTGCATGGCGAGCAGGCCTGCACCAACTGCCACGCAACCATCGACCGGGTACCCCATCGTCAATCCCCGGAGGTGGTGGTCGGTTGCGTGGAGTGTCACCGGGAAACCTGGGACATGCACCGCAACGACCCCGATGAGAAGTACGAACGCCTCGGGGTGGTCATGGAGACCATCGACGCCTACTACGACTCGATCCATGCGCTGCCCAACAAGCACGACCAGTCGGAGACCAACGCCACCTGCTACGACTGCCATGACGCCCATAACGTCGGCACCCTGGGCAGCCACCAGCGCGATGATCACCGACTGAAGAATCCCGAGGTGTGCGGGGAGTGTCACAGGGAACAACTCAACAATTATCGTGAGTCCGTTCATGGAAGGGCGGTGCTGGAAGAGGGCGACAGTGAATCGGCGGTCTGCTCCGACTGCCACACGACCCATCAAATCGCCTCACCCGGGACCGACCAGGCCAAGCTGGCGATCACAAAAAACTGCGGCGACTGCCACGAGGAGGCCCAGCGCACCTACTTCGACTCCTACCACGGCCAGGTGCATCGACTCGGTTACACCAATACCGCCAAGTGTCACGACTGCCACGGCAGCCACGAGATCAAGGGCGAAGACGATCCGACATCGGAGATACATCCCAGCAATCGCCTGGAAAACTGCAGGGTCTGCCACGAAAATGCCAACGACAACTTCCTCACCTTCTGGCCCCACGGCGATGCGGACGACAGGGAGAAATATCCGGGTCTCTGGTTCTTCAAGATGTTCATGCAGATCCTGATCTTGTCGGTGATGGCCTTCTTCTGGGTCCACGTGGTGCTTTGGCTCTACCGCGAGGTGATGGACCGCATCCAGGGCAAGGGCTTCATCGAGGATCTGAGTCGGCCCGATGTGGTCTATTTCCGCCGCTTCCCGGTTGTGTGGACCTGGATCCACGCGCTCTTCGCAATCGCCACCATGACCCTGATTCTGACCGGTACCACCTTGCTCTTTTCCCATACAGGCTGGGCCAAGGCGGTGGTGGTGTTCCTCGGCGGACCGGAGATGGAGGGTGTTATCCATCGCACCGCAGCCGTCATCTGGTTGGGGATATTTCTCGCCCATCTCACCATCGCGATCAACAACATCTGGCGCAATCGCGGCAGCTTCAAGTGGTTCGGCAGCACCTCCATGCTGCCCAACTGGAAGGATTGGGAAGATCTGAAGAGCATGTTCAGATGGTTCCTCGGTCGAGGCGAGCGTCCCGAGTTCACCCACTGGACCTACTGGCAGAAGTTCGACTACTGGGCGCCTTTCTGGGGTGCCGCGGTGATAGGCTCTTCCGGAATCATGCTCTTCGCACCGGAGGCGACCGCCATCATCCTGCCGGGCTGGATGTTCAACATCGCCACCCTGGTTCATGCCGAGGAGGCGCTGCTGGCGGCCATCTTCCTCAACTCCGTGCATTTTTTCAACGTGCACTTCCGGCCTGAGCGATTCCCGATGAGTACCACCATCTTCACCGGTAAGATCCCCATCGAGGAGTTCAAGCACGACCACCGGCTTGAATACGATCGACTAGTGGAATCAGGTGAGCTGGACCGGCACCTGGTCAGGCGCCCCTCGCGGCGTGCGGACCTGGCAGCCTCCTTCATCACTACCGTGCTGATCATGTCCGGTTTGGCCCTGTTGACCCTGGTGCTGATCGGCGTGATGACAAAGCCGATCTGATGGGGGGGTAGAGAAGATGATGAGAAACGAAACGATGATCAAGAAAGCACGCAATCTACTCCTGGCTCTTCTGCTGGCGCTGCTTCCCATTGCCGCCCAGTCGGGACCATCGGGCCAGGCGCTGGCCTTCACCTGCGCCGGCTGCCACGGTACCGATGGCTCCAGCGTCGGCCCCTCCAGCCCCTCCATCGCGGCGATGGATCCGGATGTCTTCATCGATGCCATGGATGCCTACAAGCGTGATCAGCGCAACTCCACCATCATGAACCGCATCGCCAAGGGCTACACCGACGAGCAGATCAAGGCCATGGCCTGGTTCTTCGCCAAGCAGAAGCTGCGACTCCATGTGCAGAAGACCGATCAGCAACTGGTTGAGCTCGGCAAGCAGCTGCACGACACTCATTGCGAGAAGTGTCATGAAGAGGGCGGCCGCGCGGGGGACTCCGGTACCCTGGCCGGTCAGTGGATACCCTATCTCGATTTCAGCATGCAGGATTTCATCGAAGGCAGGCGTCCCTACCCGAGAAAAATGAAGCGCAAGGTGGATGCCGCCATCGAAGAGCAGGGCGAACAGGCGATGCCCGCGTTGATCCACTACTACGGCAGTAAGCACTGATCGCGGAGAAGGAAGACATGAATAAAATCAATCGCAGAGATTTCATCCGCGTCGGTGGGGGGCTTACCCTGGCGGGCAGCTCGCTGCTGTTTCCGACGCTTGCCCTGGCCAACAGTCCCAGGGTGGTGATCGTTGGTGGCGGGGTAGGGGGGAGTACCGCCGCCAAGTATTTACGCAAGCTCAATCCCGACGTGAAGGTCACCCTGATCGAGGCCAACAAAAACTACACCTCCTGTTTCATGAGCAACGAGGTGTTGAGCGGCGACCGCACCATCGACTCCATCACTTTCGATTACGAAGGGCTCAAGGGGTACGGTGTGGATATTGTCATTGACAGGGTCACGGCCATCGAGCCCGATAAGAAGCAGGTTGCCACCGTGGAGAGCGGCAGCTTCGACTATGACGCCTGCGTGGTCTCCCCCGGTGTCGATTTCAAGTGGGAGGCGATCGAGGGCTACAATCCCGAGGTCGCCGAGACCATTCCCCATGCCTGGTATGCCGGCCCGCAGACGGTCACCCTGCGCAAGCAGATCGAGTCGATGCCGGAAGGTGGCAAGGTGATTATCGTCGCCCCGCCCAATCCCTTCAAATGCCCCCCCGGACCCTACGAGCGGGCCGCGCAGATCGCCATGTACTGCAAGCACCATAAACCAAAGGCGAAGATACTCATCCTCGACCCCAAGGATGCCTTCTCCAAGCAGGGGCTGTTCAGGCAGGGCTGGTCGAAGCTCTATGGCTTCGGCACGGAGAACGCGATGATCGAGTGGGTCGGCGCCGCGGGCGGCGGCACCGTGGAGGAGATCGACCCCTCCACCCGCACCCTGCAGGCCGAGATCGAGGAGTTCACCGCCGACGTGATCAACATCATCCCGCCCCAGAAGGCGGGTAAGGTGGCCTTCGCCTCCAACCTGGTGGAGGGTGACTGGTGCCCGGTCAACAAACGCACCTTCGAATCGTCGCTGCACCCCGATATCTATGTACTGGGCGACGCCTCCAGCGCCGCCAAGATGCCGAAATCGGCCTATGCCGCCAACTCCCAGGCCAAGGTCGCCGCCGCCGCCATCGTCGCCAAGTTCAACGGCATGGATCCCGGCGATCCCACCTTCGTCAATACCTGCTACAGCATCCTCGGCGAGGAACACGGCATATCGGTGGCCGCGGTCTACACCCTGGACGAGGCGAGCAACACCATCCTGCCCATCAAGGGGGCGGGGGGGCTGTCGCCCATGGATGCATCGGCCGAACAGCGCAAGCGCGAGGTCAGCTACGCGCACAGTTGGTTCAAGAACGTCATCAACGACATGCTGGGGTAGGGATAGCGCTGCTCGTGCCAGGGATGGCATTTCAGTCAAGCAACCTGATTTGATTAGCTAGATCGTACCCTATCCTGTTTTACTCTCCTTTGTCATGATCTGGACAGACCGGGAATGTAAATCCCATTGACTTCCCCGATACCTTGCGGTTTATCGCTAAATGCTCTAAAACAGAAGCCAGTTCGATTTCTCCGCAATCACAGGGATGCTTTTCTGAATGGAACAGAAGAAAACAGTTGCTATGAGCAAGGTGGCTTTTCTCGGTATTTGGGAAATACTCACTACTTCGCGTGGTAATCAGCTGGTACCAATACATGTACGGGGATATCTTGCCCAATCCGCTTTCCGGATCATTCACTGCCTGCTTGGACATACCCTAGCGCCTGACCCGGCCGGGCTTATCCGTCCCGGGTGCTTTCGCAAAAGAGATCCTGTAATCACACCCAATAACGGACATGATGGAGTACACATTCTTCTCCAAAAGACATGCCGATCCGTGCGATTAGACTTGATTGAGAACATATATAGAACAATTGGCGTGATATTCCAATATTTTTTCCGGCGGCATATCACATTTTTTGTGCCGTCCACATAATCCACTGTTAA
>NATV01000175.1 GCA_003094535.1 gamma proteobacterium symbiont of Ctena orbiculata | reverse complement strand
GTGGTTACTGGTCACCCTAACCGCGGGTGTCGGTGGTTCCATGCTATCCATTGGCTCGGCAGCCAGTGTAGCGCTCATGGGGCAGGCCCGGGGCAAATACACCTTTTTTGGCCATTTTAAATGGACACCGGCCATTGCCGCCGGTTATATCGCTAGCATCCTTGTCCACATGGCAGTTAACAGCCAGTATTTCACAGGAAGCTGATCATGCCTGGGCAACTGAAATCCATATTGCAGATCATGGGCCAATCCCTGGCCCATCAGGATCTTGGAGAAATGTCACCGACCGCGGATAAAATCGAACAAATCGAGAAACGCAGCGAGAACTATCGCATGTCAGGAGGGGAAGACCGAATCGTACTGATCGCAAGCACGGACCCGATGGGACCGGCATTCGACTTTGTTGTTGATCTAGCAAAAAAAACCAATAGTTTGATCGAGGTATTGTATTTTAAACCGGATGAAGAAATTAAGATCCCACTCAATACGTTGCTGAACAAACTGGGTGACATGACTCATGATTTCCAAATAACCTTTGTTAAAGGCGATCTACGCAAGGCTCTTTCAGACTATCATAAACAACGACAAGATATCATGGCAGTAGTCTCTAGCGCTTCTGAACTATTTATAGAGGAACTCAGGCCTACTCCACAGGATTCAGGGTCAATCATGAGTATTAATTTCCCTAACATTTTGGTTATCGGCAGCAGTTTCCTAGCATGAGCGAGTGCGGGGAAAGGTCGGCGCAGTACATGAATGGTTTCTGAGCGTTTGCAGGCCGAAGGATATGCATCAACGGTTTATATTATCAGTGCGGCTTATTTTATCACTATATTTCAAAATCTTACGAATCCTGGTCACTCCCACTCGATTGTAAATAAGTCATTTTTATCATTTATATTCAATGGCTTATATTCCTGTTATATCGTAATATCAGGAAAAATACCATGCTCAGAAATTGCTGTATGTGCTCATAAAAACACTAAGGATCAAAAGTCAGTTGCCTTTCATTTTATCCTGATTTATATTCATATTTGTTAAAAATGAATATATGGAGAATAACATGGCAACGACAAGTCTTAGCCTGGGAGAGCACTGGGAAGTTTACATCAAGAATGAAATTGCCAGCGGGCGTTACGGTTCCGCCAGTGAAGTAGTTCGTGACGCTCTCCGCGCAATGGAGGAGCGTAAAAGCAAACTCGATGCTTTACGAAGTCATTTGGCACAGGGTGCTAATCAGGCCGCATCCGGCGAGTTCGCCGATAACTTCACCATGGATGCGCTGATCAACGATCTGGATAACGAAGCCTGATGCCTGGATACAGAGTCACCCCGAGAGCACTGGAGGACTTGAAAAATATCGGTCGATATACCGAACAGCAGTGGGGCAGACACCAACGCAATACCTATCTGAAAGCACTCGAGAAACGCTTTGGCTGGTTAGCGGAAAATCCGAAATTAGGCAAACACCGCACGGATGTTGCTCAAGGCTATTACAGTTTCCCCCAAGGCGAACATGTTGTCTTCTACATGATTGGAGAGAAAGGCATAGATATTATCGGCATCCCGCACAAGGAGATGGATATCATCACATATTTTCTACCTGATTGAACACTCAGGAATAAGGTGAAATGCCTGCCGTTGCCAGACAGTGCCAGACATTGCCCGCCAGTGCCGGTCACTCCCACTCTATTGTAAATAAGCCATTTTTATCGTTCATATTCAATGGCTTATATTCATAATAAATCGTAATATCATGAAAAATACCATGCTCAGAAATTCCTTGAAAAAATATAACTATATTGCACCGGACGGCCCATTTATTTCCTCCTGAAGCGCCTGGAGCACCGCCAGTATCTCCTCGAAATCCGACATCTCGCCGAAGATCATGTTTTCCATTGCGCGATAATCGGACCTGACCGAGACCAGCACATGGCCCTCCGGCACCAGCACCAAGGTACCTGGCTTCGCCAGATCGTATCTGGCCCAACCCCGGGGATAGAATCGCTGCTTAAACGCCACTACGCTGGCCAGCAATCCTGGATCGGCTAAAGCTTTTTCCTTGACCGGTGACTGGGCCATCTTGGCCAGGTCGTAATAGTGGCGCGAATAGCGAGACGGCTGTGCATTGCCCTCGGGGCGATGGGCCTCATGGTGTAGAATCGTGGCCTTCTCCCAAAAAGTGCGTTCCGCTTTGATGACTTTGACGGCACATTCTCGTTGCTCAAACACATCGGGAAAGGCCTCTGCTGCGTAACAGCTGATACTGCGATCTTCATAAGGCAGCCATGACGCCAGTGGGCCGATTTCCAGGCGCACTTCGGAACGGAGGTAATCATCAGGAAAGGCCGCGGGGTAGTTGATATCAATCACGAATGGATCATCGTCTACACGACAGTCACACACGCCGTCGAGTGCGGATTCGACCATTCTCAACAGTTCCCCGCCAATGTACTTTTGTGCCTGCTCGTTGATCGCCGCATTCAACTGAGCCTGTTTGGTTTTGGAGCGTTCAGCCAAGGGGTCATCGCCACCCAAAACACGCCAGTCGAGGACCAGGTCGATATCCTCCGAGAAACGTTCAATCAGGTTATAAACCTTCGATAGACTGGTGCCACCCTTGAACATCAGCAACCGTGCGAGATCCGGTCCCTCGAATAGCCGATTGAGTACCCAGGTTACCCAAAAGTCCTTTTCGACAACAGCTGGCGTGGTGCCCTTCTGCGTCGCCGTCTCCGAAAACAACTCGCTACGTTGCTGCGCAGGAAGCCGGGCAACCTTGTCCATCAGTCAGCCTCCTTGCAGATCCGTTTGATGGCTTCATAGATCCAGCCGGTGACCGAACGGGTATCCTTGAGGATACGGTCACACGCATTGGACTCCAACTGCTGGCGGATACGCTCGGCCACCTTATGGTCCACATGCTCCCGACCCAGCGCTTTCAGGGCCTGCACCACCAGGCCACTCTCCCTGTATTTGAAACCAACATCCTTCAAGGCGGATTTCTTGAACACCAGGGAATGTTTCCCGATTTCGTACTCACGGCCTGGACCGTCGGAGAGGTAAATCCAACGCCCCGGAACCTGGGTGGAGAGGCCCAGCAGGTTGAGAGCCGCATCGCCGGAAGGTTGAATGCGCCAGTTGAATTTACGAGCTAAAGCATGAGCCACCTGGTCGAGATCCGGGCTCAATTGGCGGTCCAGTAGCTCGCTATAGCGAGGATAGTCGTAGACCCCTCGACAGACACGACGGATCTTGCCAGCCTTGGTCAGGCTGGAGAGTGCCCGGTGGATATTGACCTCACCAAATTCGGCCACAAAGTCGGTCTTGGTGAAGGCCCAACCCCTACCACGGCCATATATCCGTGAAACAACCTTATTTTCAATACTTTGTGACATTTTTGAATGCTGATTTTTTCAGGAAAACAGTATTGTTTTTCTGAAAAAGGAGCTTAGCAGATCCACACCGCTATGTGCAGTCTGGTGATGCAGCATCCTGAGCAAAAGCATCCCTGGGCACCCATATCCAGCCCTCGCTTGGGGAAACGTCAGCCTCTGGCGGCTTAAGAGCGCCTCGCTTTTCCGCGAACAGACTGGCGACCAAGGCGCAGGTCAGTGCATCCTCGCAGTCTGCATGACTGAGCACGGGGTAAGGCTGGCGCAGAGCCTGAATGGTTTCTGAGCGTTTGCAGGCCGAAGGATAGGCTTCGGAAAAACCCAAAGGGGTGTCAATGGCGAGGATCACTGGACCGGATTCTGGAGATACCCCACTCCCACACAAATCGAACAGAGCAGCGATCCATTCGATGCTCGTCGAACAGCTATTGATGCACTCGCGCAGGTTGCCGCGCCAGGGAGCACCAACGATCTCATGGTTGGCATCGAGAATCACAATGGCGTCACGACTGTTCTGATTCTTGTCGCAGTTCCAACCACCGACATCCCAGCCGATAGACCACTCCCTTGTTTGGTCAGCACCGGCCATTTTTGACAACTATTCCATACAGCAACGGCTCATGCAGTTGCCCCTGGCCTCACCACGCTCACCTGACCGACTAAACACCAGCTATCACTCCTTATCCGCGTCCATTTTGCTCAGATCGTCCAGTGCACTTTCAGTCAGAATAATCTTTCTCTTTTTCCTTAGCTTAACTACCTTGGGATCAAAGTTTTCTTGAATATCCTGGTAATTTTCGACTAACCAGAGATTCGCCTGCTCAATCTCTCCTGCGAGAAGCTTTTCCACTTCCGCATAGTCGGCCACCAGTGAATTGCAGTCTGACAGAAATTGACGCCAGCGAATCTGCTTCAAAGTTCTTTCATTGTTAAAGATAAAAAATCTGTGAGGATCATCATCCCAATCTTTGTCGTGTACATATAGGGCAGGAGGTCGTTGGACATTTGATTCACTCAATGCCAACCAGCGTTCTCGTTGATAGCCATACCAGCGACTTCTTAATTCATCCAACTGAGCCTCCTGCCCTGCCTGAGCGTCAATTTTCACATCCCAAAGAAATCCGCCTTGTTCCTGCTTGCCATGATTTTTGCCATCGACATATTCATGGGGAATGAGCTGTTGGATAATTTCCTCGCCCGCAGATTCGATCTCATCCAGCGTATAGGTGGCCAGGGAGGTAAAAGTCGCATAGTAAAATTGCTCCTGTATGAGCAACCTGACCCAGGAAGGGTGCTGGTAGGCATAATATGCAATGCCGCCGTAATCCGGAAAGTCCCGATTGCGTGCTTCTTCTTGAAACAGGTAGTCCGCATAGTCGTAATCATAGAGTGTCGGGAAATCCAGCAGAGTCTTACCCTCCGCCATGCACTCATTGAGATAGATGTAATCTTCACCAACGCCTGCTGTCAAAAGCCTTGCCCAGCTCAACTGGTTGAGATCGGTTAACGGCACATTCTTCCAGGCCTCGTCAACCTCGTCAGTCCGGCACTTGATATCGAGCAGATCATCTAGCAATACACACTGTATCCGGCAAATTGCATTTTCACCCGTGGTTGCCCGGAAACGTTCCTGCTCCTCGGGCGTCCAGGCATAATAGTGCGCATCCGCTGCGATGAGTGCCTTGCGTGCAGCCACCAAAAGCTTCTTTCTATCCAGGTGAGCCAGCTTGTAGGTTTTTTCCTTCATACTAGGTGACTCCGTGTCTTCCAGGTGCAATCCAACTTTGGCGAGAAATAGCAGGTTTTCCGGACCACCAAATAGCGCGCGGCATTCAGGCGCTCTAAATACCATGCCAGCATCTATTTTCCTTTCATGGTATCGATGCTTTCAACCTTGCAACACGCAATAAATACCATGAAAAATACCATTGATGATGCAGATTATATTATCGATTGGATTAATTTTATCGTTTTAAATCAATCTTTTAAAAATTCCGCTCACTCCCACTCTATTGCAAATAAGCCTTTTTTATCATTTATATTCAACGGCTTATATTCCTGCTAATTGATAATACCATGAAAAATACCATGCTCAGAAAATCCTTCAAAATGTTCGAAAAAAATGCTGATTGAACACTGATACACAGCACCTTAGGCGACCTTCCGGGCTTTGACTTCCAGGTGAATCCAGGTGAATGCCCTAGCGTAGTTGCCTTACTGCCAATCTCAGGTGACAGAAGAGACCTTAGCCTCTTTAGATGACTCGACTGGCACCTGTTCTTCCTCCGTGGGTTCTGGCTCCAACACTTCCTCAACAGCCTGAGTGGTCGCCCGCACTGACCCGCTGGAAAGCACCGGCGCAGCGTCGATATCCTCTGCATCCATCATCGCGGCAATACGCTGTAGCGATGCCAGTAATTGAGTCTGCTCCCAATCCTGCAAATTACTAAAGCGTTCAGCAAAACTTTCCTGAAGCAATGGCGGTGATTGTGCAAGCAAAGTCAACGCCGCATCCGTTGCTTCAACCAATACACGTCGTCGATCTTCCGTATCCCGATTTCGGCGAATCAATCCGCGTTTTTCGAGTCGATTGAGGATATCGGTCACCGTTCCCTGGCTGAGGCTAACCTGAGTCGCCAGTTCACCGGCGGGCAGGCTGCCATTCTGCAATGCCTTGAGGATGAGCGCCTGAGGACCGGTCAAGCCATGACTCTCCACCAGTGTCCTGGAATGCAAATCCACGGCACGTATTACCCGTCGCAGGGCAACTATGACCTGATCCCCGATATCGTCGTGCTTGCTCATATATTCAAGGTTTGGATGCAAATACTTTGTATCGTAAACGTTTTCGCCGTGTCTTCTGTACTCGCACCTTTAATCGCTCACCGTATTACCGTATAATTCCGTTCTTTTACAGCATTTTAGCATTTTACACCACTAGAATATTTAATTTGGATACAAAGGATTTTCCTGATATTGAACAGAGTCCGCTCTTCCGAACCATGCCAAAAAACGACCTCCATATTAACGAAAACCGCTGGCGGCACAGGCGTTTGTTTAGGAAACGGTACGTGCATCCCATGCTCCGTCCCGGGGTAATTCTGCTCGTGCTGGCTGTCCTGGTCTTACTGGGCTGGTGGCTGGAATTACCGCCTTTCAACGCCATCGGCAATGGGATGTCCTGATGTTGGCCACACTGACCAGGGCTTTGCGCCAGGAGCGGCGAATACGGATACCAATAATACTGGCTCCTGCCCTGACCTGCCTGCTTACAACCGGTGCCATCCACGCCCAGACGCCTGTACCAGAACTGTCCGTGGACAATGAAACTGCCTCAGCAGGCTTCTACAGCCTGAACTGGGAAACCGACGCGGAATCTTTTGAACTGCAGGAAGCAGCATCTCCCAATTTCGAGAATACGACCACCGCTTACAGCGGTCCCGATCGGGCCACCGTCTTCTCGGGCAAAGCGGATGGCACCTGGCATTACCGGGTTCGCGCCTCGGTAGATGGCAAGCCCGGCCCATGGAGTGATCCGGTCACCGTGACGGTTGCCCACCACAACCTTGGCCGCGCTCTCATATTCCTGGCACTCGGATTTATCGTTTTTGTAGCCATCGTGCTGACGATCGTCCGGGTCAAGGAGACCGAATGACTTCCCATGAACTGCGCATCAACAGCGAGCGTTTGCGTGAAGATATGGATGCCCTCGCCCAGATCGGCCGCTGCGAGAATCACGGCATCTACCGTATGGCGTTCAGCGACGGCGACATGGCAGGCCGTGACTGGCTGCGCCAGCGCATCGAAAAGAGTGGTCTCGAATTCTTCGAGGATGGCGCCGCCAATCTCTATGCGCGCCTGAAACCGGATGCTACTGTCCCCAGCGTCATCGCCGGCTCCCATATGGATACCGTACCCGGCGCGGGTCACCTGGATGGCGCGCTAGGCGTGGTGTGTGCGCTGGAAGCCTTGCGCGTACTGAACGAATCCGGGATTGAACTGACACACCCACTGGAAGCCGTTTCATTCAGCGATGAGGAAGGCCGGTTTGGTGGCATGTTCGGCTCCCAGTCCGTTGCCGGGCTGGTGACACCCGAATACCTGCACAATGCCAGTGATCTCGACGGGGTCACACTCAGTGACGCCATGGCGGCACAGGGACTCGACGCGCGCGAGGCTCTCCATGCCCAACGCAACCCCGACAGCATTCATGCCTACGTGGAACTGCACATCGAACAGGGGCCGGTTCTGGACCGAAGTGGGCTCAGTATCGGCGTCGTCGATGCCATCACCGGCCTGTTCAAATGGGAGATTACCCTGACTGGTGCGGCCAACCATGCCGGCACCACACCCATGGAGATGCGCGCTGACGCGTTCCAGGGCCTCGCCGAATTCGCCGGGCAAATCGACCGGGTGCTGTCGGAATACGGCGGCCCACACAGTACAGCAACCATCGGGCGCGTGGAGTTGACACCGGGCGCAGCCAATGTGATTCCCGGACGGGCGGTGTTTTCACTCGATGTGCGTGATACCGACCACCATATCCTCGAGGCACTGAGTGATGCCTTCCGCAGAACGTTGTCGGCCATCGCGCGGCGACGTGACCTGATGTTCGAATTCACAGTACTCAGTGAGATTGCCCCGGTGCAATGCGATGCCGCGGTGATCGCTGCTATTGATGCCTCAGTGCAGAGCCTTGGTCTCCCCGCTACGCACCTGAACAGTGGCGCGGCACATGACGCCCAGATTATCGCGGGTATCGCACCGACGGGCATGATTTTCGCACCCAGCAAGGAAGGCCGCAGTCATTCCGCGGCGGAATGGACGGCCTGGCCGGACATCGAGGCGGGCGCCAATACCCTGCTCAACACACTCAGTCAGCTGGCGACATGACCATGGAAGATGACAAGGAAAATAAACTGACAACCGAGGACTTTCTCGATGTCGATCCGTTACGCGAAGCCTACCGGGATTCCATCACGCATGCACCGGCCGTCACCCGCTCGCTCGAGTCACACAAAACCGCTTTACTGTGCATCGACATGCAGTATCTCGATGCCGCCCCCGGCTTCGGGGTGTTCGCCAGCGCCGAGGCCTCCGGCGTACCCCCCGAGGCCCAGGAATATTATTTCGATCGCCTGAAATACACCGTACTACCCAATGTGCGGCGCCTGCAGGACACCTTTCGCTCGCGTGGCCTGGAGGTCATTCACACGCGTATTCAGTCCCTGACCCAGGATGGCCGTGACCGCAGTCCCGGTCACAAGCGCCTGAACCTGCATGCCGCACCAGGTTCCCGCGAGGCTGAATTTCTTGAAGAGGTCGCGCCCCAGGAAAACGAAATCGTGATCAACAAGACCGCCAGCGGTGTGTTCAACTCGACCAATATCGGCTACATCCTGCGCAACCTGGAAATCACCGGCCTGTTCGTCACAGGTGTCTACAGCAACGAGTGCGTCTCCACGGCAATCCGTGATGCCTGTGATCTCGGCTTCTACGTCACCCTCATTTCCGATGGCTGTGCGACCGTTACACCCGAGCTGCAGCGCGCCACCATGATCACGATGAAAGATCGCTATGCACGCGTGCTGAATACCGATGAAGCGATCAATGAGATCCAGGCAGTGGTGACTACATGAACAGCATGCAAAGCGCCACTCTGGATGCCGGAACAGGCTGGCTCATACTTGCCGTATTTTCGATCATCTGGATTGCCCTGGGGGGCTACCTGGGTCGCCGTGCAATCGGGCTGGAAGGTTACATGCTGGCGGGACGCAAGGTCGGCCTGGCGCTGGGCACTGCCACGGCCATGGCCACTTGGGTCACCAGCAACACCACCATGGCCGCGCCGCAACTGGCACTGCAGATGGGCGTGTGGGGCATGCTGGGGTACTCGCTCGGCTCGGTCGGATTGATGCTGTTCGCCCCCCTGGCAAAACGCATTCACGGCCTGATGCCCGCCGGGTTCACCAGCGGGGATTTTGTCCGGTTGCGCTACGGCAAGACGACCTGGCGGGTCTTTCTGGCGATTTCCCTGTTCTACGGATTCGGCTGGCTGGTGTCCATGGGGATGGCCGGCGGGGTACTGGTCAACGCCCTGACCGGCATCGACTACCGCATCGGCATGAGCGTGATTCTGGCAGTATGCGTACTCTACACGGTACTGGGCGGCCTGCGGGCGGTGATCGGCACCGACTTCCTGCAGACGCTGATCATCCTCGTAGGTGTCGTCATACTGGCCTGGCTGGCCATCACCGAGGTGGGCTTTGAACGCATGCATGCGGCCGTACTCGCGGAACGTCCCGAGTTACTCAATCTGCTGATGCCGGCAGCGATCATGTTCCTGTTCAACAATCTGCTGTTCGGCGTCGGCGAGATCTTCCACTCCAATGTCTGGTGGAGCCGGGCCTTTGCCTTCCGCGAAGGGGTTGGATTCCGGGCATATCTCATGGCCGGTGTTTTCTGGATGCCGATTCCCGTCGTGGCGGGTTTTATCGCACTGACCGTTCCGGCCTTGGGCATCAACGTCCCTGCCGCCGATATGGTGGGCCCCCTGGTGGCCGCCAACCTGCTCGGCGCCGGGGGCGCCATTTTGGTCTTCATCGTGGTCTTCGCCGCCCTGGCCTCGAGCCTGGACTCACTGCTGGCCGCGACCTCGGACCTGATCCTGACGGATATCTACAAGGGTCACTTCCGTCCCCGAGCCAGCGAGATCGAACTGGCCTGCGCCGCACGCTGGGTGGTGGTGGGACTGGGTGTACTGGCCTGGCTGCTTTGCCTGCCGCGCCTCACCACCCTGGCCGAGTTGCTCTATTTCACAGGGGCATTCGTGGCCAGCACCATCTGGCCCATCGCCGCAGGCCTGTTCTGGCGTCGGACCAACCCTGCCGGTGCGGCACTCGCCATGGTTGCCGGCACCGCGACCGGACTGGCCGGTTACTTTCTGATTGGTTTCTACGTCGCCGCACTGATCTCCGCCGCAGTGTCCATGAGCATCGTGCTGCTCAGCACATGGTTACGCCCGGGAGATTTCGACTGGGCTGTCCTGGCCAACGACAGAGAGGTACAGGCATGACGATCTCCGTCACTTCACTCGCCTTTCTGGTGGGCACAGCGACACTGATCACGGCACTGGCGCCTTTCGTGATGATGATCCTCTGGATCAGAGACTGGATAAGGGGACAACTATGGTAAACAAGCTGAACCCGCGCCTGCAGGAGCCGCTTGAGGAGCAGCCACTGGATACCCAGGGATTCGAGCGACCGCGTAACCTGCTGAACGCCATCAACGAAGATCTGGCGCCGCTGCTTGATCTGGCCCAGCGCCCGGTGGTCTCCGCCAACCAGTTTACGCGCGAGCAACTGTTACAGCTCGCGCGACTGGCTGCCCGTTATGAAACCCAGCCACAGATGATCACCCGACCGTTAACGGGCAAGATCCTGGTCAGCGCATTCTATGAACCCAGCACCCGTACGCGCCTGTCTTTCGAGAGTGCCTGGCACCGACTGGGGGGCGACATCATGTCCATCACCGACCCTGCCTCGACGGGCATCGCCAAGGGTGAAACGCTGTATGACGTGGGTGAAATGCTGAACCATTACGGTGACCTGGTGGTACTGCGTGACAGCAATGAACAAGCGGTCTACGAAATGCTCGAGTCACTGCGCGTTCCCATAATCAATGGTGGAAATGGTACCGACGAACACCCTACCCAGGCCCTGGCCGACATCTATGCGCTGCTCAAATGGCGGCCCGCCATCTGTCAACCTGAGCTCGACCCAACACAACACATACGTATCGGCATCATCGGTGTGCCCGGTCGCATGCGTACGGTGCGCAGCCTGCTCGTACTGCTGGGGCTGTTCTCCGATGCGATCGCAGAAGTCGTCATCGTCAGTGACAAGGAACAGCCCTTCGCGGCCGGCCAGCGCGAAGAACTCGAAGCGGCAGGATTGACATTGCGCATTACCCGCGATCTCAATCAGTCACTGCCTGACATGGATGTCGTCTACATAAACACCATTGCCTGGATCGGCGATGATTACGAGGAGCTGGGCAGTCACTATCGCCTGGAGCAGTCGTCACCCCTTAAGCCGGATGCCATCATTCTCCACCCGCTGGCACGCGGTGACGAACTGCCGCGCGAACTCGATAACACACCCCACAACTGGTACTTCGCCCAGGCCCGTGGTGCCGTGTTCATGCGCATGGCGCTGTTGTCCTCAATCATGAAAACCTTTACATAACTATGTGTGGAATAGCCGGATTCATATACGCAGACCGAAACCGCCCGGTCGACCCTGAAACACTGGTCGCGATGGCGGCCATCCAGTATCACCGCGGACCCGATGGCTTTGGCTGGCGGGCTATGGAAGGTGTCGGCTTCAGCCATGCCCGCCTGTCGATCATCGACCTGGACCAGGAGCGCGGCCGGCAGCCGTTTGTGTCATCTGACGGGAACCTGATGCTGACCAAGAATGGCGAGCTCTACGATTACCAGCGCCTACGCACGGACCTCTCGGCGCGCGGCGCGCGCTTCGTAACCAAGAGCGACTCCGAAATCATCATGCACCTCTATCCGCGCCTGGGAATAGATGACACCTTGCCCCACCTGCGCGGCGAGTTCGCATTCGCCCTGTACGACCGTGAAGTGGACACACTGTACCTGGCGCGTGACCGCTTCGGCATCAAGCCGCTCTACTGGGCTGCAATCGACGGCGGCCTGGTGTTTGGTTCCGAACTCAAGGTTCTGTTTGCCCACCCGGCAGTGACACGGAAGTTCGACGCTGCGGGACTCTATCATCAACTGATGCAGACCATGGTGCCCGGTACGACCGCCTTCACCGGCGTGCACCAAGTCAGGCCCGGCCATGTGCTAACGGTGCGTCGCCGTGACGGTCGCTTGCAGGTCGAGGAGCGCCGCTACTGGGATATTCCATTCCCGGAAGAGGACGCGCGCGGCAAGCCCGTTGATGAAACTGAATACATCGAAGGTGTACGCGAACGGCTGATCGAAGCCGTGCAGTTACGTCTCGAGGCCGACGTACCAGTCGGTTGTTACCTGTCGGGCGGTATCGATTCCTGTGCCATCGTCGGCATGGCCGCGGCCAGCACGCAGGGCTCGGTCAAGGCCTTTACCATCGGCTTTGACAGTGACGACTACGACGAGACGCCGATTGCCACTGAAATGGCCGAGGCCGCCGGCGCTGACCAGGAAATCCTCCGCCTCGAAGCGGAACATCTATATGATCACTTCGAGGAAACCCTCTGGCACACCGAGCGCACGATTTACAACACCCTGGGCGTTGCCAAGCTACTGATGAGCCGCCGCGTGAACGAGACCGGCTACAAGGTCGTACTTACCGGTGAAGGCTCCGATGAATTGTTCGGCGGCTACCCAGCCTTCCGGCGTGACATGTTCCTACACGGCCTGGATCATCTCTCGCCTTCTGAACGCGAGAAATGGGAGGCACTGCTGGCCGAGAACAACAAGCTGTTCAGTGGTGCCATGCTGGCCGAGCAGAGCGTCGAGGACGCAGCACTCACCAGCAAAGTCGGGTTTACGCCATCCTGCCTCCAGCCGTGGCTTGCCAGCAGCGCTCATGTTTCGGCCTTGCTGCACCCCGAACACCGCGAAGCACTGGCCGATTACTCGCCCGGCGCCGCCATCGCCGCAACCCTCGATGGTGATGCGCTCAGGAACCGGCACCCGCTGGACCGGGCCCAGTATGTCTGGATCAAGACCATGCTGGAAGGCCAGATTCTTACCTGGGGGGGTGACCGCGTGGACATGGCCAATGCCATGGAAGCCCGGCCGCCTTTTCTCGATCACCACCTGGCCGAATACGCCGCCATGCTGCCACCCTCCATGCGCATCCACGGCCGTACCGAGAAATACGTGTTGCGTGAAGCTATGAAGGGATTACTTCCGGAAACCTTGTACAAGCGTGAGAAGTTCGCGTTTATGGCCCCACCGGCACACACCGACCCGAAAAAATGGGAGGCCATGCGGAATCTGGCCCGACGTCATCTGAACCCGCACACGATCGATGCTGCCGACCTGCTGGATGCCAAAGGCGTAGAGGCCCTGTTCAGACTGCATGAAGCACCCGACACCACCGCCGCCACCCAGACACAACTCGATGCAGTGATCAACCACCTGATCGGCGTACAGGTTCTGCATCAGCACTTCATCGCCAATGACATTCCGGCACAGGCCCGGCGCAAGGCGGCTGAACTGGGGTGGCATATTGACCAACCACAGCCTGGAACCACCGAGAACAATCGCTATGCGGGAGTATGATGATGTTGAATAAACAAACCAGACAGGATTACGGCGACGATCCCCTCGCCGTGCGCGAATCCGACACATACCAGGAAGAGTACGTCCATGCCTTCGTCGACAAGTGGGACGAACTCATCGACTGGGACGGGCGCGCCAAGGCCGAAGGAGATTTTTTTATCGAGAAACTGCGTGAACACGGGGCCAGGAAGATCCTGGACGTAGCTACCGGGACCGGCTTTCATTCAGTGCAGCTCATCGAGGCCGGGTTCGAGGTCACTAGCGTGGACGGCAGTCCTACCATGCTGGCCAAGGCCTTTGATAACGCCCGCGAACGCGATCACATCCTGCGGACGATCCAGGCCGACTGGCGCTGGCTCAACCGCGACGTGCATGATTTGTACGACGCCGTCATCTGCCTGGGTAACTCATTCACTCACCTGCACGACGAAAACGACCGGCGCAAGGCATTGGCCGAGTATTACGCCACGCTACGCCACGACGGCATTCTGATCCTCGACCAGCGTAACTACGACGCCATCCTGGACCACCAGATCGAACCCGGTCATGACTTTTACTATTGCGGCGACGAAGTGCGCGCCACACCGGAACACGTGGATGAGTCCCTGGCGCGCTTCCGCTACGAATTCGCCGATGGCGCAAAATTCCATCTCAATATGTTTCCACTGCGCAAGGCCTACATGGAACGGTTGATGAAAGAAGTCGGCTTTCAGCGCGTAACCACCTACGGCGACTTCAAGGAGACCTACCGCAAGGCCGAGCCCGACTTCTTCATTCATGTCGCCGAGAAAAAGTACATCGATGGAGAGTAATCTTATGAACGAAGACTATTCGGACGTTGTCAGGACGGCGCAGGAGTATTACGACAGCGATGATGCCGACAACTTCTACTACCATGTCTGGGGTGGTGAGGATATTCATATCGGCATTTACGATAAACCCGACGAGGACATTGCGCGCGCCTCGCAGCGCACGGTGGATGCCATGGCTTCCCAGTACCAGACAAGCCTGGACGAGAATACCCATATCATCGATATCGGAGCCGGTTACGGTGGATCCGCCCGTTGGCTGGTGAAAAAATACCGCAGTCCTGTCACCTGCGTGAATCTCAGCGAGGCACAGAATGCCCGCAACCGGGCCATGTCTGCCGAACAGAACCTGGACGACCGCATTGTCGTGGTTGATGGCAGTTTCGAGGATATCCCGGCTACAAGAGAATTCTTTGACCTGGCCTGGTCACAGGACGCCATCCTCCATTCCGGTCAGCGTGAACGGGTGCTGGAAGAAGTCGACCGCGTACTCAAACCCGGGGGCGAGTTCATCTTCACCGACCCCATGCAGGCAGACGACTGTCCCGAAGACGTCCTGCAGCCGGTGCTGGACCGAATTCACCTGGAGAGCCTCGGCTCGTTTGCCTTTTATCGCGAAGAGGCGCAGCGCCTGGGCTGGGAGGAAATCGGCATCTACGACCTCACACCGCAGTTGATCACCCACTACACGCGAGTACGGGAGGAACTGACCCGGCAGCGCGACCGGCTGGCAGGCAAGGTTTCCGACAAGTACATGTTCAACATGCTCCAGGGACTTGAGCACTGGATCGATGCCGGGGAAAAGGGTTATTTGTCCTGGGGCATTCTGCATTTCCGTAAGCCGGCACTAAACGCCGCCGCATAACATCCGGCATTTCATTAAAACTTGAAACTCAAGGAGTCACTGTGTCACGAAATTACATCATCTCTTCCGAATCCGTTGGTGAAGGTCATCCCGACAAACTTGCTGACAACTGCTCGGACGCCATCCTGGACGCCATCCTGGAACAGGATCCCCATGCCCGCGTCGCCTGCGAGACACTGGTGAACACCGGCATGGCAATCGTCTCCGGCGAGATTACGACCAGCGCCGCCGTTGACTACTCCGACGTAGTGCGCGAAACCATCCTGGATATCGGTTACAACGATGGCCGGATGGGTTTTGACGGCCACAACTGCGCTGTACTGGTCGCCCTCGACAAGCAGTCACCGGATATCGCGCAAGGCGTCGATGAAGGCGCCGGTATCGATCTGGATCAGGGAGCCGGAGACCAGGGGTTGATGTACGGCTACGCGACCAACGAGACCGATGCGTTCATGCCCATGCCCATCCAGTACGCCCACCAGCTCACCGCCCGGCAAGGCGTATTGAGAAAACAGGGCACCCTGCCCTGGTTGCGGCCGGACTGCAAATCACAGGTCTCGGTCCGGTATGAAGGTAATACACCAAAAGCGATCGAGGCCGTCGTGTTGTCCACCCAGCATGATGAGGAAGTCGCCCATGATGAGCTGTCAGAAGCCGTGATGGAAGAAATCATCAAGCC
>NATV01000174.1 GCA_003094535.1 gamma proteobacterium symbiont of Ctena orbiculata | reverse complement strand
CTTGGCGACAGGACTACAATGAGCAACGACCGCACTCCATGCTGGACTACCAGACGCCAGCTGAAGTGGCAGAGAAACTGCGGCAATGATGATATCTACCCCGGACTCTACTAACACGGGACTGGTCCGAAAAGTGGGGGCAGGTCAAATCGATAAGCACGTTGATGGCTACTTAGCCAGCGCTGTATGTTGGAAGCCAGCTTGGCTTAACGTCCGCTTATCGCCGTAACCTTTTGTTATCCAGTGAGTCCCTACCGTCTGCTTCGGTCGCGTTGCGGACGCTACTAGTAGCGTTGATGGGTGACGCTTTGCATCTAAAGCACCCATTTTGATAGTACGGCACACGGCAACTGCCGACCAAATTTTCATCAATGTGCTACTCAACCACTGCCGTGACGGACTTTTCTCCGTTAAACGAGCATCTGTGACGGACT
Organism: gamma proteobacterium symbiont of Ctena orbiculata; assembly: GCA_003094535.1. GTDB lineage: Bacteria > Pseudomonadota > Gammaproteobacteria > Chromatiales > Chromatiaceae > Thiodiazotropha. Next base: position 16,166 of record NATV01000174.1, on the reverse strand, counting down.
TTATTCATATGTGACGGACTTTATTCCCGCACAACAGCTTACAGGGGGATAACTTCGCCTACTCGACCGTCACCGACTTCGCCAGGTTCCTCGGCTGATCCACATCGGTACCCTTCAGAATCGCTACATGGTAGGACAACAACTGCAGCGGTATGGTGTAGACGATCGGCGCCGTGGTGGGATAGATGTCGGAGAGGGTCAGGTTCTGGTAGTGGTCGAGGCCTATCTTCACCTTGTGATCGCTGAAGAGGAAGAGTTCGCCGCCGCGGGCGCGCACCTCCTGCAGGTTGGAGATCACCTTCTCCAGCAGCGGATCGTCGGGGAGGGCGCAGATCACCGGCATCTCCGCGTCCACCAGGGCCAGGGGACCGTGCTTGAGTTCGCCGGCGGGGTAGGCCTCGGCATGGATGTAGGAGATCTCTTTCAGTTTCAGCGCCCCCTCCATGGCGATGGGGTAGAAACAGCCACGGCCGAGGAAGAGAGCATGCTGGCGTTCGGCAAAGGCGTCGGCCATCTGCTGGATGGCGTCGCTCATCTTCAGCACCACCTCCACCTGTCTCGGCAGCGCATGCAGCTCATTCACCAGCGCCTGTTCTCGCTCCGCGCTCATGCCGTGGCGTTTCGCCAGGGCCAGCACCAGCAGCCTGAGCGCCACCAGCTGGGTGGTGAAGGCCTTGGTGGAGGCGACGCCGATCTCCGGCCCGGCGCGGGTCATCAGCGCCACATTGGATTCGCGCACCAGGGAACTCTCGGGGACATTGCAGATGGTCAGGCTCCCCAGGTAGTTCTGGGAAGCCGCCCCGCGCTGGGCGGCCAGGGTGTCCGCGGTCTCGCCGGACTGGGAGATGGTGACGAAGAGGGTATTCTCCGGCACCACCACCTGACGATAGCGAAACTCGCTCGCCACCTCGACGCTGCAGTGGACACCGATCTCCTCCAGCCAGTAGCGCGCGACCAGCCCGGCGTGAAAACTGGTGCCGCAGGCGATGATATGGACGTTTTGGGTCTTGTCCAGCAGCTGCTTCGCCTCGTAGCCGAAGGCCTCCTCCAGCAGTTTGCCCTTGTGGATGCGCCCCTCGAGGGTTTCCGCGATCACCGCCGGCTGCTCGAAGATCTCCTTCAGCATATAGTGCCGGTAGGGTCCCTTTTCCGCGCTTGAAGCCGAGACTTTGGAGGTGCGAACCTCGCGCTCCACCGGCTGGCCCTGGTGGTCGAGGATCTTGACGCCGTCCCTGGAGACATGGGCGAGGTCGCCCTCTTCGAGAAAGATAAATCGCTGGGTCACCGGCAGCAGGGCGAAGACATCGGAGGCGATGAAGTTCTCGCCCTCGCCGAGACCGATCACCAGGGGACTGCCGGCCCTGATGACCACCATCTGATCGGGATCGTCGGGGCTGACCACCGCAAGGGCGTAGGCGCCGACCAGTTTTCTGCTCGCCTCGCGGATGGCGTTGATGAAATCGGGTTCCGATTCCAGGACATCCGCCAGGAGATGGGCGATGACCTCGGTATCGGTCTCCGAGGTAAAGGCAAACCCCTTGGCACTCAACTCCTGTCGCAACTCGGCATAGTTTTCGATAATGCCGTTGTGGACGATCGCCACCCGCTCGCCGCTCATATGGGGGTGGGCGTTTCTCTCCGCCGGCATGCCGTGGGTGGCCCAGCGGGTATGGGCGATGCCCAGGTTGCTGGCGAGATCGGCATCGTCGATCAGATGCTTCAGCGCGGCGACCTTGCCCACCGAGCGAATGCGCTGCAGATGCTGCCGCTCATCCAATACCGCGACGCCGGCGGAGTCGTAGCCCCGATACTCGAGCCGTTTCAGTCCCTCCATCAGGATCGGAACGACATCTCTTTGCGCGATTCCCCCGACAATGCCACACATGGTGCTAGGTTCCCCCCCGGCTAGGCCTTTGGTTTTTTCACCGGCCGCTCCCAGCCTTCTATACTGACCTGTTTTGCCCGGCTGAGGGTCAGTTTCTCGGATGGCGCGTCTTTGCAGATCGTGGAGCCGGCGCCGATGGTCGCGCCCTCGCCGACAACCACGGGTGCAATCAACTGGGTATCCGAGCCGATAAAGGCACGGTCGCCGATGACTGTCTTGTGCTTGTTGGCGCCGTCGTAGTTGCAGGTGATGGTACCCGCGCCGATGTTGACCCGCTCCCCCACGTCGCTGTCACCGACATAGCTGAGATGGTTGATCTTGCTGCCGTCCGCCACCCGGCTCTTCTTGATCTCGACGAAATTGCCGATGTGGACACGGTCCGCAAGCCGGCTCTCGGGGCGGACCCGGGCAAAGGGCCCGATGCGGCACTGGCTGCCGATCTCGGCATCCTCGAGGACGCTGTTGGCATGGACCTCCGTACCTTCGCCGATGGTACAGTTTCTGAGCAGCACATTGGGGCCGATGCTGACCCCGTCGGCAAGCTTCACCCTGCCCTCGATGATGACATTGCAATCGAGAAATACATCCCTGCCCGTGGAGAGGTCACCACGGATATCGATGCGGGACGGATCGGCCAGGGTGGCGCCGTTCTGCATCAACACCTCGGCCTGCTGCTGCTGATAGCAGCGCTCCAGATAGGCGAGCTGTTTGCGGTCATTGACCCCCATGACCTCCTCTTCGCTGTCGGGGTGGACCGCCTGGATGTTGACCCCGTCCGCCACCGCCATGGCGATGATATCGGTGAGATAGTACTCCTTCTGGGCATTGTTGTTGTCCAGGCGCTGGAGCCAACCCTCGAGCCGGTCGCGCTTGACCGCGAGGATGCCGGTGTTGATCTCGCTGATTTCGCGCTCTCGGGGACTGGCGTCCTTCTGCTCCACGATGCGCAGGATGCGGTCCATGCCGTCGCGTACGATACGGCCATAACCCGTGGGATCGGGAAGATCGACGGTGAGCAGCGCAAGGTCGCTCCGCTTCAGGCAGCTCAACAGCCCGGTCAGGGTCGAGCTGCTGATCAAGGGGACGTCACCGTAGAGAATCAGCACCTGGTCGACCTTGTGCAGGTTGGGCATCGCCTGCATTACGGCATGCCCCGTACCCAGGCGCTCGGCCTGCTCCACCCAGGTCAGCCCGGGGGCGGCGAGCCGGGTCGGCACCAGGTCGCCGCCGTGTCCGTAGACGATGGTGATCTCATGGGGATCGACCGAGCGCGCGGTATCGATCACATGGGCGAGCAGCGGTTTACCGGCCAGCTGGTGCAGCACCTTGGGAATCCTGGAACGCATTCGGGTCCCTTCACCCGCCGCCAAAATCAGTGCACCCAGATCCATCAACTCACCTCATAGCTTTCAACAGTCAGGAGGATAGCCTAATACCGATTGGCTCTACCAGCCCCCTTATAGATCGCAGTCGTTTGCCCACACAGCCTTGGGGGATCGGCCACGGAGGCAGAGGTTAAGTCAGCTCGTCCCTGTCAATTGATCGTGTGCGACTGTCCCGGGAGGGCGACGCTCATGGCATCTTCCTTGGTCGCATCCCTGACCTCAAGAATCTTCACCTTGACCACCAGGGTCTTGCCAGCAAGGGGATGATTGCCGTCGACGGTCAGTTTGCCATCCTCAATCCGGGTGACGAAAAAGCTCTTCACCTCGCCGTTCTCGTTCTGCATCTGTACCTCCGCACCCAGTTGCCGGAACTGGGGGGGTACATTCTCGATGTCGTCGGTAAAGGTGAGATCGGGGTCGTGCTCACCAAAGGCTTCAGCCGGGGGAATGGTAAGGGTGACTTCGTCGCCCTGGCACTTTCCCGCAACCGCACGATCCATGCCCCCGATCAGTTCGGTCTCGCCGCCATGGATATAGCTGACCGGGAGGTCGCTCTGCTCCAGGAGGCCGCCATCGGGATCGGAGATAGCGTAGGTCAGGGAGACAAACTTGCCGTTCTGTATTGTTTCTTTGGACATAGTGACCTGTACCAGGGCCTGGTCTCCGTCCGGCCCTAGTCCATCAACCGCGCTTGCCCTTGCGGATACGCTCGATGGCGCGCAGCTGGGCAGCCGCCTCCACCAGCTCCGCCTGGGCCTTGGCGTATTCAAACTCGGAGGTGCGGTTCGCCATGGCGTCCTCGGCCCGGCGCTTCGCCTCCTGGGCGGCGGCCTCGTCAAGATCCGCGGCACGAATCGCGGTATCGGCGAGCACGGTGACGACGTGGGGCTGGATCTCGAGGATACCGCCGGAGACATAGAAATGCAGCATCTCCTTGCCACCCTCGGTTTCGACACGGACCTCACCCGGCTTCAGCTGGGTCACCAACGGGGTGTGGCGTGGCGCGATTCCCACCTCACCCATCACCGCCGGCGCATAGACCATCTCAGCCATACCGGTGAAGATCTCGCCCTCCGCGCTGACGATGTCCACATGAATTGTCATGGCCATCTGCTAACTCCCGGGCGATCAGCCCTTGCCGCCTTTTTCCACGGCCTCTTCGATGCCGCCGACCATGTAGAAGGACTGCTCGGGCAGATGATCGTACTCGCCCTCGACGATCGCCTTGAAGCTGGCGATGGTGTCCTTGAGGGAGACATACTTGCCCGGCGAACCGGTAAAGACCTCGGCCACGAAGAAGGGCTGGGAGAGGAAACGCTGGATCTTACGTGCCCGTTGCACCACCAGTTTGTCCTCTTCGGAGAGCTCATCCATACCGAGGATGGCGATGATATCCTTCAGCTCCTTGTAGCGCTGCAGGGTACCCTGAACGTTACGGGCAACGGTGTAGTGCTCACTACCCACCACGTTGGGATCGAGGATACGGGAGGTGGAGTCCAGCGGATCCACCGCCGGATAGATGCCCAGCTCGGCGATCTGACGGGAGAGCACCAGGGTCGCGTCAAGATGGGCGAAGGTGGTCGCCGGCGACGGATCGGTCAAGTCGTCTGCCGGCACATAGACCGCCTGGAACGAGGTGATCGAGCCGGTCTTGGTGGAGGTGATGCGCTCCTGCAGCACACCCATCTCCTCGGCCAGGGTCGGCTGGTAGCCCACCGCGGAGGGCATACGACCCAACAGCGCGGATACCTCGGTACCGGCCAGGGTGTAACGGTAGATGTTGTCGACGAACATCAATACGTCGCGGCCCTCGTCACGGAAGTTCTCGGCGATGGTGAGGCCGGTGAGCGCCACGCGCAGACGGTTGCCCGGGGGCTCGTTCATCTGACCGTAGACCAGGGCAACCTTATCGAGTACGCCGCCTTCCTGCATCTCGTGGTAGAAGTCGTTACCCTCACGGGTACGCTCGCCGACACCGGCGAAGACGGAGAAACCGGAGTGCTCCACCGCGATGTTACGGATCAGCTCCATCAGGGTTACGGTCTTGCCCACGCCGGCACCGCCGAAGAGTCCGATCTTACCGCCCTTGGCGATGGGCATGATCAGGTCGATGACCTTGATCCCGGTTTCGAGGATCTCGGTGGTGGCCGCCTGATCCTCCAGCTTGGGTGCCTCGCGATGGATCGGCATCAGCTTGTCGGCCTTCACCTCGCCGGCCTCGTCAACCGGGTTACCCAGGACATCCATGATACGGCCCAGGGTGCCCTGTCCGACCGGTATGCTGATCGGCGCGCCGGTGGATTCGACCGTAACGCCCCGCTTCAGTCCGTCGGTGGATCCCATGGCGATGGCCCTCACCACGCCGTCGCCAAGCTGTTGCTGGACTTCCAGGGTGAGATTCGCCTCGTTGATCTTGAGTGCGTCATAGACCTTAGGCATCTCGCCACGGGGGAACTCTACGTCCACCACGGCGCCGATGATTTCAACCACTTTGCCCGAACTCATTTCTGGTTCCTCTTGCCGCTCAAGGCGGCTCTCAAAATAATAAAAAACTAAAAAACCTGTTGCCTTTTTCTGCCGTTAAACGGCGGCCGCCCCACCGACGATCTCCGAGATCTCCTGGGTAATCGCCGCCTGGCGCGCCTTGTTGTAGATCAGCTGCAGTTCATCGATCAGACTGTTCGCATTGTCGGACGCGGACTTCATCGCCACCATCCTTGCCGACTGTTCGCAGGCGCCGTTCTCCACCACCGCCTGATAGACCAGCGACTCGATGTAGCGTCCCAGCAGATTGTCGAGCACCTCTTTCGAATCGGGTTCGTAGATATAGTCCCAATGGTGCTTCAGCTCCTCATCGGGCTTCGGCGGGATGGGTACAAGCTGTTCGATGGTCGGCTTCTGGGTCATGGTGTTGACGAAATCGTTATAGGCGATATAGATCTCATCGATGGTGCCTTCGGTATAGGCATCCAGCATCACCTTGACGGTACCGATCAGATCCTCGATATGGGGGGCGTCGCCCAGATGGGTTGCCTGACTCACGATCTTGCCGCCGACCCGGCCGAAGAAGCCGAGTGCCTTGTTGCCGATGGCGCAGAAATCGACCTCGACACCTTCATCACGATGCACCCTCAGCACTTTGATCAGCTTGCGGAAGAGGTTGTTGTTCAATCCTCCGCAGAGTCCGCGATCGGATGAGACGATGATATATCCCACCCGTTTCACCTCGCGTTCGATCATGAAGGTGTGCTTGTACTCCGGATGGGCGTGGAACAGATGACCGATGACATTGCGCATCTTCTCCGCATAGGGACGGGTCGCCGCCATGCGGTTCTGCGCCTTGCGCATCTTGGAGGCCGCCACCATCTCCATCGCCTTGGTGATCTTACTGGTGTTTTTGATGCTGCCGATCTTTGTCCGGATCTCTTTTGCACCCGCCATAACGCTAAACCCTGTCTAGTGAATCTGAACTGCTTACCAAGAGTGATTGGCCTTGAAATCCTTCAACGCATCATGCAGGGCCTGCTCGATCTCCGAGTTGTAGTCGCCCGTCTCGTTGATCTTCTCCAACAGCTCCTTATGGCTGCTCTTCATGTAACCCTGAAGCGCGTCCTCGAAGTCGACCACCTTGTTGGCCTCCACCTCGTCGATATAGCCCTCGTTGACCGCGAACAGTGAAACCGCCATACCCGCGATGGAGAGAGGCGAGTACTGGGCCTGCTTCATCAGCTCGGTTACGCGCTCACCACGTTCCAGCTGTTTGCGGGTCGCCTCGTCGAGGTCCGATGCAAACTGGGAAAAGGCCGCCAGCTCGCGATACTGGGCCAGGGCCAGACGCACGCCGCCGCCGAGTTTTTTGATGACCTTGGTCTGCGCGGCGCCGCCCACACGGGAAACCGAGAGACCGGCGTTGATCGCGGGACGGATACCGGCGTTGAAGAGATCCGCCTCGAGGAAGATCTGGCCGTCGGTGATCGAGATGACGTTGGTGGGTACGAAGGCCGAGACGTCGCCCGCCTGGGTCTCGATGATCGGCAGCGCGGTCAGGGAGCCGGTCTGGCCCTTCACCTTGCCGTCGGTCATCTTCTCCACATAGTCGGCGTTGACCCGCGCGGCGCGCTCCAGCAGACGGGAGTGGAGGTAGAAGACGTCTCCGGGATAGGCTTCACGGCCCGGGGGACGACGCAGCAGCAGGGAGACCTGACGGTAGGCCCAGGCCTGCTTGGTCAGATCGTCGTAGATGATCAGCGCATCCTCGCCCTTGTCGCGGAAATACTCACCCATGGTGCAACCGGAGTAGGGAGCGATGAACTGCATCGCCGCGGAATCGGCGGCGGGGGCGGCGACGATGATGGTATGCTCCATGGCGCCGTGCTCTTCCAGCTTTCTCGCTACCTGGGCGATGGTGGAGTTCTTCTGCCCCACCGCCACGTAGATACATTTGATGCCGGTACCCTTCTGGTTGATGATGGTATCGATGGCGATGGCCGACTTGCCGGTCTGGCGGTCGCCGATGATCAGCTCACGCTGGCCACGGCCGATGGGCACCATGGAGTCGATCGATTTGAGGCCGGTCTGCACCGGCTGGTCCACCGACTTACGCTCGATAACGCCGGGGGCCACCTTCTCGATGGGAGAGGTCGCTTCCGGGGTGATGTCGCCCTTGCCGTCGAGCGGGTTGCCGAGGGAGTCGACCACACGCCCGAGCATGCTTTCACCCACGGGTACCTCGAGTACGCGCCCGGTGCACTTCACCGCGTCGCCCTCACTCAAGTGCTTGTATTCACCCAGCACCACGGCGCCGACGGAGTCGCGCTCCAGGTTGAGGGCCAGGCCGTAGGTGTTGCCCGGGAACTCCAGCATCTCGTAGGACATGGCGTCCTCGAGGCCGTGAATGCGGGCGATACCGTCGGTGAGGCTGATGATCGTGCCTTCGTTACGGGCTTCGGTCTTCAGATCGAATTGTTCGATCTTGCTTTTGATCAGTTCGCTGATCTCGGATGGATTGAGTTGCATGATGGCTTCTCGCTTAGATTCCCAATTCGCTCGCCAGTTGCTGCAGTTTTCCACGGACGGAGCCGTCGATCACCATGTCACCGGCACGGATGTGAACGCCGCCGATCAGTTCGGCATCCTGTTCACTGGTGATGGTGACATCGCGTCCCAGCTTGGCCTTTAAGGCCTCGGCAATGAGTGTTTCCTGCGCCGGCTTGAGTGCATAGGCGGATGTCACATGGACATCGATCACCTGCTCTTTGTCAGCCTTGAGTTCGTTAAACAGTGTTTTGATTTCCGGCAACACATCGAGGCGGCGGTTCTGAACCAATAGCTTGATCAGATTGCCACCCTCGTCATTGATGTGTTCGCCTGCGATCTCGAGCAACAGTTTGGTCAATGCGTCCTGCTCCACCAGTGGATTGCTCGCGATGGGGGCGAAGTCCTCATCGTCGATCACTGCTGCGAGAAAGGTCAGCATCTCCGACCAGAGCTCAAGCTTGCCGGTTTCGTCGGCATGGGCAAACACTGCCTCGGCGTAGGGGCGGGCAATAGTGGTTTTTTCACCTGCTGCCATGGCCTTAACCTAGATCTCTTTTGCCAGGGCTGAGACGATGTCCTGGTGGGCATCGGTACCGATCTCCTTGCGCAGGATCTTTTCGGCACCGGTCACGGCCAGCAGACCGATCTTCTCGCGCAGCTGTTCCCGCGCCCGATTGGCCTCCTGTTCGATCTCAGCATGCGCGGCGGTGATGATACGCTCACCTTCGACGCGTGCTGTGTCCTTGGATTCATCGATAATTTCAGCTGCCCGCTTCTGCGCCTGGGCGACGATCTCCGCGGCCTGGGCCTTGGCTTCGTGCAGTACATCCTTGGCGCGCTCCTTTGCAAGCTCCTGCTCGTGCTGACCACGCTCGGCGGCCGCCAGGCCGTCGGCAATCTCCTTTTTGCGGGTCTCCAGTGCAGCCATGATCGGGGTCCAGACGAATTTCATCGTGAACCACACGAACACCGCAAATGCAAGCAGCTGACCTATAAGCGTCAGATTGATGTTCATCCCGGAATTACCTCTCGTTGGACGAGATGATAGAGAGTTCGCTCAACGGCCCGGATCAGGCGACGGCGAACAGTACGTACATGGCCAGACCCACGGCGATCATGGGCACGGCATCGACCAGACCCATGACGATGAAGAACTGGGTACGCAGCATGGGGATGAGTTCAGGCTGACGTGCGGCGCCCTCGAGAAAGCGGCCACCCAGTACGCCGATGCCTACCGCGGCACCCAGGGCACCCAGGCCCATCATGATCGCGCCGGCAATGTACAGCAGTGCTTGTTCCATTATTGGTCTCCCGTTTAATGAACTTGAAAGTTAAAAAGTTAAATCAGTGTTCGTGATGCGCCATATCCAGATAGACGATGGTCAGGGTCATGAAGATGAACGCCTGCAAGGTGATGATCAGGATATGGAAAATCGCCCAGCCGAGCTGGAGAACGCCACCGAACAGGCCGAGAATCAACCCGGCATTGTACATGATGGCGATCAGAATAAAGATCATTTCGCCCGCGTACATGTTTCCGAACAGACGCAAGGCGAGAGAGATGGGTTTCGCGATCAGGCTGACGAATTCGAGCACAAAGTTGACCGGAATAAAGAGGATGTTGACCAGGGTGTTGTTGGACGAGAAGGGCTGCAGGGTCAGCTCACCGGCGAAACCGCCGACACCCTTGATCTTGATACTGTAGAAGAGAACCAGAATGAATACCCCGATGGCCATGCCGAAGGTGGCGTTGGGATCGGTTGAAGGCACAACCTTCATATAGTGGATGCCGAGCAGCTTGGCGAGTTCCGGGATCACATCCACCGGCACCAGGTCCATCAGATTCTGCAGGAATATCCAGACGAAGATAGTCAGCGCCAGGGGCGCAACGAGGGCATTGCGGCCGGAAAAGGAGCCGCGCACGCTGTCATCGACAAAGTCGACAAGCCATTCAACGAAATTCTGCAGGCCGCCGGGAACCCCGGCGGTGGCCTGCTTGGCGGCCTTACTGAAGAAATAGAGGAAGAAAATGCCGAGACCGATGGACCAGAACATGGTGTCGACATGGATCGCCCAGAAACCCATCTCCTTGGCCTCAGCGGCCGATTGGGCTATACCCCAGCTGCCATCGGGATGTTTGCCGAAGGTCAGATTTGTTAAATGGTGTTTAATATATCCACTGGAGGTGAGCGTGTCGCCAGCCATATGTAAACCTATGAATGCTGTCTATCTTGTATAACCAAAACAATCAACGGAACCGCAACCTGCACGAAGAGATAGCAGCCCAATAATGCACCAATACTCAGAGGACTGATGGTGACAATTGTCAATCCGAACATCAGTCCTGTGATGATCAACTTCTGGATTTCGGCGCCAAACATACGGCCGGCTATCTTCTGCGGGTCCTGGGCACGGTAGTGCGCGAAGGACCTGTAGGCAAAAAAGCCATTCGCCGCTGCGGCAATCAGACCACCGATAAACCCAGAATATGCAACGGTTTTACCGAATGCCAAAAGCACCAAGCCGATACTCAGCGCTGCCCCGAATTGGAGCGCTACGATGGTGCGGATCTGGCTGTTTCCGGCAAGCTGCATTCCGGTTTCCCGGTACCCTTAGTATGAGCCTAACCAGCAAGGAGGGAGGAGTATAAGGGGTCTGAGATATAAGGTCAAAGGATAGATGTATAAATTTTTTCACGTAAGGGACTTTTTTTAAGCGGCGGAGATATGCACCGGCCAACGGCGTCGTTTGGCCGGTGTTTATCTAACCTCCTGTTACCCCTCGGTATTGGCCGAATCTGGAGTGATTCAACGATACCTGCGGTTGGGGGATGCACCTGGACCGCCTCTCGGCCCGGGAGGATTCTCCCAGTTGGTGCCTGGGCCGCCCCATGGCCCAGGCGGATTGTTGTCGCGGTCATGATAGCGGTAGCGATAGGGCCGTTGATACCAGCCGGCGCCGGGCCCCCCCACCGGCCCAGGTGGATTGATCCGGTAGCGATAACGCCGATCCGGCGAGGCCCCGGGTCCGCCTTCCGGCCCCGGGGGATTCTCCCAATTGGTGCCCGGCCCTCCCTCGGGCCCAGGAGGATTATCGTCCAGGTCCCGCGCCGATCCGAGCTGTGGTGAGAAGATCAACACCGCCGCCAATGAAACCAGTCTGACTCTTTGCTTCACGCCATTCTCCCTATTCTGTTGTTTATATCGTTAACCAACCCCCAGGCCCGAAATCTAGCATAGTCGAGGCGACTCCATTTCACCTACATCACTCGGGCACTCCCTGCCACAACATCTCATAACCCACCTCATAGGTGTCGTCGCAAAAATCGGCAAGGGCGGAAAACTTCTCCTTGAACAGACGATCCGCATGGGAACGTTCATGCTGATCGAACGACTGCCAGTAGGTGACGATCACGATATCCCCCAGGTTCTGATTCACGCGCTTGTTCTTGTGGCTGTCATCAGCCCCAACCGTACCCTCCTCGGAGACGAAACCGGCATTGCGGTAGACCTGACCGCCGATGAAACCGCCATTGTCGTCACCATAGTTGTTCTTGACCACGTTGCACATCTCGCCGAGCAACAGTTCCACATCCTCGACCTTGACCCCGGGTTTAAGATCCACCACGTTGAACAACATGACGCAGCCAAACGGAATTTCTATTGGATGAAACATCGTTACCACCTTCTCTGTTATTTGGTATCGCCCAGGATAATCGACTGATCGCTGATAATTAACTCGGATAAACAAATGGTAACCAAGCACTGAATTGAACAGCGTTCTTTATATTCTCGTTGCTGCAGATGACAGTCTGTGAAGAGATAGCAGCAGCTACTATCCTATTTCAGTCATTGCGATACTCGCGCTCGATCTTCACCACTTCCACCTTGTAGGAGCGATACCAATTGGTTCGTCCCAGATGCTGCGCCTGGCGGTGTTCAGGATCATCCTTCCATGCCGCTATCTGCTCTCGGCTGGGCCAGTAGGAGATCGCGATCTCCCGGTCGTCATCCGTGAAGGCGATAAAATCGAGGCAACCATATTTGACTTTAGCCAGCTGGCGTAATCTTTCCGCCGTCTCGAAATAGCGGCTGTCGCGTTTGTTGAGAACTGCCTTGAAGATGACCGCATACATTGCGTTATTAACCGACTTGTATAGAACGATAGAACCGGGGTCCGGATTAATGCTTCTTACCTAAGGTGATCTGATGACTAAGTAAAAAACCCACGGGTGTTTGCATCGCGTTTTGGTGGGGCAGGGCCCCATCCCACTACACCTTTAAGCCTGGAATAGGCGTAGGGAGCGGCAAGCCGCACCCTACACGATAGAGGTCCCGAGTTTAATCAACAAAATCCCATTTGCGTTCATTGGCGGACTTATTATTATTCGCAGCCTGCTCAACCAGGTTACTTGATGTGGTCGAGGATTCCTTCGAGCTCATCCAGGCTGTTGTAGCCGATGATCAGTTTGCCTTTGCCCTTGCTCCCCTGCTGTAGATCGACCTTGGCACCGAGCTTCTCCGAAAGGTCGGTGACCAGGCGGCGGATGTCGGGATCCATGGTCTGGCTTGGGCGGGAGGGTTTAGGCTTCTCCCCCTGATTCTGTAGTTTGCGCACCAGGCGCTCGGTCTCGCGCACCGAGAGTCCCTGGGCCGCAACCTGGTTTGCCGCCCGGGTCTGCAGCTCTCCCTTGAGGCCAAGCAGGCACCGGGCATGGCCCATCTCGAGGCGCCCGCTCTCCACCAGGGTCTTGACCTCTTCGTTGAGCTCCAGCAGACGCAGCAGGTTGGTCACCGTGGTGCGGGACTTGCCGACCGCCTTGGCCACCTCCTGATGGGTCAGGCCGAACTCCAGCAAAAGCCGGCTCAGTGCGTTCGCCTCCTCCAGGGGATTGAGGTCTTCACGCTGGATATTCTCGATCAGACCCATCGCCATGGCGGCCTCTTCGGTGACATCCTTGATCACCACCGGGATCTCGTCCAATCCCGCCTGCTGGGCGGCGCGCCACCGGCGCTCCCCGGCTATCAGCTCATAGCGCTCGTTCTCCACCGGACGCACCACCACCGGTTGAATAACGCCCTGGGCCGCGATGGAGTCGGCCAGTTCGCGCAGGCTGTCGGCATCGAACTCCCGCCTTGGCTGGTAACGGCCGCGCTGGATCAGGTCGACGGGCAGTCGCTGCAGGTTGTCTCGGTTGGCGCCGCCAGGGGCTGTCGATTTCTCTTCGGCCTCGGCCTGCATGCCCCCCAGCAAAGCGTCGAGACCGCGGCCCAATCCTCTTTTCTTTGTCGCCATATCGCTCTGTCCGTCAGGCTGTTTGGGTTTGCATATCGCGCATGCGGTGTCTTCTCAACAGCTCACTGGCCAGAGCCAGATAGGCGGTCGCACCCCGGGACTGTTTGTCATAGAGCAATACCGGGATACCATGGCTGGGTGCCTCGGCAACGCGGACATTGCGCGGGATGATGGTGTTGAAGACGGCCTCCTTGAAGTGGGAGAGGAGTTGTCCGGAGACATCGATCGCCAGATTGTTGCGCGGATCGTGCATGGTGCGCAGAAAACCCTCGATCTGCAGCGCCTGGTTGAGATGGGAACGGATCTGCTCCACCGTATTCATCAGCGCGGTCAGGCCCTCGAGGGCATAGTATTCGGTCTGGATGGGGATCAGCACCCCATCCGCCGCCACCAGGGCGTTGAGGGTAAGCATGTTCAGTGAGGGCGGACAGTCGACCAGGATATAGTCGTAGCTATCCTTTGCCTGCGCCAGCGCCATATCGAGACGCTTCTCCCGCATTGAGCTGCTCATCAGGCCGACCTCCGCCGCGGTCAGGTCCCCGTTCGCAGGCAGCACGTCGAAGTTGGCGTCCGGCGCCGGCTGAATGGCATCCCGCAGCGACGAATCCCCCAGCAGCACTTCACAGCTGGAGTTTTGCAGATTGTGCTTATCGATTCCGCTGCCCATGCTGGCATTGCCCTGTGGATCCATATCCACCAGCAACACCCGCTTCTTCATGGCGGCGAGCGAGGCCGCCAGGTTGACCGTGGTTGTGGTTTTGCCGACACCGCCTTTCTGGTTGGCGATTGAGATTGTGTAACCCATGGCGTAATTCGGTTCCGCGATGACAGGAACTGCCTATCATAACGGCACTGCCATTGAAGGTGGTACCCTTTCTGTCACTTTTGCTGACTTTCCGCCGCCTGAAGGCCTTCGTCCGGCGCCCGCCTGATCCGCACCAGGCAGCGCTCACCCGCCTCGAAAGGGACCTTCAGCGGAACCACGTCACAGCTGAATCGAGCCCCCAGCTGGGCAATCTCCTGTTCCGGGACGCTCCCTTTCATGGCGAGGATTTCAGCGCTCTGGTCCTGCAGACCTTCGCTCAATGCGACCAGCCTGGGCAGGGAGGAGAAAGCACGTGCAACAAGGAGAGAAAGGGGCCGGTCCGGATGAAAAGCCTCAATCCTGGCGTGCACGGGATCGATATTTTCCAGGCCCAACTCAAGTTTCACCTGGCGCACGAAGCGAATCTTTTTGCTGTTGCCGTCGAGGAGCACGAAACGGATGTCGGGTCGCATGATCGCCAGGGGTATCCCCGGCAGGCCAGCTCCGGTACCGATATCGAGACACTCCCCAGGCCGCAGATGGGGCAGCAGCACCAGGCTGTCCAGCAGATGGCGCCCGACCATCTGCAGAGGATCACGTACCGCGGTGAGGTTATAGGCCCGGTTCCACTTCACAAGCAGGGAGAGAAAGCCGATCAAGAGCGACTGCTGCCTGCTGTCGATCACCAGACCCATCTCTCCGGCGCCTTCCAGTAGACGATCCCGGCAGGCGGTTTCGTTAGCTATGACCCGGGCCATCAGGCGGAGCGTTTTTTCAGGTGGATCAACAACAGGGATAGCGCGGCCGGGGTGACACCGGCGATGCGCCCTGCCTGACCGAGGGTCTGGGGACGGTGGCGCTGCAGTTTCTCCCTCACCTCGGAGGAGAGCCCGCGCACACTGGCGTAGTCGAGATCGAGGGGCAGCGAGACCGCCTCGTTGGCGCGCTGTTTCTCTATCTCTCCCTGCTGACGGTCGATATAACCGGCATACTTTGCCTGTATCTCCAACTGCTCGATGACCTGGGGATCGCTTTCCCCCGGTCCCAATTTGGCCAGGCTCATCAGCTGCCGGTAGTCCACATTCGGTCTCGCCAGCAGGTTGATGGCATTGGCCTCCTTGGAGAGCCTGCCGCCGAATACCTCTTCTGCCTCTGCCGCTTCGACATCGCCCGGTGTCAGCCAGATACCCTGCAGTCGCTGCTGCTCCCGCTCGACGGCCTCGCGCTTGCGTGCGAAGGCCTGCCAACGCCCGTCATCGACCAGGCCGAGATCGCGACCGCGCTGGGTCAAGCGTAGATCGGCGTTATCCTCGCGCAACATAAGCCGGTACTCGGCGCGGCTGGTGAACATCCGGTAGGGCTCCAGGGTTCCCTGGGTGATCAGGTCGTCGACCATCACCCCGAGATAGGCCTCGTCCCGCCTCGGGGTCCAGGGGGGCTGTTGCCGATAGTGCAACACCGCATTCACCCCGGCCAGCAGTCCCTGGGCGGCCGCCTCCTCATAACCGGTGGTGCCGTTGATCTGGCCGGCGAAGAAGAGCCCCTCGATGTACTTTGTCTGCAACGAGGCCTGGAGATCGCGGGGATCGAAAAAGTCGTACTCGATGGCATAGCCAGGCCGCGTAAGGTGTGCATTTTCGAATCCTTTCATGGAGCGGACGAGCCGGAGCTGGATATCGAACGGCAGGCTGGTGGAGATGCCGTTGGGGTAGACCTCATGGGTATCAAGCCCTTCCGGCTCGATAAAGATCTGGTGCGA
>NATV01000173.1 GCA_003094535.1 gamma proteobacterium symbiont of Ctena orbiculata | reverse complement strand
TATAAAACGCAAGGCCGGGGACTGATAGCGCTCAGCGCATACAAACAACAATTTTCGGTAGAAACTATGCCAACGATTTCATCGCAACCTCAAAATAACGGCAGTGCGCTCATCGTCGAGGATGAAGTAACGAACCGTATGATACTTAAGGCGCTGTTAAAAAAGCGCGGCTACAATGTGATCGAGGCGGAAAATGGTGTTGAGGCGATTCAGCAATTCAAGGAGCATGCCCCGGACCTTATTTTCATGGATGTGATGATGCCGGTAATGGATGGCTATGAAGCGGCCAGCGAGATCAAGCAGCTGGCCGGTGATCAGTTTGTCCCCATCATTTTCCTCACCGCCATGTCCGATGAAGAGTCCCTGGCCCGCTGTGTCGAGGTGGGCGGCGACGATTTTCTCTCCAAGCCCTACAGCTTCACCGTGCTCTCCGCCAAGGTGAAGGCCATGGAACGCATCCGTACCCTGCATCGGGACACCCGCATGCTCTACAGCCGCATGCAGCGCGATCAGGAGATTGCGGAACAGGTGTTCAGCAACGCGGTAGTCGCCGATAACGTAGCCCTGAATCAAATCCACAGCCTGCTGAAACCGGCCAGCGTATTCAGCGGCGACCTGATGCTGACGGCATTTGCCCCATCACAGGATCTGCATGTCCTGCTGGGCGATTTCACCGGCCACGGATTGGCGGCCGCTCTCGGTGCGCTGCCAACCTCCGAGGCCTTTCGTTCCATGACGGCAAAGGGTTTCGCGCCACAGCAGATACTCTCAGCGATCAACAATAAACTGCACAACCTGTTGCCTACCGGGATGTTTCTGGCTGCCCAGTTCGTCAAGATCGACCACACGCTCGATCATATCTCTATCATCAATTGCGGCATGCCAGACTGTTATTTGATCGAGAGAGACAGCATGAACATCAAGCATCAGATCGTCTCTGAATCCCTGCCTATGGGCATAGCCCCGGATATCGATTTCAAGGAGAGCTTTCACCACCTTCGCGTAAACGAGGGAGACCGGGTGATTCTTGCCTCTGACGGGGTCACTGAAGCCCGCAATCCAGAGGGTGAGCTGTTCGGTCAGGAGCGATTGATAGCGGCGATCAACAACAACAGGGGGAGCCATACGCATATCCTGGAGGGCCTCGCCGAGGATTTGGAATCTTTTTGCCAGCAAGCCCCCCAGGACGATGACATCAGCGTGGTCGAGGTGCCGCTTGTCCACGAGCTGTTGCCGGCACCGGATTCGGCAGTACCTCATGTCGTCAGCAGCGGCGATATGCCACCCAACCTCTTTACCCATACTCATCCCGACTGTATCGAGTTTCAACTCCTGCTTTATGGCACTCAACTGCGCCAGGCCGATCCCGTTCCCATACTTATCAACTACATTCAGGAAACCGCCGGTCTGCACGAACATCGACGCCCGCTGTTCACCATTCTCACCGAACTCTATATCAATGCGCTGGATCATGGCGTGCTGCAACTGGATTCCCTGCTCAAACAGGGAGAAGACGGTTTTACCAACTATTTCCAACAACGGGAACAACGTCTGGAGGCATTGACGGAAGGGAAGATTCGTGTTGCCTTGAGAATTCACCAGGACGGCAACGGAGGGTATATTGTCATAACCGTGGAAGACAGCGGCCATGGTTTCGATTTCTCGACGCTGTCGCAGAGTGCGGCAAATGAGACGCTATACAGCGGCCGCGGTCTGCTCTTGGTCAATTCGCTGGTTAAACAACTTCGCTTTTTTGAGCCAGGCAACAAAGCGGAAGCAGTGTACGTATGGGATAATAACCGGTAGGAGATAGCGTAAGGCGCCAGGATCAATAACATGGCAAAGACACAGGTATTCGATCAATCGGACAATATCAGGACACCCTTTCTCAGGGGTATACTGACGCGCTCACTCACCGATGCCGGGCTTGCCTTTGAATCAGCCTATAAACTCTCATCCGACATTCGCGAACAAATCAACAGTGTAGACGAGATAACCACTGACGAGTTGCGACGCATTGTCACCTCCGAACTGAAGAAGCTGGATGAAAAGGAGGTTTTAGACAACTACGAGGCCATCATTCCTGCGGTCACCAAGACAATGGTGCGGGATCGCAAGGGCAATCTGACACCCTTCTCCAACATTCAGCATCGGCGCAGCCTGGAATCGAGCGGACTGGGTACGGACAAGGCGGCCTATATTACCCAAATCGTCTATGTAGAACTGGCTGAATCCCATCATGATGCCGTGGACAGCAAAGAGGTCGGAAGATTGACCTATGAAAAGCTGAAGCAACACTACGGCAAAGAGGCTGCAAAACGCTACCTGGTATGGGTTGACTATACCCACACCCAACGACCACTGATCCTGTTGATCGGCGGTACTACCGGCTGCGGTAAGAGCACGATCGCAACGGAGGTGGCCCATCGACTGAACATCATACGCACTCAATCCACCGACATGCTGAGGGAGGTCATGCGGATGATGGTGCCGATTAAGCTTCTTCCTGAACTGCATACCTCCTCATTCAACGCCTGGCGTAAAATTCCCGGTTCGAGCGAATCCAAGGAGTCACCCGAGGAGAGGATGATCCACGGTTACATTCATCAGGCCGAGCTGGTATCCGTTCCCTGCGAAGCTGTAATCCAGCGCGCATTGAACGAACGGGTATCCCTGATTCTCGAAGGCGTCCATGTCTCACCCGTTCTGGTGAAACGTTTCAGAGAGGAGAAGAATGCGGTCATCGTACCGATCATGCTGGCGGTTCTGAAACAGGACAGGCTGAAACACCAGCTGAAAGACCGGGGCGTCACCGCCCCGGAGCGAAATGCTCAGAGTGACTATCTCTCGAACTTCGAATCGATCTGGATGCTGCAATCCCACCTGCTTTCCGAGGCGGACAACAACGCCATACCAATCGTTGCCAACGACGACAGGGACAAGACCACGGATCGTGTTATGCGCTCCATAATCGAGGTGTTGCAGAAGAACTTTCATGCTAAGGTTGAAGACGTTTTCGGTACGGACTAAGCAGCCCGCATTTCTCATCAAACGACCTCGGAGAGCCAACATTTGCTGACAACCCAGAAAGGCGTGATGATCATCCTCGACGGTCTCGGCGATCGGGGCATTCCCGCTTTTGGCGGCAAGACGCCGCTTGAGGTGGCGGAGACGCCAAACATGGACCGGCTCGCAAGCGCCGGGCAGTGCGGCCTGGTCGACCCGCTCTTCCCCGGCATGCCGGTTGGCACACACACCGGAATCTGTCTGTTGTTCGGGCTCTCCAAGCAAGACACGATGAAACTTGCACGAGGCCCCATCGAGGCGTCGGGAGTGGGCTTGAACAGCAACGACCAGGCGCTCTATTTCCGCTGCAACTTCGCCACCCTGAAAAAACACAAGCATGGATACGACATAATCGATCGCAGAGCCGGCCGAATCAATAGCGGCACCGAGTCGCTCGCCACGGCAGTGGGCACGATTGACTTGGGTGACAGCATTACCGCGAGCCTGCATCCTGCAACGCAGCACCGGGTGGTGCTTCAACTCGAAGGCAACCGCCTCTCCCATGACATCTCCAATACCGATTCAGGCAATCAATACAAAACAAAAGGCCTTCTTCCCTGCCTGGCCAACGATCCGTCTGACGACATAGCGGTAAAAACAGCCGGGGCGGTGAATCGGTTGATGGATATCGTTTACCAGAAGCTATCCCGGCATCCGCTGAATCTCGAGCGAGTCGAAAACAACCTGCCGCCCGCCAACGGCATCATCTGCAGGAGTCCGGGGAAGCTGCCCAAGGTCAAGCCCCTGCTGAATCAACTCAAACTCAAGACCGCCGTGATATCCGGCGAGCGCACGGTGCTCGGGCTAGGAGAACTGCTCGGTTACGACCTTTTCGTGAATGAGAGCTTCACCGCCAGCCACGATACGGATCTGCATGCCAAGGTAAAAACCGCGATCATGGCACTTGACGACCACGACATGGTCTATCTGCATATCAAAGCCACAGACATCCATTCCCATGACCTCAACCCGACAGGCAAATGCAGCATGCTATCGAAGATCGATGACGCGATTGCCCCGCTGATCAGCGATTCACTGGTGATTGCCATTACCGCCGATCACTCCACCGATACCAATACCGGCCGTCATACCGGCGACCCCATACCCAGTCTTATCTACAACCCCAGGGGCAGAGTGGACGGCTGTAGGACATTTTCCGAACTTGCCTGCAGCAGCGGCGGCATGGGGCGGATCAACAGCAGCGGTTTTATCATGACCATGCTGGATCAGATGAACCTATTGGAAAACTTCAGGCCAAAAGACAGTGATTTCATCGCCTGAGCCAAACGGCCCGATAACCGCGGCACTATGCCTGACAAGGTCATTTACTGAATCTATAATTAACCGATTATGGATGCGATGAATCTCCGACCAATCTAACTTTGCCAATGCCATGTCCCAACCCGATCAAATAACCTTAGCGTCAAGCAACCAAGGGGTCGTTGAGACTACCCCGGCCCCCGAGGTCGATCTGAACGATCCCAGCCTCTATCTGAACAGGGAGCTGACCTGGCTCGCCTTCAATCGCCGGGTGCTAAACGAAGCCGAGCTTGAAAGCAATCCGCTGCTGGAGCGGGTCAAGTTCCTCGCCATCGTAAGCAGCAATCTGGATGAGTTCTTCATGAAGCGCATCGGTGGCCTGAAACAGCAGCTTGCGGCCGGACTCACCACGACAACCGTGGACGGCAGGACCCCCCGGCAGCAACTGGTCGAGTGTCACCGGGTGATCTCCAAGATGCAGCAGGCGCAGCAACGCATCTATCACGAACTGCAGGCCAGACTGGAGGAGGCCGGCATCCGCATCACCCAATACCAGGCCCTGGACGCGAACCAGCAAAAAAATCTCCGCGACCACTTCCAGCAGAATATCTTTCCGATGTTGACCCCGCTGGCGATGGACCCGAGCCACCCCTTCCCCTTTATCTCAAACCAAACCCTCAACCTGCTGGTCACACTCCGCTTTCCCAGCGGCTACGACCTGCATATGGCAAGGGTGAAGGTGCCGGTCAGCAAGGATGTTTCGCCACGCCTTATCCAGGTCGATGAGAGCTACACCTACGTAACACTGGACGACCTGATCGCAAACAACCTCGATATGCTCTTCCCCGGCATGAAAATCGAATCCTGCGACCTCTTCCGGGTGACGCGGAACGCCAACCTGGAGTTGGACCAGGAGTCGGCCAACGACCTCATGGAGTCCATTGAAACCGAACTGCGTGAGCGCCACTTCGCGCCGATCGTGCGCCTCGAGGTCTCGGCGGGGATGAATCCCACCCATCGGGGCATGCTGGCCGCCGAACTCGGGCTCAACGAAGAGCAGGATGTGTTTGAGATCGACCGCATGATGGCCCTGCGCGATCTGTTTGAACTCGCCACCCTGAACATGCCGGAACTGCGCGATCCGCCCCACTATCCTTCCGATCATCCGCAGCTGGCCCATGACCGGCGCAATATCTTTCATATCATCAGGGAGCATGGCTCACTGCTGCTGCAGCACCCCTACGAATCCTTCACCACCACGGTGGAGCGATTCCTGCGCACCGCGGCGGAAGATCCCAAGGTACTGGCGATAAAGATGACCCTCTACCGCACCTCCGCCGAGGGCAACGTGCTCGACTCACTGAGAAAGGCGGCGCGAAACGGCAAACAGGTGGCGGTTCTGGTGGAGCTGAAGGCGCGTTTCGATGAGGCTGCCAATATTCGTTGGGCAAGGCATCTGGAACAGGCGGGCATCCATGTCACCTATGGCGTCTTGGGGCTGAAGACCCACAGCAAGGTGATCATGGTGATACGCAAGGACTATTCACAGCTGCGCCGCTACTACCACATCGGCACCGGCAACTACCACGCCGGCACCGCGAGGCTCTATACCGACCTCGGCGTCCTCGGCTGCGATGAGGATACCGGCAAGGATCTGACCGAGCTGTTCAACTATCTGACCGGCTACTCCCCTCCCCCCAGCTATCGCAAAATCCTCGCCGCCCCCTATACCCTGAAACAGTCACTGCTGGAAAAGATCGAGCGCGAGATCAAGCTGCATGATCAGGGCAAGCCCGGGCATATCCAGATGAAAATGAACGCCCTGGAGGATCACGACATCGTCAAGGCCCTCTACAGGGCGACTCAGGCCGGGGTCAAGGTCGAACTCATCGTCAGGGACACCTGCCGCTTCCGTCCGGGCATCCCCGGACTGAGCGAGAGCGGCAGTGTGATCAGCGTCATCGGAAGATTTCTCGAGCATGCTCGCATCAGTTACTTCCTCAACGGCGGTGACGAGGAGTATTTCATCGGCTCCGCCGACCTGATGCAGCGAAATCTGGAAAAGCGGGTTGAGGTACTGACACCGGTGGAGGCACCTGCGCTGCGCCAGGAGCTGCGTTTGATTCTCGATGTGCAGCTCGGAGACAAACGCAATGCCTGGGATATGCAGCCCGACGGCACCTATATACGGCGCCAACCCGAAGCGGGCGACACTTCACTCAACTGCCAGGAGACATTGATCGGTGTTGTTGAACGGCGTTTGGACGCGGCGAAAAAGCATCGGGAGAAACGCATGCGGGAAAAGCTGATGAATCATTTCAAACAGCGTCTGAAAAGCAACAATCAGGATCAGCCCTGAGCGTCGACCGGGACCTCGTCCTCTTCCGCCGCAATCTTCTGCAGAATGACTTGATGGATACGGCGCGAGGAGGCATCCTGCACATGCACCTCGAAACCGTCGAGTTCGAACTTTTCGTCTTTTTCCGGAATCCTTTCGGTATGTTCGAGCAACCAACGGTTGATGGTATCGGTGGGCTTGCCGGGAATATCCATGCCGTAATGTTCCTCAACGACGCGCAGTTCCGCGGTTCCCAGCACCAACACCTTGCCTTCACCCAACACCATTAGCTCGTTGGGTTTCTCATCGCTTTCGTCGTATATCTCACCCACCAGCTCTTCCAGCATATCCTCCAGGGAGACCACGCCAAGCATGGCGCCGTGCTCATCGACCACCACCGCCAGGTGGATGCTCTTGGACTTGAGGGTGCGTATCAACTC
Source organism: gamma proteobacterium symbiont of Ctena orbiculata (assembly GCA_003094535.1). Taxonomy (GTDB): domain Bacteria; phylum Pseudomonadota; class Gammaproteobacteria; order Chromatiales; family Chromatiaceae; genus Thiodiazotropha. The sequence goes on along the minus strand of NATV01000173.1, from coordinate 9,683 downwards.
ATCGATGGTGGCGTTGGATGGGGTATAGAGAGGTTCCTGGCCCAGTTCGAAGATGGGGACGTCCAACTCCCCGGATGCGATATTCTTGATCATGTCGCGCAACAGCACCATGCCGATGATCTCATCCGGATCCTCCTTGTAGAGCGGAATCCGCGAATAGCCCTCCTTCATGATCTCCGGCAGCACATCCCGCAGGGTACGCCGGCCATCGAGACGAAACACCTGCCTGCGGGGCGTCATGACATCCTCGGCTTTCAGGTCATTGAAGTTGAAGATGCGCTCGATCATCTCCCGCTCCCCGGTATCGATGACCCCCTCTTCCTCGCCATGTTCGACCAGGGTGATCACCTCGTGCTCTGTCACCAAGGGGTCATCCATCGCCTTGGTCGAGGATTGAATCCAGTTCGTAACCTGGAGAAAGATCCACACCAGCGGGTAGATCAAGCGCATGAAGCCGAAGATCACCGGGGAAATAAACAGCGAGATCCGCTCCGAAAAACGGGTTGCCAGGCTTTTGGGGGTTATCTCGCCGAATACCAGAATCAGGATGGTCAGAACACCCACGGCGATGCCGGGCCCGGTGCTGCCAAAGTAGTCGGTGGCGATAACCGTAGCCATCGCAGATGCCGCGATATTGACCACATTGTTGCCGATCAGAATGGTAATCAGCATTCGGCTGGGGTCTTTTTTCAGCAGATAGAGGGCGCGAGCCCCCCGTCTACCCTCCTTGTACAATGCCTCCGCACGAGCCATCGATAGGTTGATTAAGGCGGTTTCTGAACCAGAAAAAACGCCGGAGAGCACCAGCAACAGCGCCAGAATTAGGTAACTTTCCACGAAGTGTCTATATTAGTTTCGCCAGCTATGGCCCAGTAGATGATTATTACTGTTAAGCCATTGAATCACAAGGGCGGTATAAAAGTATATAATATTTCCATTATATTTCATGGCTCAACAGACCCCCCCTTCAGGAGGCCGCTATATTTAAGTTGTTCGACTCCATGTTTACGTATAGTTAGCATAGACATTATAAACTCAGGCTGAAAGGGTTTCCGCACCTCACTCCCTCGGACTTCGGAAAAGAGCAACGCCTCACATTAACCGATAGAGGGTCTCTGAACGATGCCTCAGGCAGCCAGGTACGCGGATAATTTGAGGTCAGATCACCACATCACTTTTAACTTGGCGCACAAATAGATGCAACGGATACTGATCGTAGAAGATGAACCCGAGGTCCGGGAGATGATTCGCTATATCCTCGAACCCAAGGGTTACCTGGTCGATGAGGCCGGCAATGCCCAGGAGGCCCGGCAACAGCTCGCTCTGCGGAACTACGATCTGATCCTCATGGACTGGATGCTGCCGGGTAGATCGGGGCTCGATCTGACCCGGGAGTTGAAGCAGAATTTTCGCCAGGATTCCCCTCCGGTGATCATGCTGACCGCCAGGTCGGAGGAGACGGACAAGGTAAGCGGCCTGGATAGCGGGGCAGACGATTATATTACCAAACCCTTTTCGACACGAGAGATGTTGGCACGGATCAAGGCGGTGATCCGCAGAGGCAGCGATACTGGCAGCAGCAAGCTTGTGGAATTTGCAGGCTTGAGCCTCGATCCTGGCAGCCATCTCGTCAGCATCGACGGGAAACCCCTGCACCTCTCACCGGCTGAATATCGCCTGCTCCACTTCTTTATGACGCATCCCGATCGCGTCTACAGCAGAAACCAGATCCTGGATCTTGTTTGGGGAAATACGGTCTATGTGGATGAGCGAACCGTGGATGTGCACATACGACGTCTGCGTAAACAGCTTACGCCTTCCGGGCATGATAAATTCCTGCAAACGGTGCGTGGTGTCGGCTATCGTTTCACCCCCACCAACACGCTGTCACAACGGGTATCTTCGTGAGGGACTATCTCAAAATTGAATTCAGCCACCTGTTCGGAAGCCTGCTGATCTTCATGCCGATCGGCTATCTGCTGCATCAGCTTCCGGCAGCCGCGGCGACTGCCTTCATTGCCTACTTCTCGAAGCATGGTTACTACCTGATAAGACTCGCCATGCTGATCAATCAGCGGGAGCGGATAGAACCACCCTACCCTGCGGATATTTGGGGATTGATCTATAAAGAGATCTCCAGACATCGCACCAGAAGCCGCAAGCGTAAGAGGACCCTAAGCCGTTTTGCATCACGCTTCCGAAAGGTAACCAGTTCGATTCCGGATGGACTGATACTATTGAATAAGTCCGCCTGTATAGAGTGGGCCAATCCTGCGGCCAACCAACTCTTGAACATCAGCTGGCCGCGTGATGAGAATGCCCAGTTCATAAAACGCATCAATCACGAAGGCCTCACCGACTACTTGAAAAATCCCGACTACTCCAAGCCCATTGAACTCCCCTCCCCGATCAACAAGGCACTGATCGTTTCAATTCGCGTCACCCCCTTCGGCGGCAAAAAGGCGCAACGCCTCGTGGTGGCGAGAGACATCACCGAGGTCTATAAACTCAATCAGACCAGGCGGGATTTCGTCTCCAACGTCTCTCACGAACTTCGCACCCCGCTCACCGTTATCTCGGGATTCCTTGAGAATCTCGGCGAGAACGAAATGCTGCCCTTCCAGGAGCGCCCATTCACGCTGATGCAACAACAGGCGGAAAGGATGAACAGTATCATTAACGATCTGCTCGCCCTGTCTCGGCTCGAACTGGGGAATGCGCCGTCAGCTGAAAAACCCGTCTCCGTTCCCGACCTGCTGCGCAGAATCGCGGATCAAGCCCAGCTTCTGGCGGAACAGAATGGCGGCTGTCAGCTAACCTTGGATGTCAATGACAATCTCTGGTTGCTTGGTGAAGAGAATGAACTGATGAGCGCATTCTCGAATCTTGTCTTCAATGCCATAATCCACACTCCACCCGGTACCGAGGTAACCGTTACCTGGTTGCGTCTGGAGAAAGAGGCGTGTCTGACAGTCACTGATACGGGACCGGGTATCAAAGAGCGTCACATACCAAGATTGACCGAGCGATTCTACCGGGTCGATAAGGCCCGCTCTCGCCAGTCCGGGGGTACGGGCCTGGGACTGGCCATCGTTAAACATATTATCAGCCGTCACGACGGCGAATTGAGAATCTCAAGCCAGCTGGGTGTTGGCAGCAGTTTCACCTGTGCCTTTCCCGAGGAGATGATACTGACCAAAACTGAGAAATACTTGGTCAGTGAAACTTCATGATTCCAACCTAAAAGACTCGATCATCCATCAGCGCAAGCAGATGCGAATCGGAGAGTACCGTTTAGGCTTGAATAGTACTGAAAAACACGATGCTGACAATGCGGAAGGTATGGGTTTGCAGTCTAGATAGGCGGATCAGCAGAGGGAGATGGTCCTGCTGAAAGCAACGGTCATCTCGCATACCGACATTGGGAACCTGGTACAGTGACTGTACCGCGATACCCAAACTATTCCAGTTTTGGTCGCTATTCTATCCCTTCGGTGAGACTTTCCGCATAGGACTGATTCACTCTATCCCGCAACTCCTTGCCGGGTTTGAAGTGAGGGACGTACTTGCCGGAAAGTGCGACTGTTTTACCGGTTTTAGGATTGCGACCCATTCTTGGCGGCCGGTAGTGGAGTGAAAAGCTGCCAAAACCGCGAATCTCAATCCTCTCTCCCGATGCCAGAGATTGACTCATGTGTTCGATCATACACTTCACGGCCAACTCCACATCACGATAGGCAAGATGGCTCTGCTCCTTGGCAATAATCTCAATCAGTTCGGATTTTGTCATTCTTGTCAGTTCTCCAATTTGCCGATATTCCAGGGCCCGCACCGTGTTGCGCGGGCCCTGATTTCCAGTTTCGGAATCTATCGATTTCGACTCCTGTCTTACTCGCCTTGATTATCCATTTGCTCTTTCAACAGATCACCCAATGTCGGTGCGCTGGTCGCGGCATCTCGGGCGTAGCCTTTGATTGCGGCTGCCTCTTCATCGGCGTCCTTGGCTTTGACAGAGAGCGTAATGGAGCGGTTCTTACGATCCACACCAATGAATTTCGCCTCTACCTCATCGCCTTCCTTTAGCATGCTGCGGGCATCCTCTACCCGATCGCGCGACAGTTCAGAGGCTCGCAGATATCCCTCAACACCCTCGGCCAAGTTGATCACGGCACCCTTGGCGTCAACCTCCGCAACCCTGCCTTTGACAAAGCTGCCCTTCTCGTTGGCAGCCACGAAGCTGGAGAAGGGATCCTGTGCGAGCTGCTTGATTCCCAGGGAGATGCGCTCGCGCTCCGGATCCACCGAGAGCACCACCGTCTCAACCTCATCACCCTTCTTGAAATTGCGAATCGCATCTTCGCCCTCGTCATCCCAGGAGATATCGGAGAGATGGATCAGGCCGTCGATACCGCCGTCCAAGCCGATGAAGATACCGAAATCGGTGATCGACTTGATATTTCCAGTTACGTGGTCGCCCTTCTTGTGAGTAGCGGCGAACTCGTCCCAGGGGTTGGGCTTGCACTGTTTGATGCCGAGCGAGACGCGACGCCTCTCCTCATCGATATCCAGCACCATGACCTCCACTTCGTCCCCAAGGGAGACAATCTTGGAGGGGTGTACGTTCTTGTTGGTCCAGTCCATTTCAGAGACATGCACCAGGCCTTCGACGCCCTCTTCGATCTCAACGAAACAACCGTAGTCGGCAATGTTGGTCACCTTGCCGAAGAGACGGGTGCCCTCCGGATACCGACGCGCCAGTGCGACCCAAGGATCGTCACCCATCTGCTTGAGACCGAGGGAAACGCGATTGCGTTCGCGGTCGAATTTCAAAATCTTGACGTTGATCTCATCACCGATCTCGACCACCTCGGAGGGGTGCTTGACACGCTTCCATGCCATGTCGGTGATATGCAGCAGTCCGTCGATACCGCCAAGGTCGACAAACGCACCGTAATCGGTGAGGTTCTTGACCACACCCTTGATCTCCTGACCTTCCTGCAGATTCTCAAGCAGCTTGTCGCGCTCTTCACTGTATTCTTGTTCAACGACGGCGCGGCGCGAAACCACGACATTGTTGCGTCGGCGATCGAGTTTGATCACCTTGAATTCCAGATCCTTACCCTCCAGGTAAGCGGTATCGCGCACCGGCCGCACATCGACCAGTGAGCCCGGAAGAAACGCGCGGATGTCATTCAATTCAACGGTAAAGCCACCTTTCACCTTGCCGTTGATGCGTCCAATCACGGTCTCCTCGGCCTCATGGGCCTTTTCTAGGACTTTCCAGGCCTGATCGCGCTTGGCTTTCTCGCGGGAGAGTCTGGTGGCGCCAAAGCCATCTTCGACAGCATCCAGTGCGACCTCTACCTGATCGCCTATCTCGACTTCGATCTCTCCATTTTGGTTGAGAAACTGGTCGCGTGGAATAACACCTTCCGATTTCAGGCCGGCGTTGACAATTACGGCTTCAGGCGTGATATCGAGGACAGTGCCGATGATAATGGCGCCGTTACGAAGCTGGGTGCTGGAGAGGCTCTCCTCAAATAATTCTGCAAAACTTTCGGTCATGGGATTGAGTTTCCTGCAACGCTAGGTTGCACAGGCAGGACGAAATAACTTTCTGATTTGTCCGCCAGGTCGTTATGGGTTAAAAACAAAGCCGGTAAACCGGCCACCAATCTTACCTTTGAGCGAGCTGACTATGGACGAAGATCGGACAGGCTAGCTCGAATCTTGTGCATCGCCCGCTGAAAGACTTCGTCGATGGTCATCGCCGTCGAATCCAGCTGATACGCGGAATTCGAAGCAACGAGCGGGGCCACGGCACGTTTGCTGTCACGCTCATCCCGTTCTCTGATCTCATCAGTAAGACGGGCGAGATTAACACCTAACCCCTTTTCTTTCAACTGTTTATAGCGTCTCTGTGCCCTCTCCTCGGCACTTGCGGTGAGAAATATCTTGACCTCCGCCTGGGGGAAAACCACCGTGCCCATATCACGCCCATCGGCAACCAGGCCCGGTGCTTTGGCATATTTGCGCTGCCATGCCAGCAACGCCTCGCGAACCTGGGGAATTGCAGCCACTTTCGATGCCTGGTTGCCGATGGTCTCGGTGCGAATCAGCTCGGAGACATCCTCCCCGTCCAGCAGGACCTTGCCCCGATCGAATGCCAACGGCATGTTCGCCGCCATTTCACTGATTTTATCTATTTTTTCTCCACTTATACCGGCACGTTCAACCATTAACCCCAGAACACGATAGATCGCTCCACTGTCGAGAAAATGCCAGCCCAGGGTCTCTGCGATGCGTTGCGCAAGGGTTCCCTTACCCGATCCAGATGGCCCGTCCACGGTTATCACCGGAATTCCTGCCACTAGTTCACTACCTCCTCTATACGCAAACCGGCTGCGCTGGCGACGGAAACAAATCCGGGGAAGGAGGTATTCACATTGGCGCAATCGGCTATCTCAATGGGATCCTTCGCTCTCAATCCCGCTATTGCGAACGACATCGCAATTCTGTGATCACCGTAACTCTCCACCCTTCCCCCGCCGAGGGTTCCCCCCTGAATCAGGATGCCATCGGGAGTGGGATCGGCTTGGATGCCGAGTCGCTGCAAGCCTTCGGCCATAACCTGGATGCGATCGCTCTCCTTGACCCGCAACTCCTCGGCTCCGCGCAGGCGCGTCTCGCCCTCGGCGCAGGCTGCGGCCACAAACAGGGCGGGAAATTCATCGATGGCCAAGGGTACCAGCTGCTCGGGAATTTCAATGCCGTGGAGACGGCTCGATCCGATGCGGATGTCGGCCACCGGCTCGCCACCGACCTCTCTCTCGTTGATCAGCTCAAGATCAGCCCCCATCAGCTTGAGGATGGAAATTACCCCATCGCGGGTAGGATTGATCCCCACGTGCTCCAGCACCATCTCTGATCCCTCGGCGATTGCCGCGCCAACGAGGAAGAAGGTTGCCGATGAAATATCCGCGGGTATATCGATGTCGCAGCCAGTCAATCGACCCCCTCCCGTGAGACATATTCTGTTGCCACTGCGTCTCACCGGATAACCGAAGCCCTGCAGCATCCGCTCCGTGTGATCCCGGGTGGGCGCCGGCTCGGCGACACAGGTCTCGCCCTGGGCACGCAATCCCGCCAACAGGAGTGCCGATTTGACTTGCGCACTGGCCATCGGCAATAAGTAATCGATCCCCTGCAACCGGGATCGGTGATGGATCTGCAACGGCGCGGTAAATCCAGCTGTTGAACCGATATCCGCTCCCATCTGCGAAAGCGGATCGATAACACGCTTCATCGGACGACCCGAGAGAGAGCTGTCGCCGGTCAGTGTCACCGTCATGCCCTGCCCCGCCAAGAGACCGGTGAGCAGGCGCATGGAGGTACCGGAATTTCCCAGATCCAAAGGATCCTGCGGCGCATGCAGCCCATCGATACCTACGCCGTGGATAGTCAGCCGACCCGCATCAGGCCCCTCGATGGACACCCCCATTTGGCGGAAGGCATTGAGCGTGGCGAGGCTGTCTTCACCCTCGAGGAAGCCCTCGACCCGGGTAGTCCCATCGGCCAATGAGCCAAGCATAATCGATCTGTGCGAGATCGACTTGTCGCCAGGGACACGCAGGTGCCCCGTCAGCCTTCCACCGGGTTGAATTTGATAATTGAGTTTTTGTTGCAACTTATTACTACCCGTCAATCAACGATCCACACCATCCACATATCTGTCGCGTGCCTGTTTCGCACGCTCGAATATCTCCAGCAAACCCTTCTCATCGCCATGCTGCAGCAACTCCGCCAGCTCATGCAGCTCATCGGCGAAACGCGTCAGCATTTCGTTCAGGGATCGTTGATTGGCGATACAGATGTCGCGCCACATCACCGGGTTGCTCGATGCAATCCGGGTAAAGTCCCTGAAGCCTCCGGCGGCAAAGCTGAAGATCTCATTGTTCTCTTTCATCCTTGCCAGGCTGTCGACCAGGGTGAATGCCAGCATGTGCGGCAGGTGGCTGGTGGCGGCCAATACCTCGTCATGGTGTTCCACCGTCATCTGCACCACTTCCGCTCCGCATTGCCGCCACATTTTTTCAACCCGCTGCAAGGCATGCTGATCCGTCTCCGACAGCGGGGTAAGGATGACCCTTCGATTACGATACAACTCGGCAAATGCCGCCGCGGCGCCGCTGCGCTCGGTACCCGCAATGGGATGGCCGGGCACAAAAAAACCGGGCACTTCGCCAAACACCGCGCGTAGATCATCCACCACGCTGCCTTTGACACTGCCGGCATCGGTTACCACGGCATCGGCAGCAAGCTGGCCGCGCATCGCCTCAAGGGTGTTTCGCATCGCTCCCAATGGCACCGAGAGCAAAACCATATCGGCACCTTTGACTGCAGTAGCCACGTCATGGGTGTAGTGGTCGATCACACCCAATGTTTGGGCTTCGGTCAAGTTGGCCTTACCGCGTCCGCAGCCAACCACCTCCTTGACCACCCCCTCTTCCTTCAGGGCCATGGCAACCGAGCCTCCTATCAGGCCGACGCCGATAATCGCAAGCTTTTCAATCACCGTTTAACCTAGAATCCGCAGTTGAACAGGGTGAAGTGTGCGCTTGTGGGGGTGCAGGGCAAGGCGCAACGACGCGCAATAGCCTGTTATTGCAAGGAGTTGCAACGCTGCCATGCGCCGCCACAAGCGTGCAATTCGCCCTGTAGCGTGACTCACCCAGCGGGTGATACCCTCTATCGAACATTTTTTCATATCATTCCTCAACTTAGTAGCAGAATGGAGCGGTCAACTGCGGAATCTAGGTTTAAGCACCTTCGCCAGCGTCGCCAGGAGGCGATCGTTCTCCTCATCAAGACCGATTGAAATACGCAAGTGGTTGGGCATTCCATAGTTCGCTACCGGGCGGGTAATACAGCCCTCGCGCAGCAGTGCCTGATCGACCCGGGAAGCCTCCCCGGCTACGTCTACGGTGATGAAATTAGCCACCGATGGGATAGCGTCAAGCCCCAACCTTTCGAAACCTCGCCGGTACTGTTGCATACCCCTGCTGTTGAGTGCAATCGAACGCTGGATGAAGGCTTGATCCTCCAGTGCAGCCAGTGCGGCCGACTGTGCCGGGGTGTTGACATTGAACGGTTGCCGAACCCGGTTCAACAGATCGGCAAGATCGGGATTGGATATCCCATAGCCGATGCGCAGCGATGCTAGTCCGTAGGCCTTGGAAAAGGTGCGGGTCACAATCAGGTTGGGAAATCGCGCCAGCCAGGCGGTGCCATCGGGATAGTCGCTCTCCTGTACGTATTCGAAATAGGCCTCGTCCAGCACCAGGATGACATGATCCGGCAACTGGGTCAGGAAGTCGAGCAACTCGTCCCGCGAGAGCCAGGTTCCCGTCGGGTTGTTGGGATTGGCAATCCAGATCACCCTTGTCTTCGGGGTAATCATCTGCAGCATACGATCGAGATCGTGGCCATACTCCCTGGCGGGTGCGATCACCAGCTTCGCGCCCGCGGCCTGGCTGCTGATGGGATAGACGGCAAAGGCGTACTGCGAGAACAGGGATTCAACCCCGGGTGAAAGAAACACCCGGGCGACCATGTCCAAAACATCATTGGAGCCGTTACCGAGGGTGATACAGCCGGGATCGACGCCATGCATTTCGGCAAGC
>NATV01000172.1 GCA_003094535.1 gamma proteobacterium symbiont of Ctena orbiculata | reverse complement strand
GGGGTTAGGAAAAGCGAGAAAAGTGACAAGACAACAGATTTTGTAAGATATGACTATATCTGTAGAGTAATAATGATTGACTACTATCGAAATTCGACCGGCAAGATATCTGCTTCTCTAAAGCAGGTTATTCGACAGGCTCGTTATGAATATAAGCAGACAAATGATGAAGTACAATATACAGATATTCTTGGGCCTATTGTTATTCTTAATATATGTAACCCAAATATGTCTCGCAGAAGACTCTCCACGCTATATCTGGAATAAAAGATTAAATCAATTGCCCGTACAGCAACGGGAATTTGTTGAAGATATTGTGGAGGCCTTTAGAAATGCCGATATGGATTTAGGCAGGCATAGACTCCATTCAGAAGTTTTAAAATATTTCGAATGCTCGAATAGATTCCTGAAAATTTTCAAAATGTCAACTATAAAGGAACAATATGCGGTCAAGGTTAAACCTGGAAAAACGCCAGATTCATTGCACTTCTCAATTAGGCATCAACAAAAGGGTGAGGACAGCAAGAGAAGTTTTATGAAATTTAAAAATGTAGTAGAAGAAAACGGAAGGTTAGTAATATATATAAAAAGCTGTGTTGAAACATAAGCGTATAGTCATAACAATATCATCCAGGCGACCCACAACACTGCGTGGCTTATTGCACATGGCTTCACCATATTCGCACAAACGCCGCTCCATGAACCAGTGGCTACATCAGTTTCTTGTTGTTACTCGCCCCGTCGTACCTTGGCGTCAGGTTTAATATATGAAGGGAGAATTAAGATGAGTGCAGAACCTTTTGTTTGGCATGAATTGGTGACATCTGATCAAGAAAAAAGCGGATGGTTTTTTAAGAAGTTATTGGGCTGGGAAACAAAGCAGGTGGATGCTGGAGAGTTCGGTGTCTACACATTGTTCCAAAAGGACGGAAAAGACATCGCAGGGATGATGAATCCTACCCCGGATACTCCTAAACAAGCTGCGTATTGGCACTCGTATATCGCGGTAGAGGACGTCGATGGATGCGCAGAAGCTGCTCCGGAAATTGGAGGTACAGTGCTGGTGCCGCCTCACGATATTGCTGATGTCGGTCGCATCTGCATAGTGGCAGATCCCATGGGGGCGGTAGCGCACCTAATCACACCACTATGAGTGGTTGTACCATACACAGTGTTTTTTCGCCACATTGAGGCTGGGACCTCAGCTTCGGCTCAATCCCAGAACATTGGCGATAGAGTCTCTAAGGTACATGCTTGATATGACTATTCGAATTGTCCGCTTGGGGAGTGACCGACTGGCAGATGAAGGTTTGAGGATCGGCACAGTACGGAGACCTCCCCGTGGCGTGCCCAAAACAGACTACTCCTCCAAAAACATCTATGATGTCTGGTTTCCCAATCTCGCTCCCAGCGAACAACTGCTGAAGCAGTATTTTCCGGTGGCGGATGAAAATCAGTGGCGCTCTTTTCAGCGCGGATTTATCGCTGAGATGAAAGAGGCCGGTGCAAAAAGAGACCTGGATGTTTTGGCGGCGCTTTCTCATCAGACTAATTTCTCAATCGGCTGTTATTGTGAAGATGAGGCCTGGTGTCACCGGTCTATTCTTCGTCGTCTTCTGGAGCAGAGGGGGGCGGATGTAGAATGAAATCAACGCGACATCAGTCAATCGCATAATGTTGTGTAATAGAACAGTCATATCTTTTATGGGGCGTTGATGCGAAGCGTCCGGCATTGCTTTAAAATACCCCGGTGCTATCATTTTTTTGATGTTGAAAATGACAGGGTGGTATCGGTGAGTCCGCCCCGTTCTCCTTACATTGGTAGCTCTGTGTGACTCAATGCCACTTCCGCGACCCTATCCCAGCGCGTCGGCTAATGGGAGTGCTTGCGTTGGAGCCATTACTCCATGCAAACGCGCTGTTTTCAGCGATATATACAAATTGGCCAGGAGCCAGGGTAAGGAGAGACTCAATCCAATCAGGCGTCAGCATGGTCACCCTCGAGGTTAACGATCTGTATCCGTTGTTTTGGGTGGGACCGCCGGATGACGATACCTGACAATAACATGCGGGCGATCCTGCAATACAGGGATTGAGCTGGTACCACTAGAAGATGTTACACGTTTACATTTAGCATAATGGAGGAGAAGATCATGGGTAATCCTGTCGGATGGTTCGAAATATACGTAGATAAAATGGATAGAGCCAGGAAGTTCTATGAAGCTGTGCTTGGTGTCAACCTGGAGAAGCTTGTTGACCCTACTGATGCGGGTGTTGATATGTTTTCGTTTCCCTCCGACATACAGGATTATGGAGCTTCGGGCGCTTTGGTCAGGATGGAGGGATTTGCCGCTGGCGGCAACAGTACTTTGGTATACTTTTCCTGTGAGGATTGTGCCATAGAAGAGTCAAAAGTCGAAGCGGCAGGTGGTAAAGTACAGCAGACGAAGATGTCGATCGGAGAATACGGATACATTTCGCATGCTATAGATACGGAAGGAAACATGTTCGGTCTTCACTCCATGAAGTAACAGGTAAATTATGCCTATTGCCACCGTTCAGCAGAAGCAGTTGCTGCTCCTCTGAATGCTTGTTATCGGTGAAATAAACGGCTGACGATGCCCTATCGGATTTCTCAACAGATCGGTTGGGTTTAAAGGTACATGATTCACCAAGTAACAGATGCGGGTTGGGCAAAATCATAACTGAATAATAAAGATGGATATAACAATACCCACAGCACTCAAAACACTCTCCACAACAGGATCTGCTGCAAAGTCGATTACAGCGTGGTGGAAAAAGTCCAAGGGCGACTCAAGATCGCTCATCGGCGAATTGAAGGATAATCTTATTTATCTTGATATGGTTGCTGCCGACGGCGTTCCGTTAGGCGATATCGTGGCCAAATTGTCTATTACTGAATATAAGCGCCTGTCCAAGGAAGGATTCAACTTCAACAAGCTGAAAAAAACGAAAATAGCCAACTACTCATCGCTGCAGGGATCCGATTTGGCGAAGTGGGGAGGAAAGGAAACCGAGGAATTGATCGTCTCTATCTGCGACAAAATCAACGAGATAAAAATCAAGTATCCTCATGTCGGCAAGAACAGTAAATACCGATGGGCAGTGAGGGTGAACAATATTCGTAAAAGAATATGGCTGTTGCTGAAACATATTGACAGCTAAATGGATGTAAGCATCGGCACCCTATGCCGATAAACCTTCCTGGGTGTGGGTGCAATAGCGTAAGTTACCAGGTAGCAGGTTTTTACATGCGAAGCCTGGACTTCGGCTGCTTTGGCAGCGGGTAGACCATCCAATCAGACCGACCCTCTTTGAACTCAAACCAATCGGCGGCAATGATCGATCCGCCCTTAAGGCGTACGGCGTTGCGGGAGCCGGCCGGGGCGATCTTTCGGTCCGGTCCGCGAAAGTCATCCTGGAAAGTGTCCAGCTGGCCGAATATCAGATTCAAACCGGAGGCATCGGCAAAAACCCGGATCCCTGTCGAGTAGCGCTTGCTCGATAGCGAGCCGCCGATGCTGCGGTAGATCACCAGGTGCATATCCTGATCGGTTCGCAGGCGTCTCAGGGACAAAAGCACCTGTTCCGCCACGCGTTCCGCATTCAGTTCACTCATAAGATAGATGGTTGCACCATCTTCCCTATCCGAGCTGATCTGGATGGAGGCAAAGAGTTTTGCCAGTGTGAGGTGCTCCACACCATGTACCGGGTGAGCATTGCGTGCTTCATTTTCGGCGGCTATTGAGTGGATTTCAACAAGGCTGGAACTGTAGAGATGGGCCGCCTCGACTCGCGAAAGTATGAGGAGAGTCAAGGTTAGCAAAAAGATGATTCTCGATGACCTGTTGTGTCTGGACATAAGCCTGATCCTCTGTTGCGGTCAATAATAAAGAAAAGGCCGGGGTAAGTCACCCGGCCTGTTAATCACCATCAACTCGGAGGAAATTTGTTGTTGTTATAGATCGGCATTCACGATCAGAAGAATAGAATCGCACCTACATTGAATGCATTTGTGTCATCTGAGCCGATCGAGGTTTCACTTTCCATGTCGGAGAACTCAGCCATCAGGGTCAGCGCGGAAGTCAGGTTGTGATAGACACCCAGGGTGATGCGGGTATTCTCAACCTCGGTAAGTTTCTCCTGCTCACTCTCACTCCAGTGCACACCCAGTTTGGTATTGCCCATCTTATAGGTGCCCTGCAGGTAGTAACCGCTGGACTCTTCGGCATCCCCGGTAGTGGCATCGAAACCCGGGAGTACCAGACCGCCGAGGGCCAGGGTGGACATGCCTTCGCCGTCGTAGACATAGGCGGCGACGCCAAAATCGCCAACACCGACTTTGCCGAAAACATCCCAGCCTCTCATGGTGCTGTCGGATCCGCCCAGATCCATATCCTGGGTGATAAAGGTTGCGGAGACCATGCCGCTGATGTCGCCATCCCACTTATAGCTTGCCTTGCCGTGAAAACCGGGTGAATCCTGACCCGCAGCGGTGCCACCTATGGCACTGCCGTTCATGGGGTTGAAGATACCGATGGTGGCGGAAAAGCCGCCCATATCCGGTGTGGTCCAGTTGATTTGCGACAAACGATCAACATAGACATAGCCATAACCGAGACCACCGAGCGTGGTGTGTCCAGGATTATCTGCAGTGAAAGTGGGACCGATACCTACTAGACTGATGTCGTTCAGAATGGCGTCCAGGCCGAACAGACCGAAATTACGCCCCGCGGTTACGGTGCCCATGTTGTCGTTGCCAAAAGTCAGGTAGACCTGACGGGCATCAACCGTGGAGAATGCCAGGGCATCGCTACCCGTGCCGCCTTGAGAGGCCAGGCCGTAGTAGACATTGATATGGGCAGCCAGGTCATAGCCATTCTGGTTGGTGGTGGCGCTGAAGTTCAGCGATGCCGGTAAGAGACCATTTGATACAGTGTGCGCGTCGTCATCGGTAGAGCCGCAAGCAAGACCTGCCAGTGTTGTGCCTCCCGAATTCAGATCACCAGTATCGCATGATGTAATTGTGTAGAAGGCGTTGATATTGCCTCCCAGTCCGAGTGTCCAGTCACCGGCCTGCCAGTTGACTGCGTGTGCAGTGCCGGCACTGGCCAGACAAACTCCACTCAGCATTGCCAATACGAGTTTGGATTTGTTCATATCGAGTTGGGCTCCTCTCTTTGATTATTTAAAAACGGCCATCGAAGGCCGTAACTGTCGTTACGACTCTGAGCATTCTTTGTTGCATAAAAATTACATAGCTCTTGGTGTTGGCGAAATTGCAATCACTATGCCACTATGATTATTGATTTAAATAACAGTGGGATAGGAGAGTGGTTGGGCGGGGTGTTAAGAATATTGATGTGACGCATTGTCCCCTTTTTAAGACAATGCCCTGATTTTAATTGTGCTAATGTGGGACAACTGCATCACCTACGGCATTAACCCCTGGGCCATAAGCCGAGCGGTTGGTTGTATGGTTGTTGGAATATGCTGACGACAGCAGGTTGCCTGTTTGATTGTTGCTTACTTACAACACCTACCGAGACCAGGCAAGGATGCAATCTGTCAAATAAGGGATATTTTTATGCTCATGGAATAGGACCGACTTCCTTATGTCGAAATACTAGGATTCGCTGCATCCATACAATGAAGCAAATTTGTATCCTGCGCTGGCGCAGCTAACGGGATTGGTGCCATAACAATCGACTGGAGTCTGAAAATAGTCTTTCGCTATTTCAGGTAAATGCTCCGGATTGCAATCTGCTTGTCTGCCTCCTCCAGTCTGTTATTCTCTAAAATCCACGGCACATATCGGCAGGATGTGAGTGTGCAATCCGTTTACAGACGTTAAGAAATAAAGAGTCATGAATAGGATTATCACTTGTTTGCTCCTCTGTATTGTATGTATCCCTGCGCACGCCATGGATCAATTGCGTGTCGGTGTGCTCCAATTCGGCACAGTGAACTGGGAGATGGATGTAATACTTCGTCATCAACTCGACAGCGAGTACGGGTTTGCGATCAAGATTGTTCCCTTGAGTTCGAAGAGTGCAAACAGTATCGCCCTGCAGGGTGGTGCGGTGGATGTGATCGTCAGTGATTGGATCTGGGTCAACAGACAGCGTGCGGCAGGAAAGGATTACACCTTCTTTCCCTACTCCCTCACCGTAGGCGGTCTCTATGTACGTCCCGATTCCGCGGTTCAGCAGTTATCCGATCTGAAGAATCTCAAACTGGGCGTGGCCGGTGGACCGGTGGACAAAAGCTGGCTCCTGTTACAGGCCTTCGGCCGCAAACAGGGGTTGGATATCGCCACTGCCGTAGAACCCGCATTTGCTGCGCCGCCGCTGCTCAATCAGCTCATGCTCAAGGGCGACCTGCCCGCTGTATTGAACTTCTGGCACTACGGTGCGCGTCTGGAGGCTGCGGGGATGCTGCCGCTTGTCGATGTCAGGTCGATGCTCGATGGCCTGGAGATCAGGGAGCCCGTCCCCATGCTGGGCTGGGTCTTCTCTTCCGAGTGGGCAGAGAAAAACCGACAATTGATTGTGGGTCTGTTGAAGGCTTCATATGCTGCGAAGCGGATTTTGCACGAGAGCGAAGAGGAATGGGAGACAATCGCACCGTTGACCAAGGCAAAGGACAGCGCCACCCTCGACAACCTGAAACGGGGCTATAGAGAAGGGATACCCTATGGTTTGAAGAAAAATGGAATGAAGGTTGCATCTAAGGTTTTTGAGGTGTTGGCCAGGGAGGGTGGTAAGAAACTGGTTGGTGAGGCGACCCTGTTGCAGGCCGGAACTTTCTGGCAGGTGCTGGACACCGAGGAGTTGATCAAAAACGATGTTGCAAGGCAGTAACTGGGGAAGGTGGCTTTTTCTCTCTGTTTTCCTGTGTATCTGGCAGATCGCGGCTTATCTGCTGGAGAGCAATCAGCTGCCGGGTCCACTGGCGGTGCTGCAGTCCCTCTGGTCCCACTTGACCGAGGGTGATTTGCTGGTCAGTATCGCCGTCACCCTGCGACGGGTGATTCTGGCATTCACCATCGCCATGCTGGCGGGCATCCTGGTTGGATTTCTCATGGGACGTTTTCCCTTGATCGATACCATTTTGGATGGTGTACTCATCATGGGATTAAACATACCGGCCCTGGTTGTCATTATCCTCTGCTATGTCTGGTTCGGGCTGGTCGAAGCAGCGGCGGTGGCTGCGGTGGCGATCAACAAGATGCCGCTGGTGGCGGTGACGGTGCGCGAAGGCGTGCGGGCGATAGACCACCAACTACTTCAGGTTGGCGAGGTGTTCAGGGTGCCTCTGTTGCGAAGACTGATTCATATCTATCTGCCCCAACTCTATCCCTATCTGATGGCAGCCGCCAGATCGGGGCTCTCGCTTATCTGGAAAATTGTCCTGGTCGTCGAGCTGCTTGGGCGCAGTGACGGGGTTGGTTTTCAGTTGAATACGTTTTTTCAGTTCTTCGATATTACCAGTATCCTCGCCTATACCCTGGCATTTGTGTTTGTGATCTATAGTATCGAATCGTTGCTGATGCGCCCCCTGGAGAACCATTTGACTCGGTGGCGGTCGTGAACGGTTGCAGGGTGAAGATCAAGGATAAGTCTTTCGGCGAGATGTCGGTTATCCAAAATCTGGAGTTCGAGATATTGTCCGATGCCTTCATCAGCCTGGTGGGGCCTTCAGGTGCTGGTAAGAGCACCTTGCTCAATATACTCAGCGGACTGGATGCGGAGTTTAACGGCAGCCTGGAGTGGGTCGATGGTGGGCCGGGTTGTGTAAGCTATGTATTCCAGGATCCAAGGTTGATGCCCTGGTTGTCGGTAAGAGAAAACATCGAACTTGTGATGAAGGATGCCAATGACGACAGTTCGTGGATCGATCACCTGCTGCACAGGATAGAGCTCAACGAAAGGGCGGATGCCTTTCCCGGTCAACTTTCGGGAGGCATGCAGCGGCGCGTTGCACTGGCAAGAGCGATGGCTATAAAACCGGATATACTGTTGCTCGACGAGCCCTTCTCATCCCTGGATGCGCCGACGGCTGCATCATTGCGGGAGTTGGTGCTCGATCTCTGGCGTGATCACTCAAGCGCTGTGGTACTGGTAACTCACAACCTCAATGAGGCAGTGGAACTGGCCGACCAGATACTTTTTCTTTCCAAGGGGCCTGCAAGCATTATCCACCAGGAAACGCTGAATCCCTCGCGTATCGATCCCGATGTTGTGCGCGACCCGGACAATCTGACCAGGGACCTGCTCAATTGCCAGCCTGAAATACTCTCTGGGATTGCGGTAGTGGACGGAAGGAATTATAAGTCCGCAAATAAACGCTAATGAACGCTAATATTTAAAAATTAACGTAGGGTGCGGCTTGCCGCACTGACCAGGGTTGGATTTACCTCATAACCAAATTTCAGTGTATCCACACTCCCGCCTGGAAAGTAATAAACAATTTGCGTTCATTAGCGTTTATTTGCGGACTTTTTTCTTCCTATGAATGACCTGACTGACCTTGTTATTTAACGGTTGTCCGGTTTTATATCGTGTTTCTGCATCTTGCGATAGAGCGTGTTTCTGCTCATGTCGAGGGTTTCGGCGGTGCGTGAAATATTCCAGTTGTTGGTCTTCAGCGCATTGAGTATAACCGTGTGTTCCGCGGATCGGAGAGGGTTATCCGAGACCGGTTCGCTGGTAGGAAACTCCTCGATTTTTGCCGTGGATGTCTGCGTGTCCTGAGGAAAGGCGTTGGCGGGTTTGCGGCTGCGCTCGACGAGTGTGGGCAGGTTGATATGGGAGACATCGATTACATCCCCGTCGCACAAGGCGACCGCGGTGCGTACTACGTTGCGCAGTTGACGCAGGTTGCCCGGCCAGGGGTACTTGAGCAGTTGCGATATGGCCTCGGGAGTGATCTGTAGTTTCTTCCCGGTATCGTTTTCCGCTTCAAGGACGTTGAGGATGATATTGCGCAGGTCCTGGCGTTCCCTGAGGGGTGGCAGATAGAGGGTAATGCCGTTGAGTCGATAGTAGAGGTCCTCGCGAAAGGTACCCTCGCCGATCAGCTGCACCAGGTCGCGATGGGTTGCGGCCACAATATTGAGATCGACCTTGATCAGCTCCTCCGCACCGAGGGGGACAACCTCCTCCGTTTCGAGGACACGCAACAGCCTGGACTGCATGTTGAGGGGCATATCGCCGATTTCATCCAGGAAAAGCGTGCCACCGCTCGATTCAATCAACTTTCCACGCCGGCCTTCACGCCTGGCCCCGGTAAAGGCGCCGTGTTTGTAACCGAAGAGTTCGCTCTCGATGAGAGATTCCGGTATCGAGGCACAGTTGAGGGCGACAAAGGGTCGGTCTTTACGCTTGCTCGCCTTGTGCAGGGCCTGGGAGAAGAGATCTTTTCCGGTACCCGTTTCGCCCTGCAACAGAATCGGTATGCGCTTATCCACCACCCGCAAGCCGCGCTTCGCCGCTTCGAGCATCTGCGGATCCTCGCCGGCGAGCTTGTTGAGATTGCAGAGCTCGCCCCGACACTCATCCGGGGTCCGGGTGGCGGGTTTGATCGTAAGACCGCGCAAGCGCACAGGCTCCTTGTATTTGTAGATAAAGCCGAAAAAGCGTGCTCCGCTATCCTGGTGCCGAAAGGGCAGCACCGTGCCCTCATTCGACTTGGAGGCGAAGAGCAGACTGTCGAGGTCGTTGCCCACAAGCTCCGACAGTTCCATACCAATCAGCTTGCCGCGGTCCTGTATACCCAGCAGTTGCAGCGCCACGATATTGGCGGCAAGAATCCGGTTATCCTCGCCGAGGGCCAGCATCGCCTCATTGGGCAGTGCGACGCATTCGACGCGGCTATGGAAGCGCAGAATCCGTTGATTGCGGAATTCACGCAGAAAGTAACGGCCTTCCATCAGGCGGGCATAACTCATCACCAATGCACGGGTATGGATCTGCGAGGCGCGAGAGTCCTCCGTACCGCAACAGGAGGCATCCAGCACGGTGAGCAGATTGCCGTGAGGGTCGAGGATCGGCGCGGCGGAACAGGAGAGATCGATGTTTTGTCTGAGAAAGTGCTCATCCCTATGCACGGTGACCGGCCGCATCTCCGATATACAGGTGCCTATGCCGTTGGTGCCGGCATGCTCTTCACCCCAGTCGGCACCTTGCCACAATCCCGCATTTTTAAACTCATTGGCCAGGCTCTCCTCGACCTGATGGTTGAGAATGAGACCCTTGTTGTCGGTCAATATCACTGCATAGCCGCTACCGGAAAGCGCCGATGCCAGATTGGCCAGCTCCGGTTGAGACAAATGGATGAAGGGTTCGTAGCGGGATCTGAGTTCATGCAGGGATTGAGGTTCGAGAACATTGGGACTGCGCGGCTTGAACGGATCCAGCTGTTCGTCGCTCAGACAACGTTGCCATGACCTGATTATCTCACGCTCTATGCCTAGATCCTCAGCATCATCACTCAACGCAGCCACCGAGGTGATGCGCTGAGCATGCTGCTTAAGTTTCTGATTCTGAGTCATCTCCACTCCATCCAGTCGAGTTGCAGTTAACCTGCTTTTGTTATCCTTTTTTTCTGGTTATCCAACCATACACTTTAGACCCTACCATGCTGTTTTTATATGCGAACTGTTCAAATTCGATACAGTAGGTTGTTCAAAAATTGCATAATCAAGCAGATCCATTCTCCTGCTCCCGGGCCCGAAACAGGTGTTTTTTTTATTTTATAAGACCTACTTAAATAGCAAATCTCGCGTTTTGGTGGATCTTGAAAATACCCCTATTTTCAGATAGATATTTTCACCATCTCGCTTCCGGATGCCAGTTGCCGGTAACGCATCGGTACGCTGGAGCGTCAGCGTCTGGAGAATCTGCTCAAGGATCGCCCGATGGCCACCAAGCGCGTCGTCCGCCAGTGTTAACCCTATAACATCAATATTTGTACCAACATGGTGGCGCGCTTCTTGCCAGATTAATAAAAACAGTCATCTTCAACGGCAGGTTCGGTGCCTGAACCAGCGCTTCCCTTCCTGCTGCATGTACAACGAGATGGTTGGAATATGAGTGATTTGTACAAGGTTGAGTGAGTGGATAGATGTCAATGGCATTCTGCATTTGGGTATCGTGATGAGAACAGTTGGGGCAGAGGCAGATGCGACGAGACCGCCGCTACCACTTTCAATCGGGACAATCCCAGGAGTAGTTCTATGTAGATGTCCGGGATCTGCTTGGATCCCAGGATGTTTAACCGTCAGGGAGTGGAGAGCGTTAGCATGCAGCATGTAATTATCGGCGCAGGCCCGGCGGGTGTTGTTGCGGCCGAATCAATTCGGAAGTTCGATAAATCCAGTACCGTTACCCTGGTCAGCAATGAAGCCGAGAGACCCTATTCTCGCTTGGCCATACCCCGTTTACTGCAAGGAAAGATCGCCGAAAAGGATACCTATCTCCGGTGCGGTAAAGGTTATTTCGCCGCCCACTCCATCGATGTGCGCAAGGGCAGCGTGGTCAAGGTAGATACCCATGCCGATGCGATCGATCTAGCGGACGGTACACGTCTGGAATATGACCGACTGCTGATTGCCACCGGCAGCCGTCCCAACAAGCCATCCATCCCTGGCACTGAACTACCCGGGGTATTGAACTGTTGGACGCTGAACGATGCGAGAGAGATTGTATGCCATCTGGGGGTCAACAGGCGCTTGATCGTGATAGGCGGCGGATTTATCGGGTTGGTTATTCTTGATGCCCTTGCGCGTACGGGGGCACGCCTCGATTTGATCGAGAGGGGAGAGCGTTTGCTCCCGCAGTTGATGAATGATGTATCGAGCCGGCTGATAAAGTCCTGGTGTGAGTCGAAAGGTATTGCGGTGAGGACCTGTGTCGACGTGCGGGCGATTGAGACAAGCAAGAGGACAAAAAAGAGTGCTGCATCGGATTCCAGGCAGCTCTATGTGGTATTGGACAATGGTGATTCGCTTGATGCCGACATGGTAATTTTCGCCACCGGCACCAAAATCAATACAAAGTTTCTCGAAGGATCTGAAATCGCCTACGACCAGGGTGTCCTGGTGGATGAGCGCCTCAACACAACGAAGCCGAATGTCTATGCCGCCGGTGATGTCTGTCAGGGACTTGGCTTCTCCACCGGTGGACGCAGAGTGCAGGCGGTGCAGCTTACCGCCAGTGAACACGGCCGTATCGCTGCGGCTAACATGTGCGGCTTGAAGGCCAGTTATTCCGGTAGCATCAACATGAATGTGCTTGATACCATGGGATTGATCTCCAGCTCTTTTGGCGTCTGGAACGGCGCTGAAGAGGGGGAGAGTGCCAGCTACTCCTCGTCCGGCGAATACAGCTATCTCAACCTTCAATTTCATGACGATCGACTGATCGGTGCATCGAATATCGGTAATGCTGGACATCTGCAGTTGTTACCCCGGCTGATTCATTCACGAATCCCGCTACAGGCGTGGAAGAAAAGACTTATGGATGACCCGCGCCGTATAGGTGAAGCCTATCATGCGCTTTCACTGGGTTGTTCAGAGTCGCAGAGATCCTGACGCCTGGCAGCGCCGAACACTGTCCGTTCACACAGCGTGTTGGCAAATGTGTTGAGTCTTGAATCACTGTCTCAAAATCAGTACAGCGAATAGCGGGTAAGCACTGGCCTTCGAATATTCTGTCCGGCATCGAAGACGGTTAAGTTTTTTAAATAAAAATAAGCGCTTACCCCAGAGCATGAGACAAGTGTCACGTTTGGCCTGGATTTTGCTGAATCGTGAAGCGAGGAATGGGATTTATCCAAGAATCTGTCACGGGAACAGAACAATCCATTAAATCTGGAGGAGAAGAGATGATGATTTCCCCGCATCGAACAAAGGTATTACGCAAGGCGCTTGCGGTTGCAGGCCTCAGCGCGACAGTTGCATTTGCCGGGACGGCCAATGCACGCACCACGCAGGCAGAGATAGATGGCGATGCCGCCAGCACCGGTGATGTCTTGAGCTGGGGCATGGGTCAGCAGGGTCAGCGCTACAGCCCGCTGAAGAAGATCAATACTGGAAATGTGAAGAAGCTGGTACCTGCATGGAGTTTCTCCTTCGGCGGGGAGAAGCAGCGTGGACAGGAGGCGCAGCCGGTCGTCAAGGA
Source organism: gamma proteobacterium symbiont of Ctena orbiculata (assembly GCA_003094535.1). GTDB lineage: Bacteria > Pseudomonadota > Gammaproteobacteria > Chromatiales > Chromatiaceae > Thiodiazotropha. The sequence goes on along the minus strand of NATV01000172.1, from coordinate 3,991 downwards.
TGGAAAGATGTTCGTTACCGCCTCCTACTCGCGTCTTTATGCGATCGATACCAAGACCGGTCAGGAGTTGTGGCAATACGACCACCGCCTGCCTGACGGCATCCTGCCCTGCTGCGACGTGGTCAACCGCGGTGCTGCCCTGTATGACGACCTGGTGATATTCGGCACCTTGGATGCCCGCATCGTCGCCCTCCATCAGGATACCGGAAAGGTCGTATGGCGCGCGAAGATCGACGACTATAAGGCCGGCTACTCATTCACCGCGGCCCCGTTGATCGTCAAGGACATGGTGATCACCGGTGTCTCCGGCGGTGAATTCGGTGTCATAGGACGTGTCGAGGCGCGAGATGCCAAGACCGGTAAGCTGCGTTGGATCCGTCCGTCAGTCGAAGGGCACATGGGTTACATCTGGAAAGGTGACAAGAAAATGGAGAACGGTGTCACCGGAAAGACCAATGCCAGTTGGCCCGGCGATATGTGGAAGACCGGCGGCGCCGCTACCTGGCAGGGTGGTAACTATGACCATGAAACCGATCTGATCTTTTACGGCACCGGTAACCCGGCACCTTGGAATGCGCACCTGAGGCCGGGTGATAACCTCTATTCCACCTCAACCCTGGCCATCGATCCCGATACCGGAAAGATTGCCTGGCACTACCAATACACTCCCAATGACGGCTGGGACTACGACGGTGTCAATGAACTGGTCTCGTACAATCAGGGTGGTGAGAAGCTGGCCGGTCATGCCGATCGTAACGGCTTTTTCTATGTCCTCGATCGTACCAATGGCAAGTTGAAGAATGCCTTCCCCTTCGTCAACAGGATCGATTGGGCCAAGGGTGTGGATCTCAAGACCGGACGTCCTCTGGAGACGGGAGTACGTCCGGGCGACCCCGCCAAGAGCAAGGATGGCAAGAAGGGCGAAGTGATTTTTGTCGCACCTTCGTTTCTAGGCGCTAAGAACTGGATGCCGATGGCCTACAGCCCCGATACCGAACTCTTCTATGTGCCGGCCAACGAGTGGGGTATGGATCTCTGGAACGAACCGATCACCTATAAGAAAGGCGCGGCCTATCTCGGTGCCGGATTTACCATCAAGCCACTCAACGATGATTACATTGGTGCCCTGCGAGCGGTCGATCCAAAGAGCGGAAAGATTGTATGGGAATACAAGAACAATGCGCCGCTCTGGGGCGGTGTGATGACCACCGCCGGCGGTCTGGTGTTTACCGGGACGCCGGAAGGTTATCTCAAAGCGTTTGATGCCAAGTCCGGGAAAGAACTGTGGAAATTCCAGACCGGCTCAGGCGTGGTTGGCTGCCCGATTACCTGGGAACAGGATGGCGAGCAGTTTATCGCCGTACCTTCCGGCTGGGGCGGTGCGGTTCCGCTCTGGGGTGGCGATGTGGCGAAGAAGGTCAAGTACCTGAACCAGGGTGGATCGCTCTGGGTCTTCAAACTGTCTGACGTGTGATCAGGGGTAGACAGGCCAGTCAGACCGGCAATCGAAGTCGGCACAGATAGATAAATTGCGAATAGTGAAATTGGCGGATGGCTGTCGGCCATGACGGCCATCCGCGGTTTCCTGATTGATTACCTGGAGTAACTCCACATGCAAATCTCAACATCAATCAAAGTGGGACTGGGCATTCTGCTTTCGACTATTATTGCTGGTAAGGCTGTAGGGCACGGTGATGTGTCGCCACAGGCCGTTGACACAAAGCATCTGCCGCAGCTGGGTGAGGAATGGCTCGAGGTCAATCCATACAGAGACAACACAGATGCCGTAAAGACCGGTGCTTCTGCCTATAATCAGAACTGCGCCCGCTGCCATGGCCTGGGGGCGGTCTCAGGTGGTATCGCCCCTGACCTGCGCCTGCTGCCGCCCGAAGACGAGGGTGATGAGTGGTTTATCTATCGCGCCCGTAACGGCGCTGTTCGTAACGGAATTACTTATATGCCGAAGTTTGAGGGCATTCTTTCACAGGAGGCGCTCTGGTCGATCAGGGCCTGGCTGGTAACGCTGCCCGTGGAAGAGTAGCCATGAATCCAGACCATGAGAGAGAGATATGTATAGAATCAAAGACCTTTTAATCTTTGCAGCTGCAATTGCCTCTCTTATGCTGCAGAGTCCGGCAACTGCCGACGACGAAACAAGCGCTTTGGACAGGATCCGCGAGCGCGGTGTGCTCGAGGTTGCGGTGTATAACAATTTTCCCCCTTTCTCCTTCCGTGACGAGAAGGGCAGGATAGTCGGCATCGATGCGGATATCGCCCGTGCACTTGCACAAAGCCTTGGAGTTTCGGCCGCGATCAGGGCGGTGGGCGCCGATGAGTCGATGGAGGACGATCTGCGCAACAACGTCTGGAAAGGCCACTATCTGGGTGGCGGTGTTGCCGATCTCATGCTGCATGTTCCCTACGACGGCGCTTTCGCTGAAGAGAATGATCGCGTCACCTTTGTTGCACCCTACTACCGGGAACAGATCGTGGTCGCCGTGGAGAAGGGAGTCGGAGCCAATTTCGATCCGTTGGATTATTTCAGTCGCGAGAAGGTGGGTGTGGAGTTGGATACCCTGACCGATTTTTATCTCCTCTCCGCCTACAACGGCAAGATTCGCAATCAGGTGGTTCATTTTACAAACATCGGCCAGGCGGTTGCCGCCATGAAGCGGGGTGAGGTCGCCGCCGTCGCCGGACCGCGCAGCGAGATCGAGTTCGCCCTGGGTGATCTGGCGGACAGCTATGCCGTGGGACCGATACAGATGCCGGGTTTACGCACCTCCGGTTGGGATCTCGGCGCCGCGGTGAAAAGAGGAAACAGCGCACTGGCCGAAGCGGTGGAAAAGGCGATGGCCCAGTTGCGCCAGCAGAGCTCGTTAAGCAAGATTTTCGCGAACTATCGCTCCAGCTATCAGCTGCCGAGCCAAACCAAGTTGGTGGGGGTCGAATCGGATGGGCGAATCAGTCAGCGCGATTGATGATCGGGGTTGTCGCTGCTGGTTTGCGTTGATCATCCTGACCGCGTTTGTCCTGGCAGGCGAGGTGAAGGCTGGCGATGGCGTCTATCGCATACTCGCGCAAAACCAGCAGCAGGAGTTGATCGAGTTGGGCGAGCTTCACCTCGCCGCGGATGGCGGCAGTGAACAGCGCTATCGCATAGAATGGGATGAGGCGAAATTTGATAATCATTTTCTTTCCATGCGGCCATTCAAATGCCTTCCCCACCCGGTGCAGCTGATCTGCCATCTTCCCTATCCCTATGAGAACCATCGTCGTATCGGTGATGGTGATCTGATCGATCTTGAGTATGACATGCTGTTTCTGCACAAGACGCCGCAGGAGTACGGCATCAATGCCTGGAACGGTCTCTACTTTCAATTCCGGCACACTGATAACGGCTTTGCGGGCGAACTCAGAGAGACAGATCTTAACGTACTCCAGGCGCCACCGGAGGAGGGTGATCTTCGACCCATCGATCCAGAGGCGTTGTATGAACCCTCCGATAAACATTGGCTGCGACGCATCCTGATCGAGAAGGTCGATTCCTAGCGAGGCCCCGAGTGAAACGATTGATCCATCACCTGTTGTTTTCGTTGATCCTCAGCTGCTCGGCAATGACGCTGCGTGCAGAGCAGGGCCAAGCCGACCCGTTGGCTTCGGTGATGTGGCAGGATATGCAACGCACCCTGCTGGGTGGTGCGCCGGTGGTTTTCGATGACAGGGTTCGGGTGTTGGCCCCCGGTGATGCCGAGGACTCGATGAACGTACCGGTTCTGGTGGATGCATCGTCGCTGGGCGAAGTCACCAGACTATTGGTGTTTGCGGAACTCAACCCCATCCATAAGGTGCTTGAGATGGAGCCGCTGAAGGCAAAGCCCCTGGTGGGCTTCCGCATCAAGGTACAGCAGGCGACACCGATTCGCGCGGCAGCGATGACCCCGGACGGCAAGTGGCATGTGGGAGGGCGTATTGTCGATGCGGCAGGGGG
>NATV01000171.1 GCA_003094535.1 gamma proteobacterium symbiont of Ctena orbiculata | reverse complement strand
TCGTAGTCGTCCAGCTCCAGGCCCTCGACCTCGTCACGCTCGATCAGGTCGAAGACCTCCCGGGGACATACCTTGAAACAGCGTCCGCAGCCGATGCAGTTCTGCTGGTTGATGTCCATCACGAAGGCGGGGGTGTACTCTTCACCGCCCCGGGTTAATCCTGTAATCATCGTCATTGCTGCTACCTCAACTCATCTCCGCCTCGGCCGCCTTGCAGGCGGCATCGGCCTCTTTCCACGCCAGACAGGCGTCATAGGTCGCCTGGGCCATGGAGGGGATCTCTTCAAATGCGGCGGGCAGACGATCCTCGACCAGATCGTGCAGCTCGCCGGCCTTCTCGGTGGCAATGCGCTTGGCCCGCTTCACCGCCTTCTGCATCGCTTTCAACTCTTCGGGGGTCATGGCCAGCTCCTCCGCTACATTCCGGCGACTTTCGGATGCTGGCCGATGATCTCCAGCGCCACCGAGAGCAGCTTGTCGGCCTCGTCCTTCATCTTTGACAGGGTCGGGTAACCGAAGCGGTGCACATCGCGCAGGGTCTTGTCCATCACCACCAGCTTGCCGACGGTGATCAGTGCGCGTCCGAAACCCTCGTGGGTCAGGTTGAGCATCGGCACCGCCATCAGGCCGCACTCCTTTTCTATCATCGCCGAGATGGCGTTGTAGAAGGCCTTGACCCGGGACATGGTGATCTCGTCCGGATCGCCGACCACCGGGATCTCCCGCTTCTTCTCCTTGGTGAGGACGAAGGGCTCAAGGATCTTGCCCACCGGCCAGTTGTCGTATGTGCCATAGGTATCGACGGCGCGCATCTGTCTCACCATCTCCTTGGCGAAATCCGTTTCCAGGACGGGATCGTCCTCCAACACTTCCGCGACTGCTTCACTCATTGCTATAACTCCTCGTTGATATCGGTACTTCCACCCGCTGGTATGCCGCCGCCGCAATCCTCAGGAGTTGAGGCCTATAGCGCTGCGACGTCCAGCCGCGGGTTGCCCGATGGACCATAAAAAAACCCATTGCCAACCCGCACAGGGCCAGCAGACTCATCCAGTTCGCCGGCAGACCGACCGCCTCACCGGCCGCCGCCGCACCCAGCATCGACAGCAGGGGCAGTAGGTAGGCCAGCAGCGACGCCCGTACCAGCAGGGCATCGGGTATGCCGATCACCACCCGATCGCCCGGCCTTGCATCGAGACTGTTCTCCAACACCAGGCGGTTGCGCTTCACACCGAAGAGCTTGGCCACCACCGAGGTGGTGCAGTTGTCGGTGCTGCAGTGGCTGCAGCCGCTGCGGCTCTCGGTCTCCGCCAGCAGCATGCCGTCCTTCACGTCGACGACCCGTGCCGTCTCTTCCCGCATTGGGGTGCTATCGGTCATACAATCTGCCATCGTCAAATCCTGTTACGGTGCGGCTTGCCGCACCGATTACATTCGTGTTCATTCGCGGACTGGACTCACTCCTCCCAACCGTCCGCTTCCATCTCATCGAAGCGCGCGGGATCGGCGGGGGTCGCATTCTGGATCGCCCGCGCCAGCCAGCTGCCGGGGCCCTGCCTCAGCTCATCCTGCAGGCTGGCCAGCAGACCGCTGATTGGCGCGCCCGGGGAGATCTTCACCGGCTGTATCCCCTTGGCCTTCAGCTGATTGATCGCCGAGGCGCCAACCGCCTGGCTGTAGACGGCGATACAGCCGTCAAGGGCCTCGATCTTGGCTACCAGCTTGTCCTCGTTACCATCCATGTTGTGTCTACCGAACTCCATAGCCTCGACGAAACAGACCCTCTCTTGATCGAGGGCATAGATGGCAAACGACGAGGCGGCGCCGAAGTGCTGATCCACATGCTTCATGTCACTGGTGGCGAAGGCCACCTTGAGCGCGGTCGACATCCACCGCTCCTCAGTGTTGCAGCCCACCAGCTGCAGCCGTCTCGTCAGGCTCATGAGCCACCTCCCGGTATTCCGGTTTTTGCGCAAGCATGGAGCGATAGGGATGAATCTCGCCCTTCTCCAGGGTCAGCATGATGTTGGCCAGGTCGAACAGGGTCTGGCGTGTGCCCCGATAGCCGATCCAGGTCTTTTGATAGCCGCCCAGGGCGTCATATTGGGGGAAGCCCGCACGCAGGATCGGAATGCCGAGACGCCTGGCGCTCTCGACGCCGTGGGAGTTGGCGATCAATAGCTCGGCGCCGTTGACCTCGGCCAATTTCTCCAGATCTTCTAGGTCGCCGATCTTGACCTGCTCGGCGGCGGCATGTTGCAGCACCGGTGCATTGACCGGAGAGACCGCCGCCACCGTCTCAGCGCCCACCCCCGCAAGCAAATGGGTAAAGCCTTGCAGAAGATCGGGATCGCCGGCCAGGGCGAAGCGGCCCATGCCCAACATGAAGTGGGTGTCGAGCATGGCGTCCTGCAGTTGTGCCCGCTGGCGTTCCAGCTTTGCCGGTACCGGCTCGGCGGAGATCTGATGCAAGACATTGATGAAGCGATCGACTGGCGCGAGCCCCATCAGATGATCGAAGCGGTAGTCGGGTACGCCGGTCAGCTCCTGCAACAGATCCGCCGCCTTGTTCATCGAGGCCCCAATCACCAGCGAGGCGATGGCATCACCCAGGGTCAACAGCTCGGAGACCGGGGCACCGCCGATGGTCAGCGGTGAGAAGTCGCCTTCCCCCAGATGGCCGTCGAGGGAGTCCGACAGATCGGGAATCACCACCGGGTGCAGCCCGAAGGCCTCGACAAGCTCTTTCAACTCTTCCAGATCGCCGGGGGTCAAAGAGGAGCCGGCCAGGATATTGACCTGACGGCGACGGCGACCGGGTCGGGTCCCGGCATCCTCCGCTGCGGGAACGATGGTCTGGATTATCGCCTCCACCGCCTTGGCGAATCCGGTTTCGAGACAACCCGAGTAGTCAGGGGTGGAGACCGGCACCACGGGGATGGCATCGAACTCGGGATATTTTTGACGAAACAGCTTCACCGCCATCCGCACATCACTACCCTGGGTCTCTGAAAGTCCCGTGGTGGGTACGCCCAGCAGCGAAGGTTGATTCTTACCGGCGATGGTCTTCAGACCCTCCACCACGCTCTCCTCCGAGCCCATCACAGTGGTCACCTGATCCATCGCCGTGGTCTGCAAGGGGATCGGCTCGCGAAAGTGGCGCACAAAGAAGACCTTGCCGAAAGCGGTGCAGCCCTGGGAGCCATGGAGCATGGGGATCGCGCGATGAAAACCAAGAAAAGCAAGAGCGGCACCTATGGTCTGACTCGCCTTCAACGGACTTACGGAGAGTGCCTTGTTGCGTTTGATGATCTCGGTCATTGACCCACCCCCCGGGAGTGGTTGAAGCCGGCGGGATTCCGACTCGCCCAGGGCGCGGGTTCCCTGACCTGTTGCCAGACCGGGCTCTCGATGGTCAAGACCAGCTGGCGGGCCAATTCGACCATGCCGTCATATCCGGCATAACCGAACTCACGCTCCTGGTTGATATCGAGGAAGGGGATGCGCGCCTTGAGCGCGGTGTACATATTGCGGCCGCCGGCAATCAGGACATCCACCTTGCGTTCACGGACGATGTCGATCAGGGCGCGGGGATTGCCCTCTTCCAGCATCACCGCATCCTCCCCCATCAATTCGCGGATCCGCGCCTTGTCCTCCTCGGTGGACTTCTTGGTACCAGTGGCGACCACCTCCATGCCCAGGTCCTGCAGCGCCGCGATCACCGACCAGGATTTCACCCCGCCGGTGTAGAGCAGCACCCTTTTACCCCGCAGACGCTCGCGCCATGGGCTCAGTGCCTCGTCGATCTTTGCCTCTTCCCGCGCGATCAGCGTCTCGGTGCGCCTGGCAAGATCCTCGTCGTTGATCAGCCGCGCGAAATCCCGCAGCGCCTGGGAGACATCCCTGACCCCATAGAAGCTGCCCTCGAACCAGGGGGTGCCGAAAGTATCCTGCAGCTTGCGCGCCACATTGATCATCGCTTTGGAACAGACCATCATGTTGACCTTTGAGCGGTGCATGGTCTGCACTTCGCGATAGCGGGCATCTCCCGACAGGGTACAGAGAACACGCAGTCCCAGTTCATCCAGCAGCGGCAGCACATGCCAGAGCTCGCCTGCGATGTTGTACTCCCCTACCAGGGTGATGTCGTGAATCCGATGATCCAATCTCTTCGCCGCATCGGGCAGCGGATCGGGCTCTCTGCCACCGCAGACATATTTCACCATCGCCTCGCCGGCGATTCGGTTGCCCAGGTTCTTGGTACCATAGAATCCGGCGGCGTCCACCGGCACCACCGGTGTCCCCCAGCGCGACTCGGCCGCCTTGCAGACGGCCTCCACATCGTCGCCGATCAAGGCGGGCACACAGGTGTTGTAGACAAAGACCGCGGCGGGCTTGTACTTGTCGATGGCCTGCTTGATGGAGTGAAAGAGACGCTTCTCGCCGCGCCCCATGATCACATCCTGCTCGGTGAGGTCGGTGGTCATGCCGATGCGAAACAGCCGCGATCCGCTGGAGCGGGTGCCCCGGTTGTCCCAGGAGCTGCCGGCGCAGGCTATCGATCCATGAACGACATGGGCCACATCGGCGATGGGCAGGAGCGCGATCTGCGCACCGTCGAAGGCGCACCCCCCCGCCGTGGCACCGGGTTTCGGCTTGGCACAACCGGACTTCGACTTTTTGTTGTGGGCGCAGGCCGGTTCATCAAGCAGGGCAGCGATATCTTTCTGTTTCATGGTATGGCAATCACTTCAATATATTGATGCATGTTCTTATGCAATCGATATGCCACCACATACCCTTTTGTTTTTATTGAATATTTTCTTTCACTCCCTTGTAGCAAACACGACAAACCCTACACAGCACCCCAGCCCTCGCGTACCTCGTCGGTGGCCAATCCGTAAAGTTCATCAAAGCTTATTTATAGGTTTTTTGGTGTATAGGTTTCAGAAAAAACCAAATTTCACAGGATTGCGGCAATTCTCGTACCGATGCCGATTGTCCTTTTCTAGCTACTGGTTTTCTGTGGAATCTGCAGTCAGAGGTATTGTCCGCGATCAGATATTGATGCTCGTAGAGATACTGAAATCTTTCCAAGGTCTTACCGACGATTCGTGAATAGACGTTTGCTTACCACTGCAGCAATAACGCCTGTACTATTTGAATGCAACCGTTATCTGGCTGGCGACAACATGGCGCAGGTACCCGGTTGCAAGTGATAGTGATCTTTGGCATTTGGAGCAATGCCAAATCCCAATGGATTTACTTTAATCCGAAGACCATCAACGATAACCTTCCATTCACCTTGAGGAAGTTGAAAATTGACGCCACTATGGCTGCCATTAAGCAATATAATCAGCAAGTGTCTGGTCCTGCGCCAAAGCTGGTATCTTCGTGGCGGTCGAATGATATAGGCTATGGCGTTGACATTGTCATGATGCGGATAACCTGTGGGATAGATCCAGTCTATGTCCCACCAGCCGCTCTTTTGGTTATTTGCTTTCAGATGACCCTTATACTGAAAATGTTTCAGTTGTTTACGCAGGGCCACGAGGCGTCCAACCGCTTCAACAAGATCGCGATGCTGAGTTGAACTATCCCAGTCAAGCTGATTTAGATCGGGACGGTCGTAACTATTGTCATGTCCGTGTTTTGTATAGAGCATTTCACTGCCCTCGCCCAGCATGGGAATGCCCTGAGAGGTCAACACAAGGAAAATGGAAAGAAAAACCCTGTGTTTGTTACCTCCAACCAGATCGGCTAGTGTCCGCCCATCGTGACAGGATATGTAATTGATGCTTTGTTGTGGCCTCAGCGCCCATCCTCCATCCTTGACGTGGCTGCCGACAATCGATCTCATCAGTCGATCCCTGTTTTGGTAGTCACCATAACCTTGAGCGAATATTCTTGCAGACTCACGAAAATCATCGTTCCAAATTGCCCAGCGAGTATGAGCAAACCCGTCGCTCATATCCTGTTTTCCCCACTGATTACCACCCAACGCCCATGGTTCTGCAATGAGATAAACTCTCTTTGGCAGGCGTTTATCAATTTCAAGCATGGTTCTTTTGTCATGCAAGGCACCAAGATCAAACCTAAACCCATCTAATCTGAACTGTTTGACCAAGTTCAGTAGGGTATCAATCATAGCCTTGCGAATATGGCTGTTTTCCGTTTTGACGGTGGCCCCACATCCCGATCCGTGGCAGAAACCGCCACCATCCAGCTTACGATAAACGACATTCTCGCCCCATGCCTTCACCCAAAGTTCAGCGCCATGGTTGAAAACCACGTCAAGAATTACAGGAAGGTCTCTGCCATGAAGGGCATCGATCGTCTTCATTACTTCCATGTTGGCGTTCTCTTTGTCGACGGCGAAATCGTCACGCATCGCACTGTATAAAACAGAATAATATCCCCAATCCCCCCCCAGTTTTCTATCGCTGTAGTGGAGCGGAAGAAACTCAACCGCAACGTCCAAATGTTGAAGATGATCAAGAACATAGTCAGACGCTGCCCCAAGATAAGTGCCGTGGTATATTTCTTTATTTACCGCCGCGCTTGGATGCCGACTGAGTGCCGGCAGGTGGGATTCATAGATGACGATTTTGTCTATGGGAGGCGCACTGAACCGATTGTTTTTGTGCTGAAAATCCAGCTGCTGAAAGAATGACCTGTACTCCCCGCCGACAATGGCCAATCGTTTTGCCATTGGATCCACAACCTTGCGCACGCTTCGTCCCACGCGCACCCGGTAATGATAGGAAAGATTATTCAATTGTTGATCAGGTATATCCGGCTTTACCGTCCAAGAGCCACGAGCATCCCGTTTCATAGACCAGTGTTTATTAAGGTTATCTATGACTAGAGTGACTTCTTCTGCATCAGGACTATATAAAGAGAATTTGTTATTTTTGCGCCAGAACAACCAATCCATTTGAATAACTCACCGCAGATTCTTTTAAATTATTCGAATGATAAAAAGTTATTCCTATCATACTAGACCGGGGACGTTTTCATCAGCTGAAATATAGATAAACATAAAACAAGAATCGCTTCAATTGCTTTACCCCCCACCCAATTAACTGTCTTCGAAGCCAGAGATAAATGTATATAAATTAACCAACGAAAGTGGGCCCCAAGAACCGTAAAGTGAGACCATTCGATCTCGATATAACGCATTCGACGGCACTGAATGTGGCAACTGCCAGCAAACCTTCCAACAAATCGGGTCGCTGGTAATGTTCCTGTAACAAATAAAATGCAAAATTCAGTCTCATTATGACAGTAGATTATATGCTTGACGTTACTCACAGCCCGAGGACATTGTCTTCACTTGACGCAGACCTGCTTCGTGTCCAGGAAGCCCGGCACCACGATCCTTTCAGCGTGCTCGGTCTCCACTCGAATGATGCAGAGGCGGTTATTCGTGTCTTCAATCCTCAGGCTAGTGAAGTTATCCTGGCTGACAACGGCGCGACCTTTCAACGCGTTCCGGAAAGTGATTTTTTCGAGTGGCGAGGTGATGGCGATCCACTACCCGAGCATTACCGTCTGATATGGCGCGATCGCACCAACAGGGAGCACATAAACCACGATCCCTATAGCTTCGGGATGCAACTCTCAGACTTTGATCTGCATCTTTTCAACGAGGGCCGTCATCGTCATGCCTATCGATTCCTTGGCGCCCACGATCATCAAGTCGACGGTATATCGGGTATTCTGTTCGCGGTTTGGGCGCCAAATGCTGAACGCGTCAGTGTTGTCGGAGAGTTCAATCAATGGGATGGTCGACGTTATCCGTTTCGGGTCCATAGCGGTGGGGTCTGGGAACTCTTTATTCCCGATCTGGAATCGAACCACCACTATAAATTCGAAATCCGCAGCCGCCATACCGGCACCATACAACTAAAAGCCGATCCCTATGGAAAACTGCATGAATTGCGCCCCAACACCGCATCGATAATCCCCAAGCGAAATAACTACGAGTGGAAGGATCAAAGCTGGATTAATCAGCGGTCCGAATCTGTATGGCAGAGCAGTCCAATATGCATCTACGAGGTACATTTAAACTCCTGGCGGCGAGACATGGAGGGAGAATTCCTCAACTACCGGGAGATCGCTCACCAACTGGTCGATTACGTATTGGAGATGGGATTCACCCATATCGAACTGCTGCCTATCACAGAACATCCTTTCGATCTCTCCTGGGGATATCAGGCGACAGGCTATTTTTCCCCAACCAGCCGCTTTGGCAGTCCCGATGATTTCCGCTACTTTGTCGATCACTGTCACCGTAATGGCATCGGTGTGTTGCTGGATTGGGTACCGGCCCACTTTCCGAAAGATGCCCATGGACTGGCGCGTTTTGATGGCACACCGCTGTATGAGCATGAGGATCCACGATTAGGTGAGCACCTGGACTGGTCGACTTTGATCTATAACTTCGGACGCAATGAAGTCAAGTCCTTTCTGATTTCCAGTGCAATATATTGGCTGCAGGAGATGCATATCGATGGACTTCGGGTTGATGCCGTCGCCTCGATGCTCTATCTGGACTACTCCCGTAGCGAGAACGAATGGATACCGAATCAATATGGCGGCCGCGAAAACCTGGAAGCGATAGATTTCATTCGTGAGCTCAATATCGCGGTTCATGAAGAGTGCCCCGGGATCCTTATGATCGCAGAAGAATCCACCTCCTGGCCCCAAGTAAGCCGCCCTACCTACCTGGGTGGCTTGGGATTCGACTTGAAGTGGAATATGGGATGGATGAATGACACGCTGGCATATTTCGAGCATGATCCCATTCATCGCAAATACCATCACGATATGCTCACCTTCAGCATGCTGTATGCATTTTCGGAAAATTTCCTGCTCCCCTTTTCACACGACGAGGTGGTGCATGGCAAGCAATCCATGTTGAACAAGATGCCGGGCGACGAGTCGGATCGGCATGCAAACCTGCGCACACTCTATACCTATCAGTTTACCCATCCCGGTAAAAAGTTAATGTTCATGGGCACGGAATTCGGCCAGGGAACCGAATGGAACAGTGCCGGCCTGCTCGACTGGTACGTGCTGGATTATCCGCTGCATCAGGGAATGAAATTGCTGGTCAAGGATTTGTGCAATCTCTATCGCACAACCCCTGCGCTCCATCGCTACGACTTCGATTGGCAGGGTTTTGAGTGGATCGACTGCCATGACTCAGAACAATCAGTCCTCAGTTTTCTGAGAAGGGGTGACGAGAATGAATTGGTCGTGGTATTGCTCAACATGACCCCCGTAGCCAGGAAAGAGTACAGAATCGGACTGCCACTCGATGGAAGATATAGGGAGATTATTAATTCTGATTCCGAATACTACGGAGGCAGTAATCTGGGAAATGGCGAAGCACCACTGGTTACCGAGCCGGTGCCCTGGATGAATCGTCCCCACTCTTTGTGCCTGATCTTGCCGCCGCTGTCGGCCATTGCCCTGCAATATGAGGGCAAGGACGGGTTGCAAATATAGCTTAGTCCGAGTCAGCGAAAAAAAATCGACGCCTGCATATAGTACGCCCCACCAATACCAATGCATATCTGAATACGCTGAATTACTAAATCACTCCATGGTCTTATCCTGGAAATTATCTGGTCACCTTTTTCAGGTAGGTTTAGCTTGACCTAATCCTCTTAGGAGTTGACTATGGACGCCCCCACCTCCTCACCCCTCTCGACTGACAAAGAACTACTTGAGCAGATCGATGCCTACTGGAGGGCTTGCAACTATCTGGCTGCGGGTATGATCTATCTGCAGGACAATCCCCTCCTGCGTGAGCCGCTCAAACCTGAACACATCAAAAAACGACTCCTCGGACACTGGGGAGCCAGCCCGGGTCTGGCTTTTATGTACGTTCATCTCAACCGCTTGATCACCCAGTACGGCATCGATGCGATTTTTCTCGCCGGTCCCGGGCATGGTGCCCCCGGTGTGTTGGCTCCAGTTTATCTTGAAGGTACCTATTCAGAGATCTACCCGGACAAGGGCGAGGATCTTGAAGGGATGAGAAGATTTTTCAAGCAATTCTCATTCCCGGGTGGTATTGGCAGCCACTGCACACCCGAAACCCCCGGCTCAATTCATGAAGGAGGAGAACTCGGGTACTCAATTTCCCATGCATTTGGTGCAGCCTTTGACAATCCTGAACTGATAGTCGCCGTTGCTGTCGGTGACGGCGAAGCTGAAACCGGACCCTTGGCGACAGCTTGGCACTCGAACAAATTCCTTAATCCGTCCCGTGATGGCGCAGTATTGCCGATTCTTCACTTGAACGGCTATAAAATAAACAATCCTACAATTCTTTCTCGTATAACAAACACGGAGTTAAACCATCTGTTTCTGGGTTATGGGTGGACACCGCATTTTATAGAAGGCGATGATCCGCAGCTAATGCACAAGCAGATGGCCGAGACGCTTGATAAGTGCCTCGAAGAGATTCGCGCAAGCCAGCAGTCCGCACGGGATGGCGGTCCGATTACCCGGGGACATTGGCCTATGATCGTACTGCGCTCTCCAAAAGGGTGGACTGGTCCGAAAGAGGTCGATGGCCATAAGATCGAAGGATTTTGGCGCAGTCATCAGGTGCCATTGTCAGGCATGCATGACAATGCATCCCACCTTGAACAGCTTGAGTCATGGTTACGCAGCTACCGCCCAGAGGAGCTTTTTGACCAAAACGGGGGATTAATCCCTGAGTTAAAGGCCTTGGCACCCAAAGGTACCAAGCGTATGAGCGCCAATCCACATGCGAACGGTGGACTGCTTCGGCGCCAATTGCGGATGCCTGACTTCAAGCAATACTGTCAATTCGTGGAGAAACCCGCCGCAGCTTCGGCAATGAACACCCTGCCTCTAGGGGAATTATTACGCGATGTAATGGCCAATAACATTGACAACTTCAGAGTATTCGGTCCAGACGAGAACACTTCAAACAAACTGCATCCCATTTATGAAGTCAGCAAGAAGCTGTGGCTGGCTGACTATAAGCCGGAGGATGAAGACGGGGGCGAACTATCGGTTGATGGCCGGGTGATGGAGATGTTGTCTGAGCATACCCTCGAAGGTTGGTATGAAGGCTACGTTTTATCAGGCCGGCATGGTTTTTTCGCGACTTACGAGGCATTCGCCCACGTCATTGACTCCATGTACAACCAACATGCCAAATGGCTCGCGATCTGCGAGGAGATACCCTGGCGTGCACCCATTTCATCGATCAACCTGCTGATCACCTCCACAGTCTGGCGGCAGGACCACAATGGTTTCACCCACCAGGATCCCGGTTTCATCGATGTTGTGGTCAACAAAAATCCAGAGGTAACCAGGATCTATCTGCCACCGGATGTCAACACACTGCTTTCAACCGCGAATCACTGTTTGCGAAGCCATGACGACATCAACGTCATTGTCTGTGACAAACAGATGCACCTGCAGTATCTTGACATGGATGCAGCGATCAAGCATTGCACCAAAGGTTTAGGCATCTGGGATTGGGCGAGTAATGACCAGGGAAGTGAACCCGATGTTGTACTTGCCGGTTGCGGGGACATACCGACGAAAGAAGCATTGGCAGCAAATGCGCTATTACGGGAACACTTCCCGGAGTTAAAAATCCGCTTTATCAACGTCGTCGATCTGTTTCGCATGACGCCTAACAGCGAACATCCGCATGGACTGTCTGACCGGGATTTTGACTCACTATTTACCAAGAATAAACCTGTTATCTTCAACTTCCATGGCTATCCCTGGTTGATTCATCGTCTCGCATATCGCAGAACCAACCATAGAAATCTTCATGTACGGGGTTACAAGGAGAAGGGGAACATCAATACACCGCTGGAACTGGCGATCAGTAACGAGATTGATCGATTCAGTATTGCCATCGATGTTATCGATCGCGTCCCCCATCTGCAGATCACAGGCGCTCATGTTAAAGAGAAATTGCGAGAGATGCAGATTGAGTGCCGCGAATACGCCTACGAACACGGAGTCGACAAACCAGACATTCAGGATTGGATTTGGCCTTATTGAGCGACAGAGGCAATTAGCAATGAATGACATCCAGACTATCACTGATGCAGAGGAAGAGGAGCGTACGAGAACCGGCCTATCCAAGGATGCATTGAAACGCGCCTTCTCCGACAATCTTTTTTACGTTCAAGCCAGGTTCAAGGATGTAGCCACAGCGCATGATCTTTACATGGCTGCTGCCTATACAGTTCGAGACCGTATGCTGCAGCGTTGGATCAGGACTGCGAAAACATACAAAAAATCTAATGCACGTACTGTCTGTTATCTTTCCGCAGAATATCTTTTAGGACCGCATCTCGGAAACAACCTCATCAATCTTGGTATTATGGATAATGCCCGTGATGCAGCAGCCGAACTGGGATTGGATATGGAAACCATCCTTGATCAGGAGGAGGAGCCAGGCCTAGGCAACGGTGGCCTCGGTCGACTTGCCGCCTGTTATATGGATTCGTTATCCACTCTGCAGATTCCTGCAATCGGTTATGGAATCCGATATGAATTTGGCATATTCGATCAGGATATTCAGGATGGTTGGCAGCTTGAAATACCTGATCTATGGTTGCGTAACGGTAATCCCTGGGAGATTCCTCGAACCAAGACCCGCTACCCTGTCAAGTTCGGAGGCAAGGTCGAGCACTATACAGATGAAATCGGCACTCAATGCATAAGATGGCATCCTGAATTCGAAATAAATGGCGTTGCCTATGATACGCCCATATTGGGATTCGGTGTTGATAACGCTAATCTGCTCCGCCTCTGGCACGCAGAGGCTTCGCAATCATTTGACTTTCATTCATTTAATCATGGTGACTACTACGGCGCCGTGAACGCAAAAGTCGCCGCTGAAAACATTACTAAAGTCCTCTATCCAAACGACGAGCCTGAAGTCGGCAAGGAACTCCGGCTCAAACAGCAGTATTTTTTCGTTTCCTGCTAGTTGCAGGATATGATTCGCCTTTACTTGAAAAATCATACGCTCTCGTCCAACCTTGAGCATTTTAACGATAAATTCGTGGCACAACTCAACGATACCCATCCCGCTATTGCAATCGCTGAGTTGATGCGTCTACTGATCGATGAACACAATTTGGACTGGGACGAGGCCTGGCGTACTACCAAAAATACATTTGCCTATACCAACCACACACTTCTTCCAGAAGCATTGGAAACCTGGTCGATCGAACTATTCAGTCGGCTGCTGCCTAGACATCTTGAAATAATTTTTGAGATTAACCATCGCTTTCTTGACGAAGTACGGGTGCGCTATCCTTGGGACAAGGAAAAAATAGCTAGAATGTCGATTATTGGCGAAGATGATGGACGATGTGTTCGAATGGCCCATCTTGCGACAGTAGGGTGCTTTGCAGTTAACGGTGTGGCAGAAATGCATTCAGCGCTTGTCAAGGGAACCATCTTAAATGATTTTTACGAATTATGGCCGGAGAAGTTTTACAATGTAACAAACGGTGTTACACCAAGACGTTTTGTTCAACTCAGTAACCCCGGACTCGACAGCATTTTGAGAGAACTCGCAGGGGATAAATGGGCAACCGATTTAAACAACCTCCGCATCCTCGAACCGCTCTCCGAGGACAGCGGCTTTCAGGCGCGATGGCGCGAAATGAAACGATTGGCAAAAGAGAGGCTGGCAAAACGCATTCTTGAAAGAACGAAAATAGTCGTCAACCCAGAGTCTTTGTTTGATGTACAGGTGAAGCGTATACATGAATATAAGCGTCAGCACTTGAACGTGCTCCACATCCTCTCGCTTTATAATATTATCAAACAGAATCCGGATAAGGATTTTCAACCCCGAACTTTCATCTTCGGCGGAAAAGCGGCACCCGGCTATTACATGGCTAAGTTGATCATCAAGCTAATTAATTCTGTAGGCGAAGTGATCAATCGAGATCCACAGGTTAATGAACACTTGCGTGTCGTTTTCTACCCCGATCTTAATGTCAAGAATGCTGAACCCATCTATCCAGCCGCCGATCTGTCAGAACAAATATCAACTGCCGGAAAGGAGGCATCGGGTACCGGCAACATGAAATTCTCAATGAATGGCGCCTTGACGATCGGAACTCTGGATGGCGCTAACGTTGAAATACGGGATGAGGTCGGCCACGAAAACTTCTTTTTGTTCGGTCTTACTGAAAAAGAAGTGGCCGAGACAATGACTAATGGTTACCGACCCTGGGAAATATACCAAAACAACCTGCAGCTGCGCGACACGATATCGCTTATCAATTCCGGAGTCTTCTCACACGGCGATACCGAGCTCTTTAAGCCATTGACCGACAATTTGATAAATCATGATCCATTTCTCGTTTTAGCCGATTATCAGTCCTACATAGATTGCCAAAACGATGTTTCCAATGCTTACACTGATTCACCGCATTGGCAACGAATGTCCATCCTCAATGTTTCCCGTATGGGTAAGTTCTCTTCCGACAGGTCGATCAGGGAGTATTGCGACAACATCTGGAAGGTAAATCCTGTAACCGTTGATGCCAAAATGGATTGATGCACCACCTTGTAACCATCCGTTCTGAGTATTGAATTACATTGAAAAGTAAAGAATATGCCCTGATCATCAATTGTGGCAGCTCATCGATCAAACTTCGTCTCATCGATATAAACGAGGAAATATCAGTTGCAACAGGGCTGATTGAGCGAATCGGTTCATCAGCGTGCAGGCAATATGTCGAGTGGACCGGCGGTTTCACGGAGGAGAACCATCAATTCAATAATCACCAGGATAGCCTGACCTGGTCACTGAACCATCTACAGGCGGCGGATGTTATTCATGACCCGAGTAATTTAATCTTAGTTTGTCATCGCATTGTACATGGCGGCGAGAGATTCAGTAATCCCGTGATTGTTACCGATGACATACTGAACGAGTTAAGAACCCTTAATCGGCTTGCACCATTGCACAACCCGCAAAACGTGGTTGGGATGAAAATCGCCAGGAATATATTTCCTAACGCTACCCATGTCGCGGTTTTTGATACCGCATTTTATCGACGCCTTCCGCCTGCCGCCTATCGCTACGCCATTCCAGAATGGATCTATAGAGATCTTGGTGTGAGACGCTACGGCTTTCACGGCATCTCTCATCAATATATGATGCTTCAAGCATCAGAACTGACCGGAAAATCTCTGAGCGAAGGCAGATTCATCACCCTGCATCTGGGTAATGGTTGCAGTATCTCTGCGATAAGAAATGGCCAGTGTGTGGATACCAGTATGGGAATGACCCCACTGGAAGGATTGATCATGGGCACTAGATGCGGAGACCTCGATCCCACCATCCCACTCATTCTCATGCACGAAACCGGCATGTCGCTTGCTGAGGCTGAAAACCTACTCAACACCGAATCCGGCCTGAAAGGCATCTGTGGCGAGAATGACATGCGTGCCATTCACCGTTTGTCGGAAATCGGCGACAGCAACGCCAAGCTTGCGCTTGAGATGTTTGTCACCAGAATAAAGAAATATATAGGCAGCTATATCGCCATTTTAAACGGCGCGGATGCAATCGTATTCAGTGGCGGTATAGGCGAGTATGATAAAATCACTCGCGAATTAATATGCAATTCACTGGACTATTTGGGCATAAATCTGGATCCTGCCAGCAATTCTATCGATACTCACACAGCTCGAGTGATCAGTGCGGGGGGCTCCAAAATCTTACTCCTCGTCGTTCCCACAGATGAGGAGATGCAGATCGCAAAACAATCCCTTGGAATGCTAGAAAGAACAGGTATCACCTAGTGGAGAGGCTATCATTCAGCACGTGCACTGACTTCGGTTCGCTGCTGGCAAAGCCAGCTCACGGCTTTCACTTTACGGGATCTTGATTGTAAACGGACGGTAAAAAAACTGGCGTATAGTCATGCTCTGTCATGTCCGGAATACAAAATCAGCTAGCCACGACAAATCCATCCCTTGCGATGCGATTTCTGGGTGTGGGTAACGCCCAGGCCACGGAACTTGGCTCCTCTTCAGCTGTTTTGGAGCAGAGCGGCCATCCCCTGCTGCTGATCGATTGCGGACCCGACACCCTGATTCGCTTTCGTCAACGATACGGTGAGATCGAGCCCCCTGCGCTGTTCATCACCCATACCCATTTCGATCATATCGGCGGCCTGGAGAGCTGGTTCTACCGCCTGATGACCGGCAATCGCTACCCGCAGCCACGACTCTACATTCCGGTCAAACTGCTGCCCATTCTGCAGCGCCGGATTGCCGACTACCCCAACCTGTTGGCCGAAGGCGGGGCCAACTTCTGGGACGCCTTTCAACTTATCCCTGTCTCGGAGCGCTTCTGGCTCAACCATCTTCTGTTCGATCTATTTCCGGTGCGTCATCATGAACACGACACCGCCTTCGGCCTCGCCTTGAAGGGATACTTTCTCTACACCGGTGACACCCGTCCGATCCCGGAAGTGCTGATCCGCTACGCCAGCCGGGGCGAAGCGATCTTTCACGATTGCAGCGTCGATGTCGGACCATCCCATACCGGTCTTGCCGACATACGCAGGGCCTACCGTCCGGAACAGTGGCGGCGGATGATCTTCTATCACTATGCTTCAGAGGCCGAACGCCTGATCATAGAGGGTGCGGGACTGCACGCCGCGCTGCCGGGGTCTCTCTATCCCCTCAGCGCCGCTGCCGCGCCAAGCCCTTTAGGGATGGAGTATCCTGCAGTTGAACAGCGGCATCGAATCGAGGTCAATTGATCCATTAGCCGCTGCTGATTGAAAGCCGATGAATCGAGAGGCGAACTTTATCAAGCTCCCGGACGGCAGACGCCTCGCCTATGCCGAATACGGGGATCCACGGGGTATGCCGGCCGTCTATTGCCACGGCTTTCCCGGCACCCGCCTGGAAGCGCGACTCTTCGACATGCCTGCGCGTCGATTCAAAGTACGGGTGATCGCCCCGGATCGCAACGGTCTGGGCCTGTCGGATCCCAAGCCCGGACGCCATCTCCTCGACTGGGCGGCGGACGTGGAAGCCCTGGCCGACAGCCTCGGAATTGAGCGTTTCTTCCTGATCGGTGTTTCCGGGGGCGGCCCCTATGCCACTGCCTGCGCCTATCGATTGGCGGAGCGGTTGAACGGCGTCACCCTGGTCTGTCCCCTGGGTCCGCTGGACCAGCCCGCCCTGCTCGATGCCATGCGCTGGCCTGCAAGGATAAACTTTCAATCGATACGCAACACGCCGCTGCTCTCCCAACTCAGTTTTCGGTTTGCGGTGATACCCATGGTCCAGCTGTCACCCCAGTGGATCTATCAGATCATGCTCGGCATTGCGCCGGCCCCCGATGCAGCCGTCCTCGGGCGCGCCTCGGTGCGCAGCGCAATTACCGCCTCTATACACGAAACG
>NATV01000170.1 GCA_003094535.1 gamma proteobacterium symbiont of Ctena orbiculata | reverse complement strand
CCACGCAGACTCTAAGATATCCTCTTGTAAATTAAGGATTTTATATAGTTATCCCAAAGGGAACTTTTAATCTGCCCCCCTGTCCTATCTATCGATTGGCACTCCTCATTCGAGAGTGCTAATATCTATCCAACAGTTATACATGGGGAGACTCAATGAGCAAAGATATCGCACTGACAGCTCTGCCTTCAGGCAGTATGGACGCCTATATCAGCGCCGCTTTCCAACTGCCGATGCTGAGCGCGGAAGAGGAGAGATCCCTGGCGATCAGGCTTCGCGACCATAAGGATCTTGAGGCCGCGCAGCGATTGATCACCTCGCATATCCGTTTCGTGGTGCGTATCGCCCGCAACTACAGCGGCTACGGTCTCGCCCTGCCCGACCTGATCCAGGAGGGTACCGTGGGCCTGATGAAGGCGGTGAAACGCTTCGATCCCGATATGGGGGTGCGCCTGGTCTCCTTCGCCGTTCACTGGATCAAGGCGGAGATCCACGAGTACATCCTGAAAAACTGGCGCATCGTCAAAGTCGCCACCACCAAGGCGCAACGCAAGCTCTTTTTCAACCTGCGCAGTTCAAAGAAACGCCTCGGCTGGTTCTCCAAGGAGGAGGTGAACGATGTGGCCCAGGATCTTGGGGTCAAACCCGAGACCGTACTGGAGATGGAGTCACGCCTCTCCGGGCAGGACATCGCCTACGACGGCCCCCTCCAGGATGACGAGGATCAGGTGACGGCGACCCCCGCCGGCTACCTGAGCGACATGCGCATGGAACCCGCAACCCTGCTCGAGGCATCCGACAGCGAGTTGCAGATGAAGCAACGTCTGGTCAATGCCATGCAGGACCTCGATGAACGCAGCCGAGAGATTCTCGAAGCCCGCTGGCTGGGTGAGAAAAAATCGACCCTGCACGAGCTCGCCGACCGCTTCCAGGTCTCGGCGGAGCGTATCCGCCAGATCGAGAAAAACGCCATGGGCAAACTCAAGGCGCAACTCGCCTAGCAGCCTGCTGCCAGTAATCGATCCTGCCCGCCGGACCCTTACTCATGACACCGGCCGATCAATGAAACCCGCGCCCCGGACCACTCGCTTGAGCGACCGCTGAGTATTTTTCAGCAGCCGGCGGCGTGCGATACCGAGCCAAAAACCACTGATCAGTATCCCGGAGGCGCCGAAATTCGCCCCTCCCTCCCGACACCCTTGCTGAACAGACTTCTAGCACTGACTAGAGATGTGTCAGTAAACTACATGCTTGCGATGCCTCCGGACAAACGCCGGTAAGCGCCATTGGTGATTCACGCGATCCAGACTCTAAAAGGAGACAAGATGCGGGCCCACTTTTTACAGCACGTGCCTTTCGAAGGCCTCGGCAGTATCGAGGATTGGCTGCTGCAATCCGGGTATGAAATCACCGCCACTCGGTTCTTCGATTCCCTCGTCCTTCCCAGGATCGAGGAGATCGACCTGCTCATCGTCATGGGAGGGCCGATGAGTGTCAATGATGAACATGACCACTCCTGGCTGGCAAAAGAGAAGGATTTTATTAGAAGCGTGATCGACGCGGGAAAACCTACTTTAGGCATCTGCCTGGGCGCACAACTCATCGCCGCCTCACTTGGCAGTGACGTCTACCCCAATTCGTTGAAAGAGATCGGTTGGTTTCCGATCAGCGCGGTACAATCTAAATCCGATTCGCTGTTTCGGTTTCCCGATGAAATAACGGTATTTCACTGGCACGGTGAAACATTCGACCTGCCGAGCGGGGCTGTTTGCATCGCGGAAAGCAAAGGCAGTCAAAACCAGGCCTTTCAATTTGGGCGCAACGTAATTGGACTTCAGTTCCACTTGGAAACAACAGCGAGCTCCGCAAAAGCAATCGTTGAAAATTGCCGAGACGAACTCGTCGACGGCAAGTATATTCAGACCGAGGAAGATATCCTGTCCGCATCTCAAGCGCTATACCGAACAATAAACAGCTTAATGGCTGATATCCTCCGTTACTTGCTCGAAAATAGTAGATAAAATGCGCTTGCACCAACAGCAGAACCTATCCTCAGCAGGCGCAGCATGGGACAACAGACTTTCGGGAAAGGATGAATGAATACCTCGACAGGCAAGATGCCGGAATACTTTGGCAAGGACTTGGAAGCCATGTCCTTTGCAGTGAATTATCACAAATGGATTTTAGCGGAATTCTATCCATATCTCGGCAATAGAGTAGCCGAGGTAGGTGCCGGCACCGGGACTTTTTCACGCCTGTTGCTGGAGACCCAGATCGGACATTTAAGTGCATTTGAACCCTCTCTGAATATGTACCCGTTGCTCGAGGAGGCTCTCTGCGAAGATCAAAGAGGGGTCGCCATAAACAGCTTCTTTGCTGGTAACAGCGACGCTGAAGGTTTCGATTCGATCTTGTATCTAAATGTTCTCGAGCATATCGAAGATGACCTATCCGAAATTGCCAACGCCCATGCTGCGCTGAAACAGAACGGTCACCTGCTGATTTTTGTCCCGGCACTTCCCTGGTTGTACAGCGAGCTTGACAGGCAGGTTGGACATTTTCGCCGCTATGTAAAGCGCGAACTGGTAAAAATTACGCGCAAACAAGGGTTCAAGATCATCAAAGCGCGATACTTTGATATCGCAGGTATACTTCCCTGGTATGTCAATTTTGTCTTGCTCAGGAATTCGATAGACAGCGGGAGCGTATCGCTTTATGACAGGGTAGTCGTGCCACTGGCACGCCCCCTGGAAAGAGTACTCCCTCCGCCTATCGGAAAAAATGTTCTTTTGGTCGCACAAAAAGCCTGACTGCGGAATAACCATTGAGAACAAACCCATGGCGCAAACCGCAGACCGGAGTTATCTCTGTCCCAGCGTCACCCTGTCGTGTCGTTAACAATGAATGCTTAAGAAATAATGAATTAGATTCCTACTAACAAACAAGCGGATTAGTCCAGCCCGACATCAATCCGCTGCTGGAATCAGGTCATAGAAGAGACGTACGGGCACCAAGAAAACCGACTTAAATTCAAGAATAGTCAGGGGTCAAAACCGCAAGCGATAGTCATCGCTGATAAATTGAGCTATTCAATTAATAACGAATACTCTTTCTATATTCCTGAAACTGGCGCTTGCTTGTTCGACATCATGGAACAGTTGGGAAAAATTGCTATAGTCCTTTTCAGGATTCCAAGTTCTAATTTGACAGGCGGGTTCGGGATCTATCATTTAAACTAGTTATAAAATCTAGCGGCGCTTTCTGGAGCGGCCTTCATGCTACGCAGCCTCATTACGTCCGGTGTGGCGAGGGATAGAGCAGACCGTCCAGGGACAGGGCTTTTCACTGAGCAGATCAAACTGATCTATGCCAATGCGCTACCCTCCACGCTGGCCATCCTCACTGTCACTATCCTTGCCTGGATAGGACTGGATGAAGCTGTACCGGATTCCCTGCTCAATCAATGGGCCGGCTACATGCTATTTGTGGCGACCACGCGCATGGCCCTCTACATCTATTACACGAACCACTATCAACGATACCGGATAAAAGTCTGGGCAAGCCTGATAGTAGGTTCCGCCTTCCTGGCCGGAATCGGCTGGGCGGGCGTCAGTCTCTTTGCCGAGATTACAGAAGACCCTGCCTACAGGATCGTCATCGTCATGATCGTGCTTGGCATTATGGCGGCCACGGTGCCTGTTCTCTCGGCTGTTCTGATGGCGTTTTTCGCTGCCAGCCTGCCACCGGCAATAAGCTTGTTGCTGATCATCTCTCAGTGGCACGGCAGTGGCACCCTGTTGCTGCTCACAGCGCTCGTCGTTTACACGATCCTGGTGATCTACGCCGCCATCAATACCAACCGTATCCTGCTGCAGACATTGAGTCTGCAAAGGGATAACCAGAAACTGATAAAAAACCTGAACGTGGAAATAGCCGACCGTAACCGGGCTCAGGATCTTCTCGAGGTACATAAGCGCGACCTGGAGATGATCGTTGACGAGCGGACCAGCCAGCTGACCGATATGAATACCGAACTGGAAAAAGAGATCGCCGTGCGCCTGCAGTCGGAAAATCAACTTCGCGACTCCCACGACCGGTTCACCGCTGTCCTCAATACCCTTGACGCCTCGGTTTATGTATCGGACATGGGTAACCATGAAGTGCTTTTCATGAATCAAAACGCCATCGCCCGCTGGGGCGACCGGGTTGGCGACAGTTGCTGGAAGATGATGCAGGACAATCGCGGAAAACCCTGTGATTTTTGCACCAATCACCACTTGTTGAACAAGGATGGGCAACCGACCGGCATTCACGCCTGGGAACGTTATATCAATGAGAGCAATGAATGGCTCGACTGTCGTGATCAGGCAATTCAGTGGCCCGACGGCAGGCTGGTACGCATGGAGATCGCCACCGATATCACCGAGCGGGTAATGGCGCAACAGCGCATTCTGGCGGAACATCAGTTTTTGCAATCCATCATCGACGGCGTCGCTGATCCGATCATGGTGGTGGACAGGGAGTACAACATCAAACTGATGAACAAGGCCGCCGAGCATACGCCGCTGGTTACCGATACCAAGTCACTATTCAAGTGTTACCAAGTCAGTCATGAACGCGACATACCCTGTAATAATGAAGACTACGTCTGCCCGCTGGATATCGTGCTGAGTACCCGCAAGCCGGTAACCGTGATCCATCGCCACAAGACAGCTGACGGCAGTGAACGCCTCTTCGAGGTGGTGGGCTCGCCGCTGTTCGATGAGCGGCAACGAATATCGGGCATGGTACAGGCTTCAAGGGATATCACCGCCCATATCCATACCCAACAGGAGCTGCAGGAAAAGAAGACCCGACTCGAACATGTCGCCTACCATGACAGCCTCACCAGTCTGCCAAACCGCACCTTGCTGGCAGACCGCTTGAACCAGACCATGTCCCAGGTCACCCGTCGGGGCGGCCAGCTGGCGGTGGCCTATCTCGATCTCGACGGTTTCAAGGAGATCAACGACAGCTACGGTCACGACACCGGCGATCTCTTTCTCGTCGCCCTTGCCCACCGGGTGAAGGGGATTTTACGCGATGGCGATACCATCGCCCGCCTGGGAGGCGATGAGTTCGTGGCGGTATTGGTGGATCTGCAGCACAGCAATGACAGCATCCCACTGCTGGAACGCATGCTCTCCGCTGCCGCACAACCGATCCACCTCGGCAAACTGACGCTCCAGGTTTCAGCCAGTATCGGCGTCACCTTTTATCCGCAATCCGAGGAGGTGGATGCGGATCAGCTGCTGCGCCAGGCGGACCAGGCAATGTACAACGCAAAGGTGACCGGCAAAAGCCGCTACCACTTCTTCGAGGCGGACAAATATCGCGGATTACGCGGTCATCATGAGACGGTAACAAGAATCCGGGAAGGCCTGGGCACTCATGAATTCTTGCTCCACTATCAACCCAAGGTAAACATGCGCAGTGGCGAGATCCTGGGTGTAGAAGCGCTGATTCGATGGCAACATCCACGACGCGGACTGCTGCAGCCGCGTGAGTTTCTGCCGCTGATCGAAAACGAGGAGCTTGCGGTAACCCTGGACAAATGGGTTTTAGACAGAGCTCTCGAGCAATTGGAGCAGTGGCAGGCCGATGGTCTCGACTTCTCCGTCAGTGTCAACATCGGTGCTCGCTTCCTGCAAAAGAGCGATTTCGTCAGCCAGCTCAGAGAACTTCTTCAGGCCCACCCCAGAATCGATCCCGGGCATCTGGTGCTCGAGGTCCTTGAATCCAGTGCCCTTGAAGACCTGGCCCAAGTCTCCGAGGTCATCACAACCTGCAACGAAATGGGCATTGTCTTTGCCCTCGACGACTTCGGCACCGGCTACTCTTCGCTCACCTATCTCAAGCTGCTCCCCGCGGGCCTGCTCAAGGTCGACCAGAGCTTTGTGCGCGACATGCTCGACGACCCGGAGGATCTGGCTATCCTGGAGGGTGTACTGGGCCTTGCCACCGCATTCAGACGGGTGGCCATTGCGGAGGGTGTCGAGACCATCGAACATGGTCGGCTGCTACTGCAGTTGGGCTGCGAACAGGCCCAGGGTTTCGTGATCGCTGAGCCGATGCCCGCCAGCGCGCTCGACAGCTGGATGACAAGCTGGCAGCCAGATCCTTGCTGGGTGCGGCAGGAGACCGTGCGGCGCGAGGACATACCCCTGCTGTTTGCCGGCGTCGAGCATCGTGCGTGGGTCAGACAGGTTGAACACTATCTTCTTGGCAACACCGTATCGGAACTCAAGCTGGATGCCGAGGAATGCCGATTCGGCAAATGGCTAAGCGAGTTCGGCGAGATGCGGTATGGGAACAAACCCGGTTTCAAACAGATCGGGGTGCTGCACAACCAGGTGCACGATCTGGCTGCCAGGCTCTGCGATACGAATCACACTTCCAACCAACAGACCCAGCAGCAGGGTCTGCAAAAGCTCAAGGAGTTGAGAGAGCGTCTGCTTCATGAGCTCGACATGCTCATCTAGGACTCGTCAAAACCGGATCACGGGGCATCTCGACAGGATCTACTGTATGGCATCCAACAGCGGCCCATCGAGATAGCCCGCTATCTGTTCAGGGGTGGGCGCCTCGAGATAGGGAATCTCACCCAGACAGGGAGCAGGCAACCAGGCCTGCAGGGTGATGATGTTGTCGTCAATGGCCAGCATTTCGGGATCGATCAGGTTCGCCACCCAGCCTTCGAAGCGAACCCCGCTGTTGAGCATGCACTCGGCAGTCATCAGCGCGTGGTTGATGCAGCCGAGGCGGATTCCCACCACCAGGATCATCGGCAGATCGAGGGCGCGCGCCAAATCGGCCAAGGTGATGCCTTCGCCAAGGGGTACGTGCCAACCGCCGACGCCCTCCACCACCACCCTGTCGGCCATCTCCTGCAGGCGGGCATAGCCCTGAAGAATCTCATCCAGCCTGATCGGCTCTCCACACGCCTTGGCGGCAAGATGGGGGGCGATGGGAGGTTGATAGGTCAGCGGATTCACCGACGCATAGGGGATATCGAGACTGCTCTGCCTCTGTAGCCGCAGCGCATCCTCGTTGCGCAGCCCTTCATCCATAACCACTGCGCCCGAGGCGATGGGTTTCATCCCCAGCACCGTCTCACCCTGCTGCTGCAGGTTGTCCATTATCCCCAGGGTGACCTCTGTCTTGCCACAACCCGTATCCGTGCCGGTAACAAACAGACCGCCTGTCATGCCGATTACGCCCTCTCCCTGCCGATCTGATCCACGGGTATGCAGGTCACGCCGTCGACCTGCCGCTGTTTGGGTGCCCAGGCATGTCCATATACCACTTCATAACTGGCCGGCAGTTTATTGTCATCCATGCGAAAGGCTTCATAAGCTTCACACATCGCACGCAACCTGCCCTTCCCTGTCAGTCCCCGCGGCCGGTTGCTGGTGACATTATGCGCACCCAGAGTTTTCAGATCACGCATCAGCGAGGAGACCTCATCATAGGTGAGCCGCAAGCGGTCCACATCCACTACAGGCTCCGCCAAGCCGGCCCGCACCATGGCATCACCCACGTCATGCATATCGGGAAAGGGGCTGACATGGCTATGGCCGTCAACCTTTGACCAGCTGGCACGCAGCTCCTGCAGGGTATCCGGTCCGAAGGTGGAGAAGAGCAGCATGCCGTTGGGGCGCAATACCCGAAGAAATTCTCTGAAGGTTGCCTGCAGGTCATTGCACCACTGCAACGCCGCGTTGGAAAAGATCATATCAACCGACTGATCGGCCAGGGGCAACTGCTCCGCATCGCCGCAGACACAGCTTGGCCTGCCCAGCCATCCACCCCGTTTTCGCACCTGATGCAACATCGGCATGGCAAAATCGAGGGCGATCGTGCGTGCCTTCCTGTAGTGTTTTTTCAGTGCCAGGGTCGCCTCGCCGGTGCCGGCGCCAACATCGAGCACGACCTTGGGCTGATGACGGATATAGCTCAATCGCTGCAACATCCGCCTGCCGATCTCGCGCTGCAGTTCAGCCACCTCATCATAGTGGGATGCCGCCCGCGAAAAGGCCACTCGCGCCTGCCGCTTGTCGATCCTGCCGCTTCGATCCCTATCCATGCATCGACTCCAGGCTGCGCCTTAACAATTGCGTGGTCTCTTCGGGGTGGGAGAGAAACGGGGTATGCCCGGCACCCTTGACGATATGCACTGCCGCCTGTGGCAACCAACGGCGCAGCTCACTGCCTGCCCTGGGCGGCGCGAGGGTATCCCGGCTGCCATAGATCCAGCTGGTCGGACATCTCAGATCGACCAGACGCTCTCGAAGATCGACCGATTTCAACAGCTCGAGACCGCTCTGCAGCGCTTCCGGGGCCGGATCGGGACGCTCCCGCAGCAGCGACTTGAGCCGCCTCAGCAGCAGTGTCGCCCGGTCACTGTTCATCATCTGCAGAGCAAGGAAACGCTCCAGGGCCTGGCGGTGATCCCTGCGCAGGTTCTGGATGAATTGATCGAGGGTCTCCGCCGCCATTGCATGCTGCCAATTCAGCGCCTTCACAAAGCGTGGCATGCCTGCCATTGCGACAACCCCCTCGACCCGGGATGGTGCCAGCAGTGCCGACTGCAGGACTACCATTGAACCCAGCGACCAACCGATCCACACCGCGCGTTCGGGCGCGACATCGAGACAGGCAGCGGCCCAGGCCGTGAGCTTTTGCTGGTCGCCGAAGGGGCTGTGACCATGTCCCGGCAGGTCGATCCGGGTGACCTGATACGCTTCGGCCAGACCCTCGGCGAATTCTGCCCAGACCGAGGAGTTCATACCCCAGCCGTGAAGCAGGACCAGCTTCGCTCCCTCTCCCTGCCGCTCGGTCGCCAGCCTCATGCCACCGCCTGCGGCAGCTTGGCGAGGGCATCCAGCAAACGCTCCAGCTGCGTATCGGTATGGTTGGCACTGAAGGTAATGCGGAGCCTGGCGCTTCCCTCCGCTACCGTTGGCGGTCGAATCGCACTCACCAGTACTCCCTGCTCCTCCAGTTTCATACTCCAGGCCACAGCCTGCCGGGCCGATCCCGCCAATATGGGTTGTATCGGGGTCGCCGATTCCGTCAGCGGCAGACCGATCTGTCCCGCGGCATGGCGAAAACGTTCAACCAGGCTGTTGAGCCGTTCCCGCCGCCAGCTCTCCCGCCGGGCCAGGCGCAGACTGACCAGGGTCGCCTCCGCCAGGGCTGCCGGCGGGGCCGTGGTGTAGATATAGCTTCTGGCCTGCTGGATCAGGGTCTCGATCAACCCCTCGCTGCCGGCGACAAAGGCACCATAGGTACCGAACCCCTTGCCCAGGGTCCCCATCAATATCTCCACGTCATCGACGCCGAGACCGTAATGGCTGAGGATACCGCCGCCGTCAGGGCCCAGCACACCGAGCCCGTGGGCATCATCCACCATCAACCAGGCCCGGTGTTTGCGCGCGAGTTCCACCAGCTCGGGCAGCGGCGCGAGGTCGCCATCCATACTGAACACGCCATCCGTGGCGATCAACGCCTGCCCCCCGTCGCTGCGCGCCAGCTGCAGCTCCAGGCTCTGCGGATCCCGATGCTGGTAACGCACCATTTTCGCCCGGGTAAGCTGTCCCGCATCCACCAGGGAGGCATGGTTGAGACGATCCTCGAAGAGCCTGTCACCGGTTTTCAGGAGGGCGCCGATCACCCCCAGGTTGGCCATGTATCCGGTGGAAAAGAGCAGCGCCCTCGGCCGTGCGGTGAACTCCGCCAAGGCCTCTTCGAGGCGATGATGGGAACGGTTGTGACCCGTAATCAGATGCGCCGCACCGCTTCCCACGCCGTATTTCTCCGCACCTTGCCGCAGCGCCTCCACCACTTCCGGGTGACTGGCCAGACCGAGGTAGTCGTTACTGCAGAACGCGATGACCCGCTTGCCGTCCACCACCAATTCCGCCTGCTGTGGCGTCGACACCACGCGGCGGCTCCGATAGAGCCCCTGGTTGCGGCGCGCTTGCAGCGCTTGCGTCAGCCGGTTCATGGGATTTGGCAACTCGATCAACGACAGAAAGCGAGCTATCCGGCCCGGGCCTTGTCGCAGGGCACCTTGGCCGCCTTGACCTCGGTCTCCAGCAGTTGTTCGGTCTTCATCCCCAGCCTCCGCAGCAGCTGCCTATCGCGATCCGCCTCCGGATTCTCCGTTGTCAGCAGGCGCTCACCGTAGAAGATCGAGTTTGCCCCGGCGAGAAAACAGAGCGCCTGCATCTCGTCGCTCATCTCCCCGCGTCCGGCGGAGAGGCGCACATAGGAGCCCGGCATCAGCAGGCGCGCCACCGCGATGGTGCGCACAAACTCCAGCGGATCGAGATCCTCCGTGTCGTAGAGCGGCGTACCCTCGATCTTCACCAACAGATTGATCGGTACCGATTCCGGGTGGCGGGGCAGAGTACAAAGCTCGCGCAGCATACTGGCGCGATCCCGGCGGGATTCGCCCATCCCGAGAATACCGCCTGAACAGACATTGATGCCCGCATCCCTGACATGAGCCAGGGTCTGCAGACGGTCGTCGAAGGTCCGGGTGGTGATGACATTGCCGTAGAACTCGGGCGATGTATCGAGATTATGATTGTAGTAATCGAGCCCGGCGCTGCGCAGACGACCCGCCTGGTCCTGGGTCAGCATCCCCAGGGTCAGGCATGTCTCCATGCCCAGACCGTGCACGGCCTCGACCATCTCGATAACCCGTTCAAGATTCTTGTCGGTGGGATTGCGCCAGGCCGCGCCCATGCAGAAACGGCTGGCCCCCTTCTCTTTCGCCGCCTCGGCTGCCGCGACGACATCCTCCACGGGCATCAGCTTTTCCGCCTCCAGTCCGGTGGCGTGTTTCGCGCTCTGGGAACAGTAGCCGCAATCCTCGGCACAGGCACCGGTCTTGATACTGAGCAGGCTGCTCATCTGGACCTGATTCGGATCGAAGTAGGCCCGGTGCAGGGTTTGCGCCTGAAACAGCAGATCGTTGAAGGGTAGATCGAAGAGGGCCTCTATCTCGTCCAGGCGCCAATCGTGGCGTAAAATCGTATCAGTCATGGTGAACCAGCCTCTGTCTAGGCGTTGTGCGGCGCACAGCGGAGAGCCTATGGTAAGGATTGCCTCACACCTGTCAACCAAGGATGGTCATGAAAGTCAACAACTGTATACATTTTATCCAAAACCTGCTCTACCCGAGAGATTGTCTGCTCTGCGGCGCTGCGGGTGATTTCGAACACCACCTCTGCCCTCCCTGTCAACGGCGCCTCCCCTTCAACCTCCACGCCTGTCCCGGTTGTGCGTTGCCGCTGCCGCCCGAAGTACCCGCGTCCCAGCTATGCGGACGATGCATCAGGCGATCCGCGGAGATCACCAGGACCATCACCGCCATGACCTATCAACCCCCGGTGAACCGACTCATCGGCATGCTCAAATTCCATAATAGACTCCACCTTGTGGAGCCCCTGGCCGGACTGCTCATCGAACGTCTCGGAGAGGATTACGACAGGCCCGATCTATTGATTCCGGTACCTCTGCACCCGGTGCGCCTGCGGGAACGGGGATTCAACCAATCCGTCGAAATCGCACGGGTGCTGGCCAGGCGGTGCGGGTTAAGCCACGACTGGCGACTCTGCAGACGCATAAAACACACCCCGCCGCAGGCGGAATTGAAACGGGAGGCAAGACGTAAAAACCTGCACCGGGCGTTCGAGATATGCGCGGATCTCAGCGGGTCCCACCTGGTGGTGGTGGATGATGTCATCACCACGGGGGCCACGGTAGCCGAACTCGGCAGGCTACTGAAAAAAGCGGGGGCGAAGAGGGTCGATGCCTGGGCGCTTGCCCGCACATCGATCTCCTAGGGCCTTGAGTAGCGGTTTATCATACGCAACAGAACCGATTGGATTCGTAGTAACGGACCCCAGACACCTCATTGATTGCCGATGGGCAGAATGAAGCGCTCACCCAGATGTTCCATCACCGCCCCCTGGGGCAGGATCTCCACCACCCTGGGACCCTCGGCAAGATAGTCTCCCTCGCGATATTTCTCCATATTGATCAGGACATACCGCTTTGCCGGACGTGTGTCGTAGCTGTGGATATCGATATTCATCGCAGGCAGGTGGGCGACAAAACCGCTGGGCATCTCATGCAGGGGTTTTGGTGGCGGGGGGGGCGGTACGGGTTCGGATACCGCCACCCGGGGCGCTTCGATCTCCTTATCGCGGGGCGGCTCGATCTCGATCTCCCGAGGTGTGGGGATCGCCTGCCGGGACTCGCCGCCGTCTTCGGCAATGGCGTCAGGAGGAGGAGGTTCGGCTGGGATGTCCCTCTCCTCGGTTTGCACCGGCGCGACCATCAGCTGCTCCTTGTTTTGCGTACCATCCCCTGGCTTGGCTTCAGAGCGGGAGACATCAGCTTCGACCCGGGTCTGTGGCGAGAGCCAGTTATTGCTTCCCAAGTAGATGCCGGCACCGAGCAGGATCAGGGCAAGCAGCGCCATCATCACCCAACCCATCCCATGTGGACCCGTGGTTGCCGGCTGCTCGGCATTGGGGGAGATTTTGGGGACCTCTCCCAGCTTGTGCTGGCGCTCAGCCTTTTTCAGCGCTTCGAGAATCAGTGACATCTCACCCTCCAGCCAGATCCCTGGCGGAGACCAGGGTCGGTGTCGCCGGCGGCAGTGCCAGATTGTTGAGATAGATCATGGTCTGCTGCCCGGCGACGCCATCCGCCGCCAATCCCCGCTGCTCTTGAAAAGCCCGCAAACGGCTCTCCAGTCCGGTATCAAACCGGTCGAGACCCTTGAGCGCGGGTGAAATGATCCCATCCACCTGCTGCAGGCGTTTGCGCAGCCAGGTGACCGCGCTGCCGGAGGAGCCTTCGCCGATCAGCGCAATCTCGGTCATTGGCCGCCACAGCATAATGTAGTTGCCTTTCCAGTAGCGCATCAGCTGGTTTCTGGTTATCACGCCCTGTCCCCTGCCGCTATCGACCAGCAACCACTCGTCATCCACATGCCTCAACAGCAGCAGGCGCCTCTGCTTTTCCTGCTTGAGCTGTAACAGAAGCGGCCTGTTCAGGCGCAACAGATTCGCCCAATCCGAGGCGGCAACCAGGCAGCGCAGTCCAAACGCTTTCATCTGCATGCAGGGAGGAGGAGATTCTTGCAGCTGCTTTTCATCATCCCAGAGATGGAGCAGCGCCTGGTACATGGCGTTGCGGCTTTGCGGTTCGCTGAACAGATTCGCCAGTATGAACTCGTCCACGGCTCCCGTTTCAGCGACCGCTTCGGGAGACGCCTCATCAGGCCTGGCAAATTCAATGGCGGCAACCTCATCTGTCTGGGGGGGCGATGCCGCTTCAGGCGAATCGGCAAACTGCTCCGGCAGGGTGGGTATTTCAACTTTTTGGGGGGTTTCTATGCTGGTGGGCAGTTCGGGGATTGCAGGCTCGGCGAGGGACGCACTCTGAGGCTGCACCGCCCCTTCATCGATGCCGCTCTGGCTGTACCAAAAAACCATTGAAGCCAATACCAGCAGCGCTAACCCCGCCCAAAGCCAGGATTGTCGGCCGAAGCGTTTTCCCTTCACTTCCCGAGCGGCCCGCCAGACCAGGCCGACACCGGCGCGTTGCCTGCCCGATGCGTAAATCGCCAACAGCGCCCGTTCACAGATGGCATTGATGACCCTCGGGATGCCGTTGGAAAAGCGATGTATCAGCTTCAGGGCCATCGGTGTGAACAGATCCTCGCGTATACCGGCTACGGCAAGGCGATGGGCAATATAGTGGTTGGTCTCCTTGGCATTCAACGGCATCAGATGGTAACGGGCCGTAATGCGCTGATCGACCTGCCTCATCTCCTTGCGTTCCAGCATCTGCTGCAACTCAGGCTGTCCCACCAGAATGATTCGCAGCAGTTTATGGCGGGAGGTCTCCAGGTTGGTCAACAGGCGCACCTGTTCCAGCACCCTTGGACTGAGGTTTTGCGCCTCGTCCACCACCAATACCGTATGTTTCCCCTCGGCGTGGGTCTTCAACAGACGCCGGGTCAAGATATCGGTGAGCAGCTTCAGGGAGTAGGGCGGCCCCTGGTACTCGATACCCAGCTCATCACAGATGGTGGCGATAAATTCACGTCTCGAGAGACGGGGATTGAGAATCAGGGCGATCTCCACGTTTTCCAGCTGTTGTGCCAGCAGACTGCGCAACAGCAGGGTCTTGCCGGTGCCGACCTCACCGGTAAGGAGCACGAACCCGCCATTCGGACCGGTACCGTAAATCAGATGGGCAAGGCTCTCCTCGTGTCCCCTGCTGAGATAGAGATATCTGGGATCAGGGGTTATCGCGAAGGGATTCTCCTCGAAACCGAAATCGCTGAATTTCATGCCATACCGGGGTGGCTAGTCGCAGCCATCCTCGGCCTCCCCCTCGTTCTGTTCCGCGATCGCTGTCGCAAGCTCCAGCCACTTGATCGCCTCTTGTTCGTTGATATCCACCCCCCTGCCCGAGAGATAGATCTGCCCTAGCTCATTGGCCGCCAGATAGGAGCCGTTGGTGGCCGCTTCCTTCAACCATGCGATGCCCTGATCCGTATCCTGTCCAACCCCCTTGCCGAGGAGGTAGAGCATGCCAAGCTGGTACTGCGCCTTGATATGATCATGTTTGGCGAGGCGTTTGAAATCGCGATAGGCCTCCCTGTGTTCGCCTTGGGTAAGGGCCTCCATGGCCTCCTCGAAATCCGCCGCGGGGAGATTCCCACCCGTGAACAGGAGTAAAAAAATAAGGGCTGTTTGAATCTTCATCATGGTTGATCGCTCTGTTTTCACGCTATTCTGACACAGCACCAGGGGAAATCCACACTGATGAAGCAGTTTGATCAACCACGCAACTTTCCTGCGTGATATCGATCTGATTGTTGAATGATGCGATCATGCAACACTGTGTTCACTCCAGCGTTCATTTGGCAAAACCAGGTAATAACCGACATGAAAAGCTCCCTTATTCTCCTGCTGCTGCTGTTTCCGGGCATGCTGGCAGCTGCCGTCGAGCCCTTGGTAACCCCTTCGTGGTTGCACAACAATCGTGACAATGCCGATCTTGTCTTGCTCGATCTGCAGGATAATCAAAACTATCTGCGGTTTCATATTCCCGGGTCGATCAACACCAATTATGCCCAGTGGCGGGTGGAAAAAAAGGGGCAACTCAAGAACATGCCGCCGGTACCTCTGCTTGAAAAAATGATCGGCTCCCTGGGGATTGACAACAACAGCCATGTGGTCTTGATCTCTCTGGGCGCCAGTGCGGGAGACATGGCCGTCGCCGCGAGAGTCTACTGGACCTTCAAGGTGCTCGGCCACGACCGTGTCTCGATACTCGACGGCGGCCTGGTCGGCTATGCCGAAAAGCGGGTCTACCCGCTGGAAAAGGGAAATCATCAGCTGAAACCGAAAACCTTCAAGGCCAGCTATCGCAAGCAGATGAATCCCGGCGCGGACGAGGTCAGAGCGGCAATCGGCAACGGCACCCGGATCGTGGATAACAGAACCAGGGCGGAGTATCTCGGTATCTACAGCGGTGGCGGCAAGGAGCGGGCCGGCAGACTGCCCCAGGCTGTACACCTCAACTATGATTGGTTAACGATAAACGGCGGCGGCAAACTCCATAGCCCGGAAAACCTTCAGCGCATCTATGCGTCGAGCAAGGTCCCGCTGCAGGGGGATCAGATCAACTACTGCCATACCGGCAACCGGGCCGCATTGGGCTGGTTCGTCTCCCACGAGATCCTGGGCAATCGTCAGGTCAAACTCTACGACGGCTCCACGCAGGAGTGGGCGGCCAGCCCCGCACTGCCGATGGAACAGCCGGTCAAACTGAGCTACTAATCAGGGGTTATGGTCGCGTTCTCCATCAGCCTCGCCACCCTGCCCGGCGGCTGCAGCAGTTCCTCCCGGGCGACTCTCATCGCCGCCACCGTCAAACGATGACCAGGCGCAGGACTCTCCATCTTGGTCTATTGCTGGGCCTGATCCTGCCCGCCCTCTCATACGCCTACCAAGTCGAAAGGTCACCCCAAATGGAGCAGAAACTCAAAGCTGCCTATCTCGCCAAGGGGATCACATACCGGCCGCGCACCGAGCATTTCAAAGATGACGGCACCCCGCGATACATCAATCGCCTGATCCTTGAAGACTCGCCTTACCTACTGCAGCATGCACACAATCCCGTGGATTGGTATCCCTGGTCGGAGAAGGCCTTCGCTAAGGCGAAGCGGGAGAACAAACCCGTCTTCCTCTCCATCGGTTACTCAACCTGTCACTGGTGTCACGTCATGGAGAGGGAGAGTTTCGAAGACCCCGCGATTGCCGGTTTCCTCAATGAGCACTTCATTCCGATCAAGGTCGACCGTGAGAGCCACCCCGACGTCGACCAGGTCTACATGACCGCCGTGATGTTGATGACGGGGCATGGCGGCTGGCCGATGTCGAGTTTTCTCACGCCGCAAGGCAAGCCCTTCTTCGGCGGCACCTACTTCACCCCCGCACAGTTCACTTCGCTGCTGCAGCAGATAGCGCGGCTCTGGCGGGAGCGTCCGGGAGATGTCGAGGAGCAGGCTGAACGGGTCGCCTCCGCGGTGAAGACAAGCAACAGTCTCGAGGGTCGGGCCAAGGCATTGGACGAGGCCGTCACCGAGACCGCGGTGGGGAAGATGCAGGAGTCGTTCGATGAGATTCAGGGCGGCTTCGGCCAGGCCCCCAAGTTCCCCCGTGAACCCTGGCTCTATCTGCTCCTCGACCAGGCGGAGCGGAATCATGACCCCCGGGCACTCGAGATGCTCGAGGTCACACTTGATCACATGGCCCGCGGCGGCATCTACGATCAGGTGGCCGGCGGCTTCCACCGTTACGCTACCGATTACGAGTGGCTGGTCCCCCACTTCGAGAAGATGCTCTATAACCAGGCCCATCTCAGCCGCGTCTATCTCCGCGCATGGCGGATCACCGGACGCGAGCAGTTCCGCCGGGTGACAACCCAGATCCTGGACTATGTCATGCGTGAGATGAGCCTGCCCGAGGGGGGGTTCTACTCCGCCACCGACGCCGACAGCGAGGGCGAAGAGGGACGCTTCTTCACCTGGACAGCGGCAGAATTGGAGGCCGTACTCGAACCTCCGGAAGCGGAGCTGGCCCGGGCGTTGTACCGGGTGACCCCCAGCGGCAATTTCGAAGGGCGGAATATTCTCCACCTCGGTCAGGGGTTGGAAAGCTATGCGGAAGAGCATGACCTAACAGTAACCTCCCTGCGCCAGCGGCTTGATCAGATAAATCAAAAGCTGCTCCAGGTCAGAAACCGCCGCCCCGCCCCTTTGCGGGACGACAAGATCGTTACCGCCTGGAACGGCATGATGATCACCGCATTCGCCCAGGCCGCCGATACCCTTGGCCGTGCGGACTATCGCGAGGCGGCCATCAAGGCGGCTGAATTCATCTGGCGACACAACAGGCACGGCGAGGGCCGGTTTTGGCGGGTCCACCTCGACGGCCA
>NATV01000169.1 GCA_003094535.1 gamma proteobacterium symbiont of Ctena orbiculata | reverse complement strand
GGTGATGCCGAGCAGCTCGGTGGTGATCGCGGCGGTATCCCGATGAATGCGGTTGGCCTGGTGGTCGAGGGAGTGTGCGGGAACCAGGTTTGTGTAGAGGTTTCTTGTGCCGGTCATAGTGCGCGCCGCGCCGCCGTTGAGGGGTTCGCCGTCATCGGCAGGGCAGGCGCCATCCTCACAGAAGAGGTCGACCGTGCTGGCAAAGGTATGATCGTTGTTGAGCACCCGCTGGCCGCCCACTGCCCGCAGCTGAATCTCGTCGTCGGTGACATTCACCCTGTATTTCTTCAGATTGCCGCGCCAGAATCTTCTCGCTTCCGGGTGAAACAGGGGCACATAGATGATGTCCTCACTGACCGCGGCATTGTCAGGATTGAAGGGAATCGTGGGTGCATTCACGACATAGCGGATTGCATCCTGCGCCTGATCGACGATATCGCTGAAGGCTTCGGCGATCTCATCTTCGTTGGCGACCATCCATGACTCGCCGCCGCCCGCGGCGGCAACGCCGTTCATGAAGGTCTGGGTTTCCGATCCGGCGCTGGTGCCGAAGGAGAGGGCGTAGGTGAGGATGTTCTGAACCCCGTCCCAACCATCAGCGGTCGCGAGGTCGGTGTTGTGGGCCCAGGCGCTGATCTCATTGGCGCAGCGCGCCCCCGCGTTGTACCACTCCGGTCTCGCATCGTCGAAGTTGTCGAAGAGATTGACCTCCGCACAGGGGATGCCTTCGTATTGGGTTCGGGTACTGGTGTTGGGGGCGCCATCGGATAGCAGGACGATCCGGTTCGGTGCGCAGCTGCGTGTTTCGGGATCGGCGCTCAATGGCGATTGCAGGCCGGTGGGTTGAATCAGGCCGGGCGTCCTCGCTGGATTGAACCAATCGACCGCGGCGGCGAGAGCGTCGGTGGTGGGCGTGAAATGCAGCGTCTCCAGTTGGTTGATCGCCGATCTGAAGCTTGCCCGCTCAGCGCCAACGAGGGTGAAATCGCCGGTAGGGGCCACCAGGCGTACGGTATTATCGACATCAGACAGCGTGCTGTAACCAAGCAGCGCCGCGTTGACATTGTCCAGCACACCGGCATTGACGATTCTGTTCAATGCGTTGACCAAGGCGTCCCTGCGTGAAATGCCGGGTGCAACCTCGCTATCCATACTGCCGGATTCATCGAGGAGAAACAGGATATTGGGTGGCACCGGATCGGGCGGCGGTTGCAGATAGACCTCGATGTCGTCAGCCCTGAGGCCGACCGGGAGAGCGATGAGCAGCAGGAGAGCGACGATCGCCATCAAGGGTTGATGCGGATTGAATGCTGTGGGGTGACTCGTTGACATGGTGGTTCCGCTCCTTAGTACCGCTGTCGTATCAATCCGACCTGCATTCGGTTGTGTGTGCGGGTGGCGTTTCCCGCCACGGTTCCGAACGCGTCCACGAGAAAGAGATGGGTTGTGTTGTCCAGCTGGTGCCCGGAGAAAAAGAGTCCCTCGCGTTCGCCCTGATACTCCATGGTGAGGCTCGCGCTCATCGGCAGCTGATCGGAAAAGGCGGGATCGATGGGGTCGCCGACGGCGTTGTGGGTGGTGAAAAACGGGTCGTTGCTGGTGATTTCACCCACTACATTGGGGATATCCAGATTGTCCAGGACACTCAATTCCGGCCCGGTGACGATGGCCAGGGCATTCTCGGCGGCACGGAAGCTCATCTCCTTGAATTGATGGTTGACCGCGATCTTGGTGTCCAGATTGGCGTTCTGCATGGCGGAAACACTAAGCAGGGTGATGATGGTCAGCAGGATGAGACTGACAACCAGTGCAGCCCCGGATTGATTACTGTCTGTTTTTATCGATCTGGATAATGACATGACAACGCCTCACTCCTCGGCAAATTGACGGTCCATGTGGTGCAGGTTGCGTAACGAGATGGTGGTGCTGGCAGACTTGTAGATGTAGTCGGTGTCGGGCGCGATAAATCTTGCTCCAAGCAGATCCAGCGCTTCAGGGACCTGCGGGCGATAG
Organism: gamma proteobacterium symbiont of Ctena orbiculata; assembly: GCA_003094535.1. Lineage (GTDB taxonomy): Bacteria > Pseudomonadota > Gammaproteobacteria > Chromatiales > Chromatiaceae > Thiodiazotropha. The sequence continues at coordinate 15,590 of NATV01000169.1, read as the reverse complement.
GGTCCCGGCAGTTCATAGCCGGTTCCGGATTTGACCACCAGGCCGATTCTGATCGAGACCACGTTCATCCAGTTCAGCGCGGCTACCTGTGCCGCTGTCAGATAGCGGTTCGCCACACCGTCGGGTTCCGCATCGGTATCGATGCCGTAGAGCGCGCGCATCTGGGCAACGCCCGAAACAATGGGTTGTGACTGGAATATCCGGCCGTTTTGGTAGACCTGGCAGTTCAGATTACCCGCCTCATCGACGAGAAATCTGACCGTTACCGTGCCGTCGCTCATGGTCAGGTTGTCCGCACCGCAGGGCGTGGGGCCGGAGGCGTAGCGTACCGCGACAACGCTCGATTCCTCCGGCGCCGGACTCCAGTTGTCGGCTGCCTGTTGAGCGCCGCTGACGATGCCGTCGGGATTGCGATCGAGGGCGGGAAAGGTGCGCCGCCCCTGGTCTCCCTGGTCACCGATGTAGGCCGAGGCGCTGTCGTCCGAAGTTGCTATTCCCCTTCCCGCCATGATCAGGTTGCGCCGCATCTCCTGGAAGGTGAAGCGGTAGGACTCCGTTGCCGAAGCGAGCGCGGCCCGTGCATTGAAGGCGTTCCTGCCGTCGATATAGATCTTGCCGATCCCGCCGACGAGAAAGAGACTGATCGCACTGGCGATCATCAGCGATACCAGGGAGAAGCCGTTTTGCTGAACGCTTGTGCGATACATGGTTAAGGCTCCCCTGGGATCACGGTCATCTTGATCGCCTCCACATCCTCTGCCACGGCATCGGTCACTCTGCCCTGCTGTAGCCAGCTGATGGTGATCAGCATGGGCGAGAGTTCGCTGCAGGGATCGGCATCGCTTGTATCAGCATCAACGCAGTCGATCTGCAGGCGCCCGCCGGGAAGGCTGTTCTGAATACCCGGGCCGCAGCCGATCTGGTGCAGGTCGTAGCTCGCCATCTGCCGGGGGCTGCAGTTGGCAATCGAGGCGGCGTCGCCCATTTGCGGTGTCATGGCGCAGGCGGAAACCGCTGACAGTGAGCCCATGTCGCAGGATGGCTGTAGCAGATAATCATTGTCGGCCACGCCGATGAGGTTGGCCTGCATGCGGTCGGAGAGCGAAGTGGCGAAGTCGATGGCCCGGGTTCGATAGTCGGCATTGGTCGATCCCTGCAGGGCATTTATCTGCAGGCTCGCGATGCCGAGCAGGCCTACCGCCACGATCACGGCGGCAATCAGCACCTCAATGAGTGTCATGCCCTGCTCGAATCGTTGCTGACCGGTGAGTGATACGCTGTCCATAGTTGACCACAATCTTCAGAGAACACAGTGTAGAAACGCCAAAGTGAAGGCGATTCAATCTAACCAGTGCCCCACGCGAAACAGCGCAAAAATGCTAGTGCCTGTCTGGAGGAAAAGAGAAGGATTGAGAAATTATGGTGAGAGAACGGGTAATGATCGGATTGACCATAACTGTCACAAAAGCCTGTCCCTGCCTCAAGTCCATTTGTTGGAACACTCCCTATTCGAACTTCAGACTACAGCCAGTCATAAATGATGGTAAGTACCGTTTATCGGGCAAAACTTACCATCTGTCCGGAGATCGAGTGGTGGAACGGCTAAAATGGCGGGTATCTTCTCGGACAGTGTTTAAGAATCGAGGTCAACGACAGCTCAGGCGGGAAGGCGTTCCAGTTTTGGCTGTGGGGTATCCATCGCCATACTTCCCTGTGAGGCGATGCGGTTTCAAGAGTCTGGGTACAATGGCCCCGTCACCATTCTATGCTAACAAGGATTAATCCCAGCCATCTTCCCAGACGCCACCTCGAAGCTGTTCCTTGCGTCCGGTTGAATAGAGACGATAGGCAGTGACATTGCTGTTTTCCTGTCCATTCTGTCCGTCAATCTGGAGTATATAACAGCTTGCAATGGGACAATCAGCGGTGGCGGGCGCAATGGTCAGGTTGCCGTAGTAGCCCTCGACACTCTCGTCGGCGATATTGGCTTCAGCCAGGGTATCCGGATAGCCTCCGAGCCGGCCTTTTGCTACATCCATCTTTGCCGCGGCCGCGGTCAGCGCATCCATGCCGTCGCCACGATGTGATCGTCTCACCGATTCCATGTAGTTAGGCATAACGATTGCCAGCAAGAGCCCGATAATTGCTACCGCGACCATCAGCTCAATCAGGGTAAAGCCGTAAGATTTTCGTTTGTTCATTCGATTACCTCTTCCCAGGAGATCGGGCGCAATCTTTCTGGCCATTCAGCAACCTCTTCCAAGCCTACCAGGGCCTTGACGACGTTGCCCAGTGTGGCTGCCTGATCACCCTCGGGGAATACCAGGGTGGGCGAGGGCGGTATACCCAGCATGCTCAGCACTTTGGTACGGTCGCCTCGGTCGAGGGTGCCTTGACTGCCGCCAAAACCATCGATTACCGCGGAAGCGTCTCTCATGTTCACGGCATAGGCGCGTCCGACACCACTCGCACCCCGCGCTTCGCAAGCTGCCAGTTCCGCGGAGCGTTCGGCGCTGAAGGTGGTGAACAGCACCAGATAGTCGTACAGCACCGCCTTGGAGTAGGATTTCTCCGAATAGCCCAAATCGATAAACCAGCCTTTTAGCAGTGCCAGGGAGTTCCGTGCGGCACCCTGTTGATCGGCGGTGCCGTCTTGCACCAGGTTGGCTGTTGCGTCGTAGAGCTCATCGTGGGCAACCGTGACATAGGTGATGGGTTTTGTCCATACCCCCGGATCCTTGATCATGTAGAACCGATCGGTGACCGAGACATCCAGCGGATTAGAGCGGTTGCCGCTGCCGACGAGTATGGCGAGGTACTGAGTACTGCCTATGTTGTAGTAGCCCACTTCCGGGGTATTGAAGAACTTCCTTAACTCGCCCGGGGTGTAGACGTCCGCAATGATACCGCCGGCCATTGAGGTGTCGGCGAATTCACCGTCGGGGATGTCGACACGAATGACTCGACCACCCACGTCCGTGGCATAGAGGCGATCGATTACATTGTTGGCATTGATATCCACCGGCAGCAGGTTGCCCGCGATGCTGTTGCGCATATCACTGATGGTCAGGTCGGCGCTGCCATCGGAAGAGATGGTGGTGACGAGCGAGCCATCCCGGGCGTCGATGATATAGATGGCGTTGCCTTCATCGTCATTGACGCGGTTCGTGGTGACACTATCCTGGTCCGGATCGTAACCGCCCCCGAAAACCAGAACATCCCTGGCACTGCCGCCGCCGATTTCCATGGTGACGAACAGAGGTTTGGACCAGGTTTGACCAAGTCTGCTGAGTCCTGAAGCTGCATTGACGGTTGCAACGAAGCTGGGATTCTCCCTGTCCGTGATGTCAAGCATATAGTAGTTTCTTCCGCCTCTACGCATCCCGACAATCGCCATTTTGCGGCCCTGGGTCTCGTAGACTGTCAGCGGTCCGTCCAATCCATAGTAGGGTATGGAAGAGGGATTGTTGTTGAAGATGGTCTGGATACCGCCGAGAAGGTCGGACGGCATGAAGGCCCACAGCTCCTGGCCGGTTTCCTCGTCGATAGCCTCCAATACACCTTCAGTGGTGGGAAGGAAAATGACATCCCCCGAGTTGTACTCCATGACTGCCGGCTGGGTATGGATAGGTGCACCCATTTCACCTTCGTGGGAGGCATCGCCTGTCAGTGTGGGATCCCAGCTGATCCAGTTGAGCAGGGCCTCTCGTGTCGCGTCATCGCCGTCGGCCACGCCCAGCAAGGCATAGGTGACCAGATCGTTATCGCGATGGACGCGGTTTGTGGCATGCGACAAGGCAGCGGATGGGTTGGTGTTGGTGTAAAGATTCCTGGATCCGCCCGCGGTCATCTGCTCCGCGGCACCGCCAACCAGGGGATTGCCGCCGTCTTCACCGGTGGAATTCCAATGGTCTCTGGATGAGACGAATTCATATCTATCGTTGACGATTGGGTCACCGTCGGCATCGGTGATGACTACGGCGGTTGCACCTCCCGAAGTGGAGGTGGAGATGGTGTAGCTTTTCAGATTGCCTGTCCAGAAGACTTCAGCAGCCGGGACCAGGGTCGGAACGAAGATGCGATTGCCGCTCACCGCCGCGTTATCCTGGTTGAAGGGGACGACGGGCGCCGTATAGGCGTAGGGGATGGACTGCTGTGCCTCGGTGACGATCGAGGTGAAGGCAGTGACAAGGTCGGAAACGCTGGTAGCCGGGTAGTAGCTGCCACCGCCTGCTGTGGCGATGCTCCTCATGAAGTTTTCAATTGCAGGATCATTGGTATCGAAACCGATGGTGTGGGTGACGATGTTCTGGACTTCATCCCAACCATCGCCGGTCTCCATATCGGTGGTATAGGCCCAGCCGGCGATCTCTCTGGCGCAGCGGCCGTTCTGCCAATTTGACGTGGAATCGCTGGCACAGGTAGTTCCCGTTGGATACTCAGTCAACCCATAGGCCTGCCCAGAAGTGGGGGAGTTGGAGTTGGGGCGGCCGTCGGTGAGCACCACCATATGGTTGGGACGGCACCAGTTGTCCTGCGGGACCCCGTCGATGGGCGAGGTGGTGATGAAGCCGTTGTAGTCGACAAAGGTACGATCGCGCCGGAACCAGTTGACGGCCGCCTCCATCGCCTTGACCGTGGGGGTGTAGCTGATGGTTTGCAGGTTATCTGCCGCGTTGAGAAACATGGTCCGGTTATCTTCGATAATGCTGAAGTTGCCGCTGTGGGCGCGCAGATAGAGTGTGCCGTTGTTTCCCCAGCGGGTGGTATAGCCGAGCAGCGCGGCATTGACATTGCCCATGTCGGGATCATTGATCAACGTCCGCATCGCCTCTTCAAGGCGGTCTCTACGGCTTGGTCTGCCGCTCGACATACTGCCCGATTCGTCGAGGACGAAAAGTACATTCGGCGGTACCGGATCCGGCGGTTCCTGCAGATAGATCTCGATATCATCCGCAGTGGCAAGGGTACTCATCAGGGAGATGGCCAGGGTGGTCCCCAGGGAAATGACGAGTTGTTTAACTGGGTATGGCCTATTCATAATACTCATAATCTATAACTCCTCAGTTCCTGATCAGAGCCACCTGCATGCGGTTGACCGATTGGGTATTGGTGCCCGCCACGGTTCCTTGGGAATCTGCCTGGTACATAACGGTGAGTACATTGAGTGGAAAACCGGAGAACTTGTACCTGCGGCTGATCTCCAGCATCTCGAGCGTGACGTTCGCGCCAATGTCTGGTTGGTCATCGTCACCCGCCGATGTGTAATAATCCGCATTGGTTACGGCGTTTGCCTCTCCAAGCTGATTTGGCAGGTTCAGGGTTGTGTCGATCTGGGGGCCTGTAATCATTTTCAGCGCATTTTCAGAAGCCTGGAAACTCAACTCCTTGAACTGATGATTGACGGTGATCTTGGTATCAAGGGTTGCGCTGCGCATGGCGCTTACACTAAGCAGGGTGACGATCGTGAGCATAATCAGGCCTATCACCAGGGCCGCACCTCCCTGGGCGTGGCGCTTGCGGTATGTGGAATATTGCTTTTCAGTCATGATTATTGCCTTTGCATGCCGATGGTGTTGAGATTTCGGAGCGATATGGTGGTGCTAGCGGACTTGTATGCATGTGCGGTATCCGGTGCATCCACATCCATCCCCAACACACTCAACTGCTCCGGATTCTCCGGTCGATAGGCAAATGGTAGCTCTTCGGTGTCGGAACTGAATACCATGCCTATTCTGATCGAGACGACACGCAACCAGAGTCCGCCATCGTCCACCTCGGTCGCGGTCAGATATTGATTGGCGATCTGATCCTCGTCGGAGGCGATGTCGGTATCCACGCCATACAAGACCCGCATCGATATCACACCCGATAACAAGGGGCGCTCGTACATGTTGGCGGTGTCAAGCGCGCCGCCCACGGTTTCGATGGACTGGCACATCAGCTGGCCTTCGTCGTTGCGGTAGAAGCGCACGGTGTGCGTGCTGTTGTCGATCCTGTTGCCCTGTCCGCAGGGCGTCGGGCCGATGGCATAACGAATGGCAACGGCGCTGTTGCCATTGTTGTCCTGATCGATAATGCCGGTTGTCAATGCAGCAACCGAATTATCGGGTTCAAGCTCGGGAAAGGTCCTTAAATTATTGTCTGGTGCGGTATAGGCAAGCGGGTTGTCGTCCTGTTCCGATACGCCCCTGCCTGCCATAACCAGGTTGCGGCGCAGGTCCTGCAGGGCAAAACGGGAGCTTTCGGCTACCGTGGCGATAGCCGATCTGGCGTTAAAGGCGTTCCTGCTGTCCAGGTAGATTTTTCCGATACCGCCGACCAGGAAAATACCGATTGCGCTGGCAATCATCAAAGAGATAAGGGAAAAGCCCCCCTGCCTATGAATGGTTATGCTCATTGTGATACTCCTGGCAAGATCGTGGAGCCGATTGCGCGGGTAATCGTATTTTGCGGTGCTGTCACACCCACTTCAGGATTTCTGTTTTGTGCTTGCCATGAGATGTTTACAGTGATGGGGACCATTTGGGCGCAGTCCGGCGCCGGGCAGCTTATGTTGAGGATCGCCCCTGGAATAATGCTCTGAAGCTCGCAATTGACCTCCCAAAGGTCATATGCCGCCATCTCCGCAGGTGTACATTCGGATACGGCATTGATATCGCCATCAGGACTCATGGCGCATCTTTCGATAATGGGTAATGGCTGATCGGGTGCAACTGTGCAGGGATCGACAGGGATGGCATTGTTGTAGGCGGCAATGCCCCCCGGGGCCGGATTGGCCCAGACGCGGTCTGCCAATGCGGCGATTATGTCAATCGCCTTGGAACGATTTTGCGCTTCGGTTGTGCTTTGCAGCGCGTTTATCTGTAGAGAGGCGACTCCCAGTAGACCGACCGCGATAACGACGGCCGCTATCAGGACTTCGACCAGGGTCATACCCCGGCTGTATCTTTTTCCCGGTACACGGATTTGCAGATTCATGGGCAGTTACCTTCGTCGACCTTCTTGATATAGGGACGTCCTGTAAGGCTGAGACAAATTCGGCTACGAATCGCACCATTGAAGCTGACCTCGACATGGTCTCCCAGGGTGATATCGGCGCGGCCTCTCGAATTGTATGTCACTTCATTTGCGATGATGTTTTCAGCGAGGGTGATGCTTTCATGGTCAACGGTTTGTTCAACGATATCCTCGCCACCCGCTGTGGTCACCGTCCACCCATCGGCCTCCAAGGTAAAGGTGACATCGTCTTCTATCCGCACGGCTTCGCTGCGGGCATAATGAAGCGCACCCAACAGCTCGTTGCTTGTGGTCGCAATGGTGTTGCGTTCGCTCAAACCCATAAAACCGGGTACGACGATTGTCATTAAGATCCCTGCGATCGCCACTGTGACCATCAACTCAAGCAGTGTGTATCCTTGATATATACGCATAAAACAAACCTCATGAGATTCTGTACATAGACTAGTTTATACAGGGTTGCGGGGGTATACCGTTCATCGGTGGAGTGTGTCCGTATATCCTGAAAAAGTGGAACAAAATTCCGCTTTTTGAAGGCTGATAGCGGATAATGGGAATTAAAGTGATAATCCGGGAATTTGCGATCAGTTGGAATCTGTTTGCGACAACAGGTGCACGTTGGCGTTGTGTCGCATAGCCTAAATGGACTGTCTGGTCACTGCTGAAGTGAATCGCCGGAGAGGGATTTTGGCAAGGCGAACACGACCTGTTCCTCTTTGCCCCGGGTCTCGACGACCTTTTCGGCGCCCCACTTTCTGAGTTTGTCGATAACGCTGGCAACCAGGATCTCCGGTGCGGACGCCCCCGCGGTGACGCCGATATGGTGCTTGCCGTCGAGCCAGCTTGGATCTATGTCATCGGCGCCGTCGATGAGATAGGCGGGGGGGCCGAACTTTTCCGCAATCTCCCTGAGGCGGTTGGAATTGGAGCTGTTGGGTGAACCCACCACCAACACCAGGTCGCACTCTCGGGCGAGCTCCTTGACCGCATCCTGGCGGTTCTGCGTTGCATAGCAGATATCGTTTTTCTTGGGGCCGATGATGTTCGGAAAGCGCTGCTGCAAGGTGGTGATGATCTGCTGGGTGTCGTCGATGGAGAGGGTGGTTTGGGTGACGAATGCAATCTTCTCGGGCTGTCCGATATCCAGCTTCTCGACATCTTCACTTGTCACCACCAGGTGGATCCGGCTGTTTTCACCATTGCCCGTGCACTGTCCCATGGTGCCTTCGACTTCGGGATGCCCACGATGACCGATCAGGATCACCTCGTAGCCGTCCCGGCAGCGTCTGGCAACTTCAAGGTGGACCTTGGTCACCAATGGACATGTGGCATCGAAGACCCGGAGATGCCGCTGCTCTGCCTCCTCACGCACCGATCGCGAGACGCCGTGGGCACTGAATATCACGGTATGTCCGTCGGGGACATCTTTCAGCTCATCGACGAAAACCGCCCCCCGGGCACGCAGACTCTCAACCACAAAGCGGTTGTGCACAACTTCATGGCGTACATAAATGGGCGCCCCCAGCAGCTCCAGGGCGCGTTCGACGATTTCGATGGCGCGATCGACGCCGGCGCAAAATCCCCTGGGATTGGCGAGCAGGATGGTTTGACTCTGATTCATCGGCATCTAACAGGCCCTGACCTCTCAGCTGGTTGCGGGCTCGGTCCCTTCCGGATCCGGGGCCGCTTCAACATCAAGAATAGTGACTTTGTAGTGGAATTGCTTGCCGGAGAGCGGGTGGTTGAAATCGACCTGCACACGTCCATTCTCGACGCCAAGCACCATTCCCGCAAACGCCTCACCCTCAGGGGTGGTGAACTCGATGATCTCTCCTGGTTTGAGCAATTGGTCCGGGGGAAAAGATCTCCGCTCCAGCCAGTGAATGTGTGTCTCGTCTCTGGGCCCGAAAACCTCGTCACCGGAGACGAGAAGATCCTGCTCATCACCCGCGCGAAGCCCCAGGATGGCAAATTCAAGCAGCTGCTCCATGGTCTTGTCGCCGAGGGTAAACACCAGGGGTTCGCCGCCATAGGTTGAGATGACTTCCGTATCATCCGGCAGGGTCAGCGAAAAGTGCATCCTGACCCGGCTGTCGGGCGAAATCTTGGGTTTGAAGTCGGCCATCTTTTTAACTCACTGCAAGCCCCTGCTGCAGTCCCCGCAGCTGGGGCAGGTCAAGGTTGAGGCGATCGGCATGGGTGAGCGCGCGCTGCAGTCTTGCCGGCGCGCTGCGTCCCATGCATTGATGTAGAGGATCACCCTCGAATGCGGCAACCATGGCACTGATCAGTGCCTCCCGGTCGAAGCGTCTCCGGGTCAGGGCCTCCTGCAAGGTTATCACTTCCTCGGCAATCAGGCGGGCAAACGGTTGATGCTGTTGCCAGAGTTCGCCGACGTTACCGCCAGTGCGCAGTCCGGCGAGATTGGTGGTGAGAATATAGAGGTTCTTCACCACCAGCTGAAACAGCAACTCATCCTCATCTGCCAGGCACCTGGTCGGGATGTCGACCGCGGCCAGGGCGCGAGCGATCAGTTTCGACCCTGGACCGAAGACGGGGGAGGGGATGATGACTTTTGCCTCCGTACCGGGTTTCTTCTCGAACCAGATCGAGATTACCGTGGGTGAGGCGATCCCTTGCCAATTTCTTGGCAGCAGTTCGTTTTGCAGGAGACAGAGACGTCCGCGCCAGTTGGCCGGCATGCCGTCGAACACTTCACCCAGTGACTTTTCGCCCACCGCCACGATCACCAGCGCCGGTTGCTCCACAGCGGCAGCCAGACGCCCGGTGTCCGTCTCGCGGGTAACCGGGTGGACAGTGAATCCGAGGCGCAGGAAGGCCTTGGCCAGGATGCCGCCTATCTCTCCGATACCGACCAAAACAACCTCATTTTCCGGCATAACCTGAGTCCATCATGAGTAGCAAGCTGAAGGAGGCATCATAGCGGATTTGCAATATTTTTATAAAGGTCTAACATATCCTTAAGTAGGAGGATTAATAAAAGTAGGCACCATCATGATAAATAAAGAAATTGTCATAAATGATGAGCTCCCGCTCTATGAGGTTCAAGAGGTTTCCCTACTCGATGCAATGTTACTCTTGAAAGGATATGGCGAATCGACCCGAGAGTCGTCGATCTCTCGGGCCGCTGAGCTGTTGAAGCAGCGGAGCTACGGTCGATCCGATCCGGTCAACTGGCCCATGACTGGATCCTAGCAGAACCGCTAGCCGGCGAGTCGTTGCGCGACGACCTGTCTCTCTATATGGCGCAGCAGCGGCCAGCGATGCGGGATCAACCCGCTATATTGTTTTGCTACAGGATTTGACCGGGGCGTACTCGATATGCCGCGGCAGCGATATCAGACAAGCAGCTCCTGGGTGACAAAGAGAAAGCCCAGGGAAGCGATCACCGCGACAACGGCCAGATATTGGAACAGAATGCAGATGCCGGGCAGGTCATTGCAGACCTTCTTATATCGGCAAAGTTTGCAGTTTTTCATCCTACTACCTCACAAACTACAGAGGTCGGCAGCTCTCAAGATATGAACGAGCCGGCCATTGTTCAATCGGTTTAATCAAAGTGGGTCTGTGCCTGAAATGGATCAGCCAGCCCATCTCCCGAGATCCTGGAAAACCCATCAATCTTGGGACATGGTCGCACATTTGTTTCGGTGTTGGAAGCGAATGATGTGTTACAGAAATACCTGGTTCTATTTAAGTATTTGTTTTTAGAAGGTTCGCTTTGACGAAGCCTGTGAACGTATTAACATGTCGTTACTAGTTGTATCGATATGCGGAGAAACGGATGCTGATAGAAGGTCCATTGAAGATTGGTGTGCTGGATGATCCCGAACAGCCAGGACGTGAACTGCATATAGATTTTACTCCCGAATTTCAGGCGCTTGAGCAATCAGGGCAGGCGCAGGCCTTTGCCGACTATCTACGACATCTGGGTGAGAAGATCGCTACCCTTGCAGAGGGCGATCCCAACCGGGCGGGGATGTTGATCATACAGCAGATCGCAGAGCAGCTGTTACCCCATCTGCAGCAGGGTGAACTGGAGATTTCTCAGACTATCGTTGTTGAAATGGGGCGCGACTATGCCAGCGATTCGCTGATGGGTCTGCTCAGTTCATGAGCGATGCTCCCTACATCCTGGAAGGAACAGTTGAAAACTTCGAGCGGCTGGTGGTGGAAAACTCCAGACAGGGTTTGGTGATTGTCGATTTCTGGGCGCCCTGGGTCGGGCCCTCTCTCAAACAGCGCGCTATCCTTGTCGACCTGGCCAAGCGTTATCAGGGTCGTTTTCTCCTGGTCTCGATCAATACCGATGAACAGAAACCGCTGGTTGAGCGCTTCGGCGTGCGCAGTCTTCCTTCATTCAAGCTATTCCACCGTGGCGAGATGGTCGCGGAGTATCACGGGGTACAACCTGAAGCGGACTATCCGCGGATTATCGAGCAATATGTGCAACGAGTACTGGATCCCACCAGCCGCGAGGTGATTGCCGCATGGCAGGCGGGTGATGCGGACAGGGCTTTGCAGCAGTTGGCCGAGGCGATCGTGGCCGATCCGGAAAATCTCGAGCTGCCGGCATTGATGGGTAAGATTCTCATGCGACAGCAGCGTTTTCATGATGCCCATGCCCTGTTGAGCGCACTCCCGAAACAAGCGCGGGAGACGGTGGAGATTCGCGACCTGCTTGCGCACCTCGATATCATTGTCACCGCCGAGGATGCCGATACCCCTGAGAGCCTGATGCAACGCCTGCAAGCGGACCCGAAAGATGCCGACAGCCTCTATCAGCTTGCGGCCCTGCGCCTGGTAGGGGATGAACTTGAAGAGGCCCTGGATCTGCTGCTTGAACTCGCCCGCAGCAATCCGGCATATCGAGACGGTATCGCGCGCAGAGGAATGCGGGCGGTGCTGGATCAGCTGGACGCCGGCGATGAGCAGATCAACCGATATCGCCGCGAACTCTACCGCCTCGATTACTGAATCCCTATTGATGCCTGAGAACTCCCCCCATATCGGTTTTATCAGTCTGGGTTGTCCCAAGAACCTGGTCGATTCCGAACAGATATTGAGCAGACTGCGCGCCGAAGGCTACCAGCTTTCCGCCAGTTACGATGGTGCCGACCTGGTGCTGGTCAATACCTGCGGTTTCATCGACGCGGCGGTGGAAGAGTCGCTGCAGGCGATCGGCGAGGCCCTGGAGGAGAATGGCAGGGTCATAGTGACCGGCTGCCTGGGTAAGGATGAGGCGCGGATTCGCGGTGTTCACCCCCAGGTGCTGGCCGTTACCGGTCCGCACGCCTATGAAGAAGTGATGGATGCCGTGCATCATCAGCTGCCGCCGCCCCACGATCCCTTTACCAGCCTTGTGCCGCCCCAGGGCATCAAGTTGACGCCCAGGCATTACGCCTATCTCAAGATTTCGGAAGGCTGCAATCACAGCTGCAGCTTCTGCATCATTCCCGATCTGCGTGGAGCACTGGAGAGCCGGCCACTTGGGGAGATCATGCCAGAGGCGCAACGGCTCGTAGAGTCGGGTGTCAGGGAGCTGCTGGTGGTCTCTCAGGACACCAGCGCCTATGGCGTGGATATTAAATACCGTCCAGACTTCTGGCGGGGCCGACCGGTGGCATCGAAACTGGCCTCCCTTGCCGCTGCCCTGGGGGAGTTGCAGGCCTGGATACGCCTCCACTATGTCTATCCCTATCCCCACGTCGATGATCTGATCCCGCTGATGGCTGAGGGGCGGATCCTGCCCTATCTCGATATGCCGTTGCAGCACGGCAACATGCGGGTGTTGAAGTCGATGAAGCGACCGGCGGCCACGGAGAAGGTACTGGCGAGGATTGAGCACTGGCGCCAGGCCTGTCCGCAGCTGACCCTGCGCAGTACCTTCATTGTCGGTTTCCCGGGTGAGACGGAAGCTGAATTCGAGGAGCTGCTCTGCTTCCTCCGCGAAGCCCAGCTCGACCGGGTGGGCTGTTTTGCCTATTCACCGGTGAAGGGGGCGCAGGCAAACAATCTGCCGGGCGCGCTGCCGGAAGAGGTCAAGGAGGAGCGCCGCGCGCGATTCATGGCGCTTCAGGCCGAGATCAGCCGCCAGCGGCTGCAGGCCAAAATCGGTCGCAGGATGGTGGTCCTGGTGGATGAAGTCAGGGAGAAGCAGGTGGTGGCGCGAAGCGAGGCGGACGCGCCTGAGATCGACGGCCGGGTCTATATACCGGGGGGCTGGGATCTGCAGCCGGGGGATTTTATCGAGGTGCGGGTCACGGGGGCCACCGCGCATGATCTGCGGGCAGAACCGGTGGAGGTGGACGAGGTGGAGTCTGACTAGGGGATTAAACAGGCGCATCCCTGCGCCTCGCCAACCAACTGCGTGGGAGCAAACGCCCCGTGAATCGGGTTGTAATCTTGATCAGAAAGCGGATCCGCTCTGCCGGCCCATCTTCTTCAGGATTGTCGCCAGGGGACAAAAACCGGTGAAAGCGGATTGTAGCAGATTCAGTCCGACAAACGCAGTCAAGAAGAGCCAGTAGGGGTGGTGGTAGTGGGAAAGCACGACGCTCAGTAGAATAACCACACCGGCGAAGGCGAGAACAATTCGGTCGATATTCATGGATTTGCCTCTAAACTATCAGTGTTTATCCAGTTGCCGCATCGGAGCTGCGTGAATCCAGATGTGCCTTACGCTGGGATGATGACCCGTGTCATCAAACGCCCTGGATGAAAATTGGACGCTATATTAGCACTATCTAATATTTAGTCAAGGATATTGCCGCACATGACCATGAATGCAGACGATTCGGTAGCGCAGGAGCACTTGATACGGCAACTGGTCAACTCTCCGGCACGACTCGGTCATCCCCGGGACAGGGTCGAACATATCGAGACCCACATCTCTCATCTGCTGCTGGTCGGGGACCGGGCCTACAAGATTAAAAAGCCCATCGATCTCGGATTTCTCGACTTTTCGACCCTGGAGAAGCGGCGACGATGCTGTGAGGAGGAGTTGCGGCTCAATCGCCGCCTGGCGCCGCATCTCTATCTCGACGTGGTGGGCTTCGGGGGAACCGTTGATGATCCCCGCATCAATGCTGACGATGGAATTATCGAGTATGCACTGGCGATGCGCCGTTTTCGCCAGGAGGATCTGCTCAGCCACAAGCTGCCCGATAGGCAGGCGATTGATGGCCTGGCGCGCCAAGTGGCCGATTTCCATCTCTCGGCTGCCAGAGTTTCAAACGGGATGCCCTATGGCAAGCCGGATCATGTCATCGGGCCGATGCTGGAGAACTTCCGCCTGATACGGGGATTGAAACAACCTCTGTTCGAGATGGAACGACTCAATGCGCTGCAGACCTGGACCGAACAGCAGGGTGTTGTCCTCGAACCCAATCTGGAAGAGCGCTACGATGCAGGGCATATCAGGGAATGCCATGGTGATCTGCATCTGGGAAACATTACCCGCTTCGAAGGCGAGATCACGCCATTCGACGGCATCGAATTCAATCCGAATCTGCATTGGATAGATACCCTTAGCGATATCGCCTTTCTGCTCATGGATCTCCAGCATCGCGGCATGAACAGCGCCGCCGACCAGCTGCTGAACGGCTACCTGGAGAAAACGGGGGACTATGCCGGTTTGCACCTGCTGCGTTTCTATCTGCTCTATCGCGCCATGGTGCGGGCCAAGGTCAGCGCCATCCGTGCCACCCAATCGGGATTGCAACATGATGAGTGGGAACAACAATTGGATGAGTACCGCAGCTACCTCACCCTGGCTGAATCGGTGATCCGCCACCCGCCCGCATCGTTGCTTTTGACCCATGGTGTCTCGGGTTCGGGCAAGAGTAAAATCAGCGGTTGGCTCGCGGAACAGTTGATGGCGATCAGGATCCGCTCCGACGTGGAGCGCCGGCGCCTCTTCCCCGGTCCGGATGAAACCGGTCTCTCCATTGAGCGTTACAGTGATCGGGCATCGCGGATAACCTACAACCATCTTGCGGGGATGGCGAAACAGTTGCTGCGCTCGGGCTTTTCGGTGATTATCGACGCCACCTGCCTGGCGCAGTGGCAGCGGGAGCTGTTTCTACAGCTGGCACAGAGTCAACAGGCGCCGCTGGTGATCATCGACTGCCAGGCACCGGAGTCGCTGCTGGTGAATCGCGTCCGGCAGCGGTGCGAGCGGGGAGAGGACGCCTCCGAAGCCGATCTCGCGGTGCTCAAGTTGCAGCAAGAGATACGTCAGCCCTTAACCCCATCGGAATTGGAGCGAACTATCAGCATCGACAGCGATCGTTTCCCGCCTCCGGGGTTATTGGCTACGGTCCTGCAACGGTTGATGAGATAATTGATTGCGCTTCGAATGGATGGGGCTGTTTCCCTTCCTTGTAAATGATTCGGGTTTCATAGGTTCAGTTATGCGTTTTCCTCAACTTACAATCGGTCAGCAGTTCGAATATCAGGGCAAGCGATATACCAAGACAGGCCCCATGACTGCCACTGAAGAGGGTACGGATGCCAGTGCAATGATTCGGCGTTCGGCTGAGGTGATA
>NATV01000168.1 GCA_003094535.1 gamma proteobacterium symbiont of Ctena orbiculata | reverse complement strand
GATGTTGGTCATCGTCGGCTCGGTGATCGTGGCCTCCGGCCTGGTACTGATCTTTCCGGTATTCGGCCAGAGCAGGGAGTGGATGGAGTTGGCCCATGTGGGCCACGCCATCGGTGCGATGCTCATGATCGCCGTGATCATGGGCCACATCTATATCGGCACCATCGGCATGGAGGGCGCCATCGAGGGCATGTCGACGGGCTACTGCGACCTCAACTGGGCCAAGGAGCATCACGACTACTGGGCAAGCCAGATGGAGAAACGGGGTGAAGCGATACCCAATGAGGCGGTGAATCGATTCAGCGATCCCGACACCAATCGATCGCTGGGAAGGGAACTGCGGGAGGCAGGGGAGTGATCGGTCAGTTTATAGATGGGCCCTTATGGACCTTTTCCCTGGCGGTATTCGTCATCGGTGTCGTCTGGCGAATCGTCACCATTCTCATGGCGGGCAACAGGCCCGATCTCTCGACGCCCAGAGGGAGCGCTTCAAGCGGCGCCATCCGGACCATATTCAGCCGCTCTGTTTATGAGCGCACCGCCGCAACCCGCGGGCGGCTGTTGCAGATCGCCGGCTATCTGTTCCACATCGGGCTTTTCGCGCTGCTCTTCTTCGCCAAGCCCCATGTCGATTTCTACGCCGAGCGGATCACCGGATTCGGTTGGGCGGCCATGCCCCATTGGGCCTTCATTCTCTCCGCCGAATTGGCCTTTCTGGGCCTGCTGCTGCTGTGGATACATCGCCTGCTCAGTCCGGTCACCCGCCTGCTCTCCGATCTGGATGACCATCTGGGCACTATCCTGGTGTTTCTCGTCATGCTGACCGGCTGTCTGGCACTGGCGCAATCCTTCGAGGCCCTGCGCCTGATCCATCTGCTGCTGGCCGAATTGCTGCTGATCTACTTTCCCTTCAGCAAGCTGATGCATACCTTCACTTTCATCATGAGTCGCGGCTATACCGGGGCAACCATGGGCCGCAAGGGTGTCAACGCATAGGGGGGGTTCCATGAGTGAACAGTTCGAGCAGGGTGTAGAGGTGCTGCGCCAACAGATCGACGCCAAGATCTCGTCCTACTTCTCCAGCTGTGTTCATTGCGGACTCTGCGCAGAGGCCTGCCTCTTCTATACCGAGACCCATGATCCCCGCTACACGCCGATCTACAAGCTGGAGCCGATGAGGAAGCTTTGGCGCCGGGAGCATACCTTCTGGGGCAAACTGGGGGCCATCTTCGGGCTCAATCAACCCTTGACCGAACAGGACTTCGCCGACTGGAAGACCCTGGTCTACGACAGCTGCACCCTCTGCGGTCGCTGCTCCATGATCTGTCCGGTGGGCAACGACATTACCTACATGATACGCAAACAGCGTGAAGGATTCTCCGTCGCCGGCTATGCACCGGACGGTATGAAGGAGGCGACCGTCCGGGCGCTGAAGATCGGCAGCCCCATGGGGGTCACCTTCAAGACCCTCAAGGCCGCCCTGGCCCACGTGGAGAAGGATACCGGGTTGGAAATCCCGATCGACAAGAAGGGCGCTGACTACATGACCCTCTTCTCATCAATGGAAATCGTCAACTTTCCGGAATATATCGAGAGTATCGCGCGCATCTTCGAAGCTGCGGGGATCTCTTGGACAGTCAGCAGCAAGGCCTTCGAGGCCACCAATAGCGGCATCCAGATCGGCAACAAGGAGGCGGCGGCGGAACTGGTCAATCGGGTGGTGGTTGCGGCGGAGGAGTTGAATGTCAAGTATGTCGTCAGTCCCGAGTGTGGCCATGCCTATACCGCGATTCGCTGGGAGGGTCCGAATCTCATCGGGCGTCAATACCCCTTCGATGTTGTGCATATCCTCGAGCTGCTTGAACAATTGAAGAACGATGGGCGATTGCAGCTTGAGGGTAAAAGCGTCGCCCCAATGACCCTCCATGATCCCTGCCAGATCGTGCGTCGCGGCGGTGTCGTGCAACAGCCCCGCGAGCTGCTCGACGGGGTGGCGGAGAACTTCGTGGAGATGAAGGAGCATGGCGTGATGAACTGGTGCTGCGGCGGGGGAGGCGGTGTCAGCGCCAACGAACGCGCCGAGCCGCTGCGCCTGCGCGTCTTCGAGCGCAAGAAAAAGCAGTTGCAAGAGACAGGTGTCAATACCATGGTCACCGCCTGCGCCAACTGCCGCATCATATTGGAAGAGGGGATCGAGCATAACGAAATGGATACCGAGGTGATCAGCCTGACAGAACTGGTTGCCGATCATCTGGTCGACGGTCCGAAATAATCAGAATAAAGGGCAGAGTCCGCAAATGAACGCAAAAAAATTGATATTCAGAATCAATCTTGATGTACCCCAATTCCCTGGGCTATCTACCTTGGTCAATAGGGACAAGCGTTAGTTGATCGCATGCTCCAGCCTGGGTAGGGAAATAATGGTTTGGCGTTAATCACGTTGATTCGCGGACAGTTGTATTAGTACCTTTTATCTGTGCGAAATGCCCTTTTTTAAAGGGTTATAGGTGCTCAACATGTGCTGTACTTGGATTGTCCTACTACACATGGGACACCCCTGGTCTTAATCATCGGGGCATCCGAACTATAAGCTCGAATCCAACAATTTCCTGGAGGCTACTATGTCCTCTCGCTTCAACAGACTGTGGTTTGCCATCTTCTGCCTTGCCTGCTTCTCCCCGTTGCTCAATGCCGGCACCCCGGCACCTGAAGGCGTTACGCTCTATATCATCTCACCGGCGAACGGTGAACAGATAAGCGGACCGGTCACCGTCCGTTTCGGCCTGCGGGGGATGGGTGTCGCACCCGCGGGGATCGATCGCGAGAAGACCGGGCATCACCATTTGCTGGTCAATGTGAGCAAGATGCCGGCAATGGATAAGCCGCTGCCTTCGGACGACAACCATCGCCATTTCGGCGGCGGTCAGACAGAGGTGACGCTCGATCTTGCCAAGGGTTCCCACACCCTGCAGCTGGTGTTGGGAGACAAGGACCACATCCCCTTCGATCCGCCCATCGTTTCCGAAAAGATTACCATCATGGTCAAGTGACGAGGGTCGGGTTCCATTCACGACTGCTGTTAAAAAATAAGTAGGGTGCGGCTTGCCGCACCAACTGCTTTTCAAGGAACCGCACAATTCAAGAGTGGGGAATATCCCGGGTGCCTGGCTGTTCGGTTAGGCAGGGCTTGGCTTCTCTAATCATCTTACGCAATACAGCCACGATTGATGGGGCAAGCCCCCATTTCAACTGGCGAAAAGTCCATTTGTATTCTATTTTTCAAGTGTTGTTTTTACTATTTTTATCCGCGGATAATAACCACAACAGAGGATAAGATAGGAAGCAGAGGTCCAGTCGCTATCTATTGGATTTCTCCCGGCATGAACTTTCGTTAAGGAGAGACGGTTATGAACTGCATGGATGTCAGAGCCCGCCTTTTTTTAAGCTGCTGGAAGGAAGCTGTCTGCAGCAGTCAAAGCAAGCACAAATTCCGAACTCATTCCAGAGAAGAGGTATTGAGCTTCAAGCGCATGCTCGATAAACGGGACCATAGCGGTAAACGCCTGATCCATGTGTGATGAAAGGGTGAACTAGATGTTGAGACTAGGCTGCTTACCCCATCTTCTGCGCAGATATTCAGCCACTATCCCCACCAGCAACCCCAGGGCAACATTGAGCAGCAGGCAGACAAGGCCGGTGATGATGATCACCGCCATCTCCTCCCACGACCCCTGGGTAAGCTCTCTGCTCTTCGCCAGGTCGAGGCCGGCATAAACCAGCAGTGCGCCGACTGCCGCCAGGGGAATCAGCAACAGAAGCTGCAGTGCATTCGGCCCAAGCAGGAGACCGATCGCCAGGCAGGTGGCGCCGAAGATCGCCGGGGCGATGCCCGTACGTGCGCCAAACCTGTGTTGCACCACCAGTCCACCCGCGCCGTGGCACATGGGAAAGGCACCCAGCGGCGCCAAGAGCAGGTTGAGGATGCCGGTGCTCATGCCCAGCCGGGATGGTGTGATCGTCCGCTCCTGGTCGGCAAACAGACGGCCCGCGATGACGGCGGTCACGATCATGGCATTGGTGAGGGTCAATGCGAGCTGGGGCAGCAGAATCGATTCGGTGGCTATCCAGGCATCGGACCAGTCTATGCTCACCCAGTGCGGCAGGTGCAGTCCGATGGTTATCTCAGGCAAGGGATCGGGGAGGCTGGCAATACTCCAGATGGATGCGGCGACAATGACCAGGATCGCGGCAAAGGGCTTGAGTCGGGTGGGCAGCAGCAGGAGCAGGAGGAGCATCGCCGCGAGGCCGGTGAGGGGATCCTGGATGATCAGCTTGGCACCCGCCCAGGCAAGGATCAGCCCGACGCCCAGCTGAATGCCTGAAAGTACGGTATGGGGTATCTTGCGGCCGATGAAAGTGACAAGCCCGGTGACCGTCAGCAGGAGAACCGTCGCGCCCAGGATCAGGCCGGTGGCGGCGATTGTGCCGGCAGTTAGATTGTCCGCGATGACGATGGCGGCTACCGCCTTCATCGGCTGCACGGGGATGGGGCGGCGATAGATCAGCGCCACGGCAAGGGCGAACAGGCCGAATCCGACAAACAGGCCGGAGGGGTCGAGCAGATGGAGGGTGAGCACGGCAATGGCAATGGGCAGAAAGGTGCCGAGATCGGCGAAAGCGCCGGAGAATTCGCCGATCAGCCGTTTTGTCCCATATTCACTCAATGTTTTATAACTTTGAAACAGCAATTACTTGTTAGTCACAAGATTGTAATCATAGTAATCGAGTAACTGAAACATACCCTTATCAGAATGACGCCGACTCTACTGGAGTAGTCGCGGAAGCATGGATAGAATGAGCGCCTGCTGACTTAATACTAGATTAGTATGATCGTATATGTTTAATCCCAAGTTAATTGCAGTCGCTCTTGCCGCTACCATGGCAGCTACCGGCTCCGTCATTGCGGATGGCATTAACAGCTACAATTTCAAACCCCTCGACGGGTCGGCCAAGGCAGCCGGATGGGATCCCGCCTCGCCCTGGAAGCTGCCAAAGGGCTTCAAACAGTGGGTGGTTTCCAACGAGACCGATCTGAATATCTATGATAACGGTCGCGATGACTGGCATGACATGAACACGGTCAACGAGACCGGACCGATGAAGGGTCGCTTCATGTACCGGACCCATGAACTGCGCAACCCGGAAAACCAGCCGCATGGCGGATCGGTCAGCGTTGTTGACCTGAAGACCGGCGAAACCCGCCTGCTGGTCCAGGATCCCGGCTATGACGCCCTCGATGGCATACGCTGGACCCCTTGGGGCAGCATCCTCTTCGCTGAAGAGATTCCTGGCGGGCGTCTGCTCGAGGTCTTCCTGGAAGCAGACCTGATGACCGCAAAAGAGGTTGTTGACCGTCCGGCCGTGGGTCGTCTTGCCCACGAAGGCATAGATCTGGATCGTGACGGTAACGTCTACGTGGTCGATGAGCATCGTGGCCGTACGTCCGGCTGTGGTGGCGCCGTTCCCTGCGGCGGCGGTGTCTACAAGTTCATCCCCGCTGTAAAGGGCGATCTCTCTTCAGGCTCACTCTATGCACTGAAAGTGAACGGCGCCGATGGCGTTGGCCAAGGTGAGTGGGTTGGTCCTATCGATCCGCTGACCGCCAGGGAGTCCGGCAGTGCCGCCGGTGCGCAGAGCTACCAGCGTCCCGAGGATCTGGAGGTGATCGGCAATACCCTCTATGTGGCCATTACCGAGGGACCGAGCGACACAAAGACCGATGCAAACGGAACCCTTGTCTTTACCTCCGAACTCTATGAGGGCCGCGTCATCGCCATCGACCTCAAGACCAATAAGGTTAGCAACTTCGTCAAACCCGGCGTCAATGTGCCGGTGGAGATCGGGATGCCGGGTGGAGAGGGACACCAGACCGGTTTCGACAGCATCGACAATCTTGCGGAAGCGCCGAACGGCGATCTGGTGATGATCGAGGACAACACCCCGTCTGACATCTGGATTGCCAGCCAGGTGACCAACGAGTACGGCGCGTCGCGCTACGTCGCGCTGTTCGCCTCCCTCACCGACCCGGAGGCGGAAGGCACCGGTATCTACATCAGCCCGGTAGATCCCGGCACCCTCTATGTCAATATCCAGCATTCGGCCGCGGACGATGGCGACGCCACCTGGGCCATCAGCCGGGAAGAGCGCAAACAACAGGATGAAAAGGAGGGCGACCATGAGGGTGATGGTCGAAAGCGAGATAAATAAGACCAATTGACAGGGATGTGAAATCTTGACGGAATAAGATAACCCCCTTATCGAGGCGGCCTTCGGGTCGCCTTTTTTATTTCATCGCTTTCTCCCGCTTTGGCTTGAGTTTCACATTTCTGTCATAAAGATGTGGTAGATAGCCAGGGCTGCCGTGGCGATGGGATTCTGATTGCAGCGCCAACCCTATGCGGCCTAATATTGATAGACAAGAATTATGACCATAACTTCATACCTAGGGGTCTCCTTTTGAAAGCAAAGATTGGTATAAACGGTTTTGGCCGCATGGGGCGCCTTGCGCTGCGTGCCGGCTGGGATGAGGAATCATTCGCCTTCGCGCGCATCAACGAGATCGCCGGCGATGCCGCCTGTTCGGCCCATCTGCTGATGTTCGATTCGGTACACGGCACCTGGGATCTGGTCTGTGAAGCCCAGGGGAGTGAACTCCTGGTGGGGGAGCGTAGGATGGCCTACAGCTCGAACCCGGATATCGCCGCCAGCGACTGGTCCGACTGCGACATCGTCATCGAGGCGACCGGCAAGCACCACAAGAAGCCGGAGAGCCTGCGGGCCTATTTCGACCAAGGGGTGAAGAAGGTCATCGTCGCCGCCCCCACCGAGGGTGCGTTGAACATCGTCTACGGTATCAACGACGATCGCTACGAGGCGGACAAACACCACCTGATCACCGCCGCCTCCTGCACCACCAACTGCCTGGCCCCGGTGGTCAAGGTGATGCACGAGAAGGTCGGCATCCTCCACGGCTGCATGACCACCATCCACGACATCACCAATACCCAGATCATCGTCGACAAAGGGCACAAGGATCTGCGCCGCGCTCGCGCCTGCGGCCAGTCCCTGATCCCCACCACCACCGGTTCGGCGAAGGCGATCACCAAGATCTTCCCCGAGCTCGAGGGCAAGCTCAACGGCCACGCGGTGCGGGTGCCGCTGCTCAACGGCTCTCTCACTGACTTCGTCTTCCAGGCCGCCCGGGATGTCACCGCGGAGGAGATCAACGGCTATTTCAAGGACGCGGCGGAAGGGGAGCTGAGGGGCATCCTCGGCTACGAGGAGCGTCCCCTGGTCTCCGTCGACTATGTCAACGAAGCGCGCTCATCCGTGGTCGACGCCCTCTCCACCATGGTGGTTGACGGCTCCCTGGTCAAGATCTACGCCTGGTATGACAACGAGTGGGGCTATGTCAATCGCCTGGTCGACCTGACCCGCAAGGTAGTGGCCGGTCTCTGATGGATCAGGGTCTGCGCAACTACCTGGTGGTCACCGGCGGCTACTGGGCCTTCACCATCACCGACGGCGCCATCCGCATGCTGGTGGTGCTCTACTTCCATCTGCTGGGCTATTCCCCCTTCGAAGTGGCGATGCTGTTTCTCTTCTACGAGTTCTTCGGCATCGTCACCAACCTGGTGGGCGGCTGGCTGGGTGCGCGCATCGGGCTCAACCTGACCATGCATATCGGCATGGGGCTGCAGGTGGTGGCGCTGTTGCTGCTGACTGTACCCGATCCCTGGCTCTCCGTCGTCTATGTGATGTTCGCCCAGGCTCTGTCGGGTATCGCCAAGGATCTCAACAAGATGTCGGCGAAGGCATCGGTGAAGACTATGGTGAAGGATGGAGGCGAGTCCAAGCTCTTCAAATGGGTGGCTGTGTTGACCGGTTCGAAGAATGCGCTCAAGGGCGGCGGCTATTTTGTCGGCGCCGCGTTGCTGGAACTGATCGGTTTCCGCGGAGCACTGGCGGTGCTGGCGGCGATGCTGCTGCTGGTGCTGATCGTCACCGCCGTACTCCTGCCCAGCGGCCTGGGCAAGATGAAGTCGAAACCGAAATTCACCCAGGTCTTCTCCAACATCGCCGCCATCAACTGGCTCTCGGCGGCGCGCTTCTTTCTCTTCGGTTCCCGCGATGTCTGGTTCGTGGTGGGTCTGCCGGTCTTTCTCTATGAAGTGCTGCAGTGGTCGTTCACCCAGGTGGGCGGCTACCTGGCCATCTGGATCATCGGTTACGGCATCGTCCAGGCCAGCGTCCCCAGGCTGGTCAAACGCAGCCACCACGGTCAGGGCCCGGGCGGCGGCACGGCAAGGCTCTGGGCCTTTCTCCTGGCCCTGTTTCCCATCGCCATCGCCACCGGTCTGCAGTTGGGCTGGCCCGCCGACTATGTGCTGGTGATCGGCTTGATCCTCTTCGGCGTGGTCTTCGCCATCAATTCCGCCGTCCACTCCTACCTGATCCTGGCCTACTCCGATCACGAAAAGGTGGCGATGAGCGTGGGCTTCTACTACATGGCCAATGCAGGAGGGCGGCTGCTGGGCACGGTGCTCTCGGGACTGGTCTACCAGCTCGACGGGCTGAGCGGCTGTCTCTGGTGGTCGGCGGGCTTCGTGCTGGTGGCGGCGCTGCTGTCGTTCGGCTTGCCGGAGATTAAGCAAAAAGTGGCGGCACAGCAGTTGTGATAACTGCCTGGTGGCATGCCCAACAAACAGGATGCCTCAAGTCTGATGGTATCCGGGGATAACCAGCTTTACGGCACGACTCGATTCAGGAAGCGTTCCGGCTACTGTCACAATCCCTCAGGTCTTCACGGCGCCGTAAGGCCGTGAAGTATTTTTGTTCCTGCATACAAGAATGGATAATGTCCCGAGTCGCTTGATAGAAGGCAACTTGCCTGAAAAGCCGCACTGCTATGTTCCCGGTTTGGATGTCATTCCGCTCGAAAATGACTGGTAAGTAAATGAAAATTAGTGTAAAAATTAATTAGACAGGGAGGTTGTCCAATTCTTATCCCAATCTCCCTCACGTAGATAGCAGGCAAGTTGCACGTTTGTTTCGGTGCAAGTTGCCTGCAATTTAATAAAGTTAGATAACTGAATGGACTGCCGTTCTGCCAATGAGAGATACAGCTTTGTATAAGTCTTTGGTTGTCATATTGTTATTCATTTCAATTGTTCTTCAAACGAATGCTAGAGGACTTGAACTATCTGCAATGCACTATGTGTGGCCGATGCGCTTGTTGGTAATTGGTGTGTTCGGCGTGATGGTTTCTGGGATGGTTGCGGACCCCATCCTCGGTGGCTTAAATTAACGTTGTATGAGGGAGAATTTGTCCGATGCTGGATGAAAATATAAAGAAGTCGATTGAGGGCAGTGTGCTGTGTTGGCTCGCTACCGTAACTTCAGCCGGTATTCCAAATGTCTCGCCGAAGGAGATGTTTATCCACTACGGTGATGATGCCGTTCTCATCGCAAACATCGCTTCGCCAAAAAGTGTTGCGAATATCAAGGACAATCCATCTGTTTGCGTAAGTTTCATCGATGTGTTCAAACAAAAAGGATTCAAGTTAACAGGAAAAGCAACCATCGTTGAAAGCACTGATGCGGACTTTGAGTCAATGCTTAATGAGCTTCACAAGCTTGGCGGTGAGAATTTTCCTGTCCGTAGTATTATCAAAGTTATTGTTGAGGAAGCCGAGCCCATCATTGCGCCAAGCTATTGGTTGTTTCCGGAAACAACTGAGCAGAGTCAGATAGAGCAGGCAATGGAGACATATGGTGTGTGTCCGAAGGTCCGAAGCGCCTAACTTTGTATCGCAATCGGGTAGAACGTGGAGTCAATAGTAAAGATAGCTGTGTTGCTTTTTGCCTTAGTGGTTTTACCGGCAACATGGTATCACTCGAAAAAAAACGGCTGGTTTGCTGAAAGCAAAAGATCATTCATCAGTGATGTGGAAAAAACAGTAAAACAAAAAACCAAAAATGACATTGTTGCGGGTGTGGTTGTCTTGGCCATGCTTTTATCGATAATTATCCTTATAGAAATGGGCATAATTTAATATTTTATATCTTATTGCATATATTGACCGGATATAGCTAATTGGAGACTGGTCACTAGAGTGGGGTGCATAAATCAATGTAACAGGGATCCATCGAACAGCTGAGATCGCCGCCACCAGTTTCAAAATGAGCGGCGGATAGGTTGGCTCACGCAGGCAGACGGAATTGAGAGGACAAGTGGCATGCTCGGTTTTAGTTATCGACAGTCATGTATTGAGGGGAATAAAGTGAACAGGATAGTGAAGAAACCGTAACTTCAAATAGTAAATAAGGTTTCTGGGCTGCCTGTAATCTTGCCATAGAAGAGTATCGGATCTAACTCGTTCAATCATGTTCGATTCAAGATGCCTATCGCTTAAGTGAAGGCGCCTGTAGCCGGTTCTTCGGCAAAACCTAGAATAAGAGTATTGGATGAATAGTTTGTTCAAAAAAGGGTCGACTAAATTATTAATCTTACTGTTGCTTGCGGATCTGGCGTTTATAGTTGTCCATATTATTTTTGAATTATTTTTGAAATCAAACACGCTTTTTTCAATTAACAGGGATCTCGGGTACGCAGAAGTCTATCAATATATCAAAGAGTTTTGGATTTTAGTGCTGTTGTTCGTATTGGCAGTAAAAAGCAAACGTATGATCTATTTTTCCTGGTCTTTACTGTTTTTGTATTTACTCCTCGATGATTCATTGCAACTCCATGAGAATATAGGTTCATATTTGGCTAACCACCACCAACTTCAGCCAGTATTCAGATTAAGGGCGCAGGATTTAGGGGAGCTGATGGTGTTTGTTTCTGTCGGTTTTCTGCTTTTCAGCTTCGTGGGTGGGGCCTATTTTTACAGTGACGACTCAGGAAAAGAGATATCAAAACATCTTTTTATCCTGGTTATCTCCCTGGCGTTCTTTGGCGGCCTGGTCGATATGCTCCATATTGCGGTTTCATTCGGCAAGCCAGTATTTGCGCTGATCGAAGATGGTGGGGAAATGATCATAATGAGCATTATTGTCTGGTATGTCTTCGATATAAGGAGTCACCAACTCTATAATAGTGACAATGCAAAAATAGTTGAACAGAACAGGTAGCGCGATAGATGCTATGCATGTATGGCATGCAGCTGCACCACCCTTTGTTTTGCAACCTGAGATTCAAATGAGATTCACCACGATTCTGGTTCTGTCCTGCACCATTACAATAACACCTGGATATATCCATGCATGCGGTTGGTGGGGGGATGGTGAAGTCAACAGGGATGATAGCGAGATCCTGACTACCCCGGATGGCAGAGTCTTGCCCGAGATTCTGAACCATCATTCATCAAAGCTGCCGGGACGGATGGGGTATGGGATCGCAATACCTGACCCTGGGCGCGCCATTCCTTATTTACGGGCGACCATGGGGCGTCCCCTCAACCGCATTGCGGAGCTGAGTGCGTTCGGATTCAAAACCGTAATCGATCTCGGCACACCGGAAAAGAGTGCCCACCACCATCGACAGGAGACCGAGGCGCTTGGTATGCGTTATATAAGTATTCCGGTTGTGGGCAATCTGCCAAGCCGGGAGGATGTTGAAGGTTTCACCCAGCATGTGGTGGATGCCAGCGATGGCATGCTGTTGGTCTATGCGCCAAGAGCGGAACTGCTTGGAGCCATGTGGGCGGCCCACCGCATGAACCTGGGTGCGCCAACAGGCTTCGCGGTAAGGGAAGGCAGAGAGCTTGGTATGAAGTCAGATCAGGAGATTGTGCTACGCAAACGATACGGAACAAAAAAATGACCCGGAAACGCCTTAGGTGAAAAGGCGTTTCGGGTTCATAACATGCTTTGGAGCAATTGTTTCTTTGTGATGAATCGTACCGATGATCTAAGCAGCTGTTTCAATTGCCAGGATCCGCTCTTCGAGCTCAAGGTAATTTTTCGTCAGTTCAGCCATTTCCCGGTAGAATGGAAGTTCCGCCTGAGCGATTACCGCATCACAGAAGCTGGGTATCCAATCCAGAAGATGCCGTTGCAGGAACATGCGCTGGATCGAGAGGCAGTACTCCGCGCTTTCGCGATCCATCTCGATCCATTTTGCGGCTTCCCACAGGGTCAGTTTCTCCATGAACTCAAGCTCGACACTGATATGATCAGGCAACCCGGTGAACTGGGAAGCGTAGTCAAGTCCGGTTGTCTCGATGAACTTCTTCACTTCAACGGTTTTTGCGCCCCATAAACTACCTGAATCACCGTCCACTTCAGCGAAGATCGATTCATGGGCGGATATATGTCGTCCTGGACCGATAAACAGATGCGAAAATTCAAGTGCGAGTTGTTCGGCTATGGCTGGTACGGATTCGCTGTAAAATGATCCGCCCAGTTCCAGGTCCATCTCTGAGAAGGCCCCGGCCAAGCGAGGCCCCCTCAGTTCATTGATGAAGGCCACGCTGGGTTCCTCCCGAAACACCAGGGTCAATAACCCGTAAATGTCACTCCTAGATTTGGCGTTATCGGCCATTTTATTCCAGTCGGTTCCCATTTCAGCTCTCCTCTATCACGACAGACAATTTATACCTTGGCTACCCTGACGACGGTGTCCATCCACCTCTGGGTGCCGCTGATCGGATCGGATGAGTTGGGGATGATGGTGTTGGGGTGGGTGCCATGCTTTTTCCACCAAATGTTCTTCACATCAGGGTCTGCCGCGGCGCCGCCCGGGGTGGGAGAGCTGTTGCCCGAGCCATAGACTCCCGAGTGTTTACGGCCCAGGTGATGGGATATCGCAATCACCCCCGGGATAATGCCCTCGGTGACGTACGCAGTGGTGGTGATCTCACCCAGGGTGTTGTAGACCCTGATCTTGTCGCCGTCCTTTATACCGCGCTCATCGGCCGTCTTGGTATTGATCCAGCCGGGGTTGTCATGCTTGATCTCGGTGAGCCACTTGCAGTGAGAGGTCCTTGAATGGGTATGCACCGCCACCTTGTAGGTGGTGAGATTCAGCTCGTCTTCCGCCATCTTCTGGTGTTCCGGAATCGGTGTATAGGCGGGGAACGGCGGTAAGCCCTTGGCGGCGAAATTGTCTGAATAGAAGTCGAGATAACCCGCCTTGACGAACTTGGTGTTGGGTGGGTAGGCCAGGTAGGCCGTGCCGTCGATATTTTGCGCGACATAGGCCTTTTTTGCGCCTTTAGTGCCCAGGTAGCCTTTGCTCTTGGCCTCGGCTTCACTGCTGACGCCGGCCTTTTTCCAGTTCCAGTAGACCCCGGTCTTTTCGTCGAGAATCACGCCATCGCCGGTTGCGTCCACCTTGGTTTCATAGAAGCCGTAGTTGGGTTTGGCATTCGGATCGTGCCACACCCCATGCTTCTTCATATACTCGAAGCCTCCGGCCTCGCGCACACCGGGTGTCATCTCGCAGGACTGACGCACGAAGTCCTCCTTGCTCGAGTAGGCCAGTTCAAAGCCCATGCGCTTGGCCAGCTCGGGCCAGACATCGCCCTGGCAGCGTGCTTCGCCCAATGGTTTCACCAATGGCTGGCGGATGTAGAACTCGGCAATCTGGTTTGCCGACACCATGTCCTCCCAATCCCAGCGCTCCAGGTAGGTGACATCGGGCAGGATCAAGTCCGCATACTGGGATGACTCGTCGTAGACGATGGTGGTGGTGATCAGGAAGGGGATAATACGCTCATCCTGCAGAATCGATTGCAGTTCCCTGTTGTCGCCATTGATGAATCCGGGATTGTAGCAGCTCCACCAGTAGACCTTCGGGCGGCCCGCGTTGCCATCCTTGATCATCGGCAGCACCTGGTGGCTCACATGGTGAGTCGGGTAGGCCGCTTCCCCCGGAAATCCATCCTTGACGTGGAGTGTCTTGTGGACCTTCGCCTTGGGGGAGGAGGGGGATTTCCAGCCCGCGCCGACACCCATGACACGACCGCCCGGGCGATCGAGATTGTTGGTGATGGCCGACAACAGCATCGCCGCCCGCTCCTGATCGGCGCCATGATAGTGCATTACCGTTCCGCGGTAGGTGACCAGGCATGCTGACTTGGCCTTGGCGAAACCGCGTGCGATCTTGCGTATGGTATCGGCAGGCACGCCGCTGTGCTGCTCCGCAAACTCGGGGGTGTAGGTGGCGACATTCTTCTTTACGGCCGCTATCTTCTCATCGACAGTCGCCTTGTAGTCTTCGCTGACACGCATGAACTTGAAGTGGTCCTTCCGGTAGAGCTTCTCGTTCATGATAACGTTGCACATCGCCAGCATCACCAGTCCGTCATGCCCAACTTTGATCGGTACCCACTGGTCTGCCTTGGCTGCGGTGTTTGTCAGGCGCACATCGAAGACGTACAGGGGTACGCCCCGATCAACCTTGGCCCGGATCAGGCGTTGGGAGGTGGGAATGTGGTTGGTATGGGTCTCAAACTGGTTGCTGCCGAAGATCACAACATAATCGGTATTGTCATAATCCCAGTTGTCATACATGCCGCCCCACAGGCTCTCCTGTCCTACCCATTTTGCCGCCTCGCAGACAGAGGTGTGGTTGCCGATGGTGCCACTGCCGTAGGCCTGCATGAAGTCGTACATGGTTGCTGCCTGGGATGCCTTGTGTCTGCCGTACTGGTACATGAACAGTTCAGGGGTACCTGCATCGCGTAGGGGTTTTAGCTTGGAAACAATCAGATCGAGGGCCTCGTCCCAGGAGATCCGTTTCCACTTGTGCTCGCCACGCTTGCCTGCCCGTTTCATTGGGTAGAGAATCCGGTCCGGAAAGTAGACCTGGTTGATGCCCGCCTGTCCCTTGGCGCAGAGTTTGCCGAGTGTGCGGATCGAATCGGGATGCCCTTCGAGCTTTACCAGACGACCGTCCTCTACATATCCGAT
Source organism: gamma proteobacterium symbiont of Ctena orbiculata (assembly GCA_003094535.1). Classification (GTDB taxonomy): domain Bacteria; phylum Pseudomonadota; class Gammaproteobacteria; order Chromatiales; family Chromatiaceae; genus Thiodiazotropha. Next base: position 2,795 of record NATV01000168.1, on the reverse strand, counting down.
CATGGAGTCTCTGGTTACGCACTGCCAGCAGGCTGTGGGGATCGCCTGTCTCTCCTTGCCGGTTGTCGGTGAAAAATCCTTGCCGCCTTCCTGTAGTTTTAGCGAACCGGAAAATGCGCTCCGACTGCAACCCAAGCCGGCGGCCAATGCGCAACCGCTGCCGGCGGTCAGTTTCATGAAATCACGACGATTTAACTTTTTCATATCAATTCCTCTCTCGATACAGGCTCTCAGGGTCTATGGTATCTGGTCCACAAAGTGGTCCAGTTTGCCCTTCTTTCGCTGTGTATAGAGGGTTTTCAACATGTTGTCGGGATCGATGTAAAACACATGCGGATTGGTTCCCTCTTCCGGAAGCAGTACATTGTCGGCCTTGGCCAGGTTGTGCGCTTTTACAAGCTTGGAGACTTCGCTGTTCGGATCGTTGAGGTCGCCGAAAATTCGCGCGCGGCCCTGGCAAGTGTTGACACAGGAGGGTTCGATCCCGTTATCGACACGATGCGCACAGAGATCGCACTTGTCCGCGGCCTGCTTTGTCTGGTCACCACCCGCTTTGACAAAGGGATCAAATGAACGTACCCCATAAGGGCAGGCATCGAGGCACTTGCCGCAGCCGATGCATTTTTCTTTGTCTATCAGGATCATGCCATCAGGACGCTTGTAGGTCGCACCTGTGCGATAACGTATTGTCTTGCCATCAGCTGTTTTGAACTTGGCCCGTTTGCCTGGATACTCCGGACATATTTTCACGCAAGGGGGAACACCATCTTTCTCATTGCCCTCGCAGTGATTGCACATCAGCGGCAAGAACTCCTTTTTGGTATTTGGAAAGGTACCCATGGTTTTCTCTTGGATAACCGCCCGGAAGCGGCCCAAAGAGACGTTGTTTTCCGATTTGCAGGCAACAGTACATGCCCTGCAGCCTATGCAGCGCCTCAGATCCATCACCATCGCCCAACGAGGCGCTTTTGCTTGAGCCGCTTCGAGATTCACCCTTGGTGTCGCCAATGCCGCGGCGCCCACCGCGGCCGTGCCCACGCCACTGAGAAACTTGCGACGGTTGATGTCTGGTGTTTTATTGTCACTCATATCGTATTCTCCTAAGCATCTCCTCGCCCTCCGCAATGGTTGATTGTCTGTTTGCTGCTAAATTTTCACTGCCATTTGTCTCTTCCAATAGTTCAATGGTGTCTTCGAAATTGGCGAATGCGCCATCGAGAATGTTTACCGCATATTTTTTGTTATGTACGCCGTTTCCAACGCGTACAATATTGAGAAGCTCTCCGCCCTTGGCGAGCATTTGCTCCGCTTGGGCCAAACTCTGATTGTCCAATCTATCCTTTAGTTCAGCGAAGAGTGCCCTGGCTTCCTGCTCGACCTCTTCCACATCAGCCACCTCGTCGCTCAGCAAACTCTTCCAGTCACTGAGCATCTTTCTGTGCTGCTCGGTATGGCAGGCAGCGCAGGTATCTCCAGAAGCGGTTCTTACGTCATGCCCTCTACTTAGCGTCTTCTTAAGGTGACAGCCCATGCAGTTTGTATTCACCTCGTACATAAGATGCGGATCACCCGAGATGTCCTCGCCAACCGGAGCGCCTGAAAGCAATAACTTTTGGTACTTGTGCTGATCAACGTGGCAGAGCTGACAATCATTGCGCACGAAATCGAGATGATCGGTTCTGTTCCTATGTTCGATCACACTGTGGCAATCGAAGCAGTCGGCCTTGTCGGGTATATGCTTGTCATGCATAAGATCACGGTCACCCGCGGTCGCCAGCAGGGTCTGGCTCCGGTTGTGGCACGTAAGACAGCCGTTGGAGACGACATTGCCGGTATCGATCTCTCCCTCTCCGCTCACCACCTCGAAGTGGCAACTCTCACAGGCTACGCCGGACTTCTGTATGGTTTGATGGGTGATCGGTTTCTTGGTGCTGGCGGGATCTCCTGCCTGCAGTTGGCTTTGTAGTGATCGCGTGGGTATCGTGTGGCAGATGTCACAACGGGAGACCCCTTGATTGAAATCGATTGCCGGCTTGTTGACAAAGGTGATTTTTTTAATCTCGCCACCCGCGACTTCCGCTCTATCAAGCGTGGGTTTTTCCAGTTTAAGATGACAAAGAAAGCAGATATCTTCAGGAACCTCGAAATGTTTGTTTTCGGTTGTCTTGAAGTGGCAGGTATCGCAGGTAATCTGATGCCCATCCAGGGCCTCGTCGCTGAAGTGGATGCCGTGTTTGAAGCGGACCCTCTCTGTAAACCGGATCTCCTGCGGCGCCAGTTGTTCGCGGTCGTGACAGCCGGACTGTAGACAGGCGCCATCCGGGATGACCGGCCGTATGGGCAGCGGTGCGTCGGGATCGTAAAGATAGGCGGCGAGATGGCGCAAACCCTCGAACTTAGCTTTCAACGAATGGTTTTCACCGGGGAGAAAATGGCAGTCGATACACTCTGCCTGCATGCCATCGGGATTGTTGCTGTTGTGATGATAATTTGTCTTCCAGGCTTCATACTGCTCCGTCATGGTATGGCAGCTGCCGCCGCAAAAGGAGGACTGCGATGTGTAATACTCAACACCGCTCCAGGCTGTCAGAAGGATCAGAATCGTTCCAGCGAATATCAGTATTAGCAATCGCCAGCTAATTCTAAGTTCAATTCCAGCATCACCGCTCATAGGCCATCTAGCCTCCGGTCAGGCAGACTCAGTTCGCTTGGTCCTTATTGGAACGAGGCAAATGATCAGTACATGAGCAAGAGCTGTACCAATTAATCATCCAATTGAATTAAAAGGAATAAAT
>NATV01000167.1 GCA_003094535.1 gamma proteobacterium symbiont of Ctena orbiculata | reverse complement strand
GATGCGCTCATCGTCCTCCAGGGTCAGATCGGGATTGACCTTCAGCTGGTTGATGCGGTTGACACTGAGATCGAGGTCAGCGAGAAAGTCGGGGCCTTTGATGCCGGCGGCCCAGACCTTGATGGTTGCCGGGATCACCAGTCCGGAGGCGGTATGGACCGCGTCGGCCGTCACCCGGGTGACCATCTCCGAGACATGGACCTGGATACCCAGGCGCTCCAGTTCCTGATGAACCTGACCGGAGAGTTTCTCAGGCAGGGCGGGGAGAATACGCGGACCGGCATCAAGGATATGCAACCGTACATGGCGGTCCGGCTCGATGGTCTCGAACCCGTACTGGGCGATCTGACGGGTGACCTGATGGAGCTGGGCCGCCAGCTCCACACCGGTTGCCCCGGCACCGACGATGGCCACGTCGAGCTGCCCCTCCTGCAACGGCGCTTTCTGGGTATTGGCGCGGATCAACGCCTCCAGCAACTGCTGCTGAAAGGCGCTGGCCTGTGACTTGGTGTCGAGCATCAGGCAGTGCTCCTTGACCCCGGGAATGCCGAAGTCATTGCTCACGCTGCCGATGGCGAAGACCAGGTAGTCGTAGGAGAAGCTGCGGCTGGGGATCAACTCCTCCCCCTTGTCGTTGCGGAGTGGAGCCAGGATAACCCTGCGCTCAACCCGGTCCAGGTCAGACATGACGCCGAGGCGGAAACGGTAGTGGTTCCAACGGGCATGGGCCAGGTATCCCAGGGCGTGCTGATCCGGATCGAAGGTACCCGCCGCCACCTGATGCAGCAGCGGTTTCCAGACATGGGTGCGGGTGGCGTCGATCAGGGTGATCTGCGCCCGCTTCCGCTTACCAAGTCTCCGCCCCAGGCGGGTGGCGAGTTCCAGACCGGCGGCACCGCCGCCGACCACGATTATCTTCGGTGTCTCCGACATCGATGGTCCCATAGCGATAAAAATAATTGAAAAGGGTATTTACGCAGTTTATGATGCGCACTTTAGCAGTTTGTCGCTTCCTTAGCGAGCAAACGATCTGACCGGCTCTTCATTCAACGGAGAATCCCATCGCCTTGAGATAGGCCGCGACACTGTTTTCCAGCCGATAGGCATCGACCGCCGCCAATAGCGCTGGCCCGGGAAGCGGATTGTCCAGTTGACCCGCCATCGCTCGCGCCAGCGCGGAAGCATCGCGCGGTTTCACCAGAAGCTCGGCGGACAAGCCGCTCAACAACTCCGCCGGTCCGCTGGGGCAGTCCGTGGCAACCACCGGTGTCGCCGCGGCCATCGCCTCGATGAGTACTACCGGCATACCCTCCCACAAAGAGGAGAGAACAAACAGGGAGGCCCGCTTCATATAGGGATAGGGATTGGCGACGAAGCCCGGCAGGCCGATGCGACCCCCAAGCCCCAGCCGGTCGATCTCCTGCTGCAGCCTATCCCTGGCGCGCCCCTCGCCGAGGATCAGCAGACGGCAGTCGTAGCTCTCAACCAACTGGGCATAGGCCCGGATCAGGGTGGTGAAGTCCTTGCGACGGCAGAGTTCGCCCACCCCGAGGATGACCCGCGGCTCCCCGGGCGCGAACCAGGGGTGGTCCAGGGGTTGATCGAGCTGGCGCAGAAATCCGGGGGTGATGATCGGGCTGGGCACTACCGCAATCCGCTCCCTGGGGAGACCGATGGTCGAGGCGAAGTCGTCGGCGGCCCCCTTGGAGGGCATTAGGATGGCGTCAGCCCGACGATAGAAATGGCGCATCGAGTTGCGTTGCACGAAGCGGTCGAATACACCCCTGCTGGCGAGGTTGACGCTCACCGTGGTGCCGTTGCGCAACGCCAGGCGGCTCTTGCCGCCACTCAATGCATGGGCCAGTATCGCCGTTCTGTTGACCCGGTCCTTGTCCGTTAAAAGTACTGCGGGTCTGGATTGCCTCAGGTAGCTCACGAGTTCGGGCAGCGCCGTATAGACATGCCGTGCCTTGAACTCGACGACCCGGAGGTTATCCGTTCGCCCCCCCTCGAGATTGGGCCCGTGGTTCCGGATCTTCAGCAGATCCACGGGATATCCCGCCTCCGCCAGACCCGGCAGAAGGTTGCGCGCGACACGATCGACACCGCTGTGTCCCGAGGTGGCGAGGAAACAGGCGATGCGCGGTTGACTAGTCATCGATCGACACTTCGCTGACGAAACCAAAGGCAGCCAAATAACTACTGGCGCTCTTCACCAGGGTATAGTCGCTGACCGCCTCTTTGAGGCGCTGCGGATCCAGCGGCTCCCTGAGGGTCCGCAGCATCGCCTGTGCCAATCGCTCCACATCGCCCATGGGCACCAGCGGCGCCACTTCCCCGCCACGGGTAACCTCATGGGGCCCGGAGGGACAATCGGTGCTCACACAGGAGGTTCCGAGCGCCATCGCCTCGGTAAGCACGTTAGGCGATCCTTCCCACAGGGACGAGAGGACAAACAACTTCGCCCCGTTCAGGTAGGCATAGGGATTCTCAACAAAACCGGGGAGACGAAAATCGTCGCCCAACTCCAACTCCCGGGCGAGATCCAACAACTGTTCCCGTTTGTTTCCCTGCCCGAGGATCATCAAGCGACAGGGCAGTTGCCTCCGTACCAGGGCAAAGGCGCGCAGCAGGGTCGGAAAATCCTTCTGCCGGCGCAACCCCCCGATGCCTAGGATCAGCGGGGGCTGATCCGCCGCCAGCCAGGGTTCGTCGACAGCCGCCTCCGCCTGCTGGTAGAGCTCCGGAGTGATGGTGGGATTCTTGATGACACTGATCTTCTCCCACGGAATGGCACTGAGCTCCACCACCTCGTTCGCCACCCCCTGGGAGACTGCGACGACGCCATCCGCCGCGGTAAAGAGCGAGCTCAGCTGCCTGGTCTTCAACCAACGGCGAAGGGGATGGGTTCCACGCGCCTTCATCCTCGATATCAGCGCCGTGCCCGGGCGCAGAAAAAAACGGGTCCGACCGCTATGGCGCCGCTTCGCCTGCAACGCTATCTGGTCATCCGGGATCTTTGCGGAGAGCACAATATCCGGATCATTGGTCTTGAGATAGTCGATCAGTTTCGGCAGTGCCGCTTTCTGCTTCGACACCTGAAACCTGATGATGCGCACCTGTGCCGGCAACAGATGCAGATAGGGCGCCTGAGTCTCTTTGACGATAAAGTCCACGCGGACGCCGATCATCGACAGCCCCCGGGCAATATTGACCATCATGCGCTCTACACCGCCATCTCCGAACTTGAGAATAAAGAGGCACACATGGGGCCTGTTCTGACTTGAATCACGCATTAGGCTGCCGCTTCTAAATGACCATCAGCTGTTTGAGACATCTGGAATATTTCGGGGCGGAGGGTAGAGAATATTGTTTACAAGGTAATTATTTCATATCCCTATGGAGAGGTATAATTTATCACCCCTGGCAGCAAGCCCGTATCCCGGGTCCGCAATTCGTCCGCAGGCCTCTATTTCAAAAGGTGGTGCCCGTGATTATCAATCCCGGCGGCGGCAGGATTGGCGGGCTGGAAAGCAACGGTGAAATCGACATGAATCCGCAGACGAGGATCAGGCAGTAACCAGATGCCTTCAACCTTGGAATTCGCGCTGGCGGGGCTGTCTCTTCTCTCGGCGATTGGGATGAATCGGTCCTAAATCCGGCTACTCAATTTCACTTAGCATGCGCTTGGCTTCAAGGCCGACTCTGTTATCCGCTCCCAACTCGATCGCCTTTCTGAACGCGGCTGCAGCCGCCTCCTTGTCCCCCAATTGCGTCTGCACGAATCCCAGGGTCAACTGGATGCGTTGGAAATCCGGCTGTTTTGCCGCCCCTGTCTGCAACGCCTGTAAAGCCCGCCCGGACTGGCCGGTATAGAAGAGTGACAATCCAAGATCGTTATAGGTCTCGACATCGTCCGGGTCGATCTGCAGTACACGCTCGTAGAGTTCGATGGCCTGCGGGTAATCCTTCTGCATAAAATAGTCATCCGCGAGCCTTGCAATCAAGGCGGGGTCATCGGTGGGCAACACCTCCGCCGACGGCTGAACTTTCATTTCAGGCTGCAGCGTGGCATCAAAAGCGCCCACCTGCGGGTGAGGCGAAACATCCCTCGCGGCAGGCAGGGATTGATCTACGGCGACCTGTCCATCCTGATAGTAGCTGCGGGTTATCGCAAATACCAACAGACCGTAGGTTATCTGGGCGACGACTATGACCGCCCAAGTCAAAAGGCTGAATTTTGGCATCTCTATCAAACTATCCTCTAGCCGTCACCATCTGAATGGAGGCCGATGGTAAGGGGTTGCTTTGGTCATCTCACATCTTAGATCGTTGTTTGACCCGCTCGATTGCCGCCAGATACTAACCGCTATCTTGGCGTTGACAAAAACTGCACCAATGCATTGTGAAGAGGGTCAAGCAATCAATCACTATTTTAACAAGGCTATCAGCTTATCCAGCGGCTTTTGATCCTCCTCGAGCTTGGCGGGATCCAGCCAGGCATAGGGCGGATGTTCAATAACATGCAACCATTCATAGCTCTCCTTTCCCTCCCTGTCGATGAGATCGAGCAGCCTCTTGGCCGTGTCGCCATCCGGTAACTCGATCGGCTGTTTGCCAACTCTTTCCTCCCAGCGATCGATCTCGGCATTGCTCAGACAACCCGGTTCCACCGGGTTGTTGAGGCAACGGCGTTTGACCGGGGTGCGGATATAGTAATCGACAAGTAGCGCCCTGTTTTCCGCTTGCTCACCCTTCGCTTCACCGTCAGCACAGGGACACTGCTTGTTCGCCTCCGTGATATCGATGGGCAAAGGCATCTGAATGCGGAAGGCATAGGGCGAGAGGTAGGACGCCTGGCGGAAGTTGCAGTCCTCTTCAGGCATGCTGCACTGCAGGGCAGCTTGCTGCAGGCGAATCAAGATCGCCCGCACCTGATCCTGTACTGTTTTCAGCCTATCATGGTCCCCACCCTGTTTGACCAACGGAACCAGTTGCCCGTTTTCATTGATCACCTGAAACTTCTCGGGTTGGCCGAGGATATGTTCCAGATCTTCATACAGGGTGGCATAACCTGCCCAGTAATCAGCCAGCTGTTCCTCTTCCGAGAGATCGAGGGGGAGGCTCCTTTCCGGCCAGTTCGCCAGCGCCGTATAGGGCATCAGGGTGAGGCGATAGTAGGCGGGATAGTCGCTGGCCTCGGTGGTGAGGCTGTCGAGCTTCTCGAGCAGATCCCCCTTGGTGGCGGGGATCTTGTCCTTGCGTCCGCCGGATTGATGGAAACGCATGGTGATACGCTCGTTGCTGATCGACCCCACCGACTCTCCCTTGGCGCTCGCCTTCAGGCTGACCCCCCAGCCGGAGCCGCTGAAACTGGTCGATGCCTGGGTCTTCTCCTGCTTACTGCTGGTTGCCACGGTGATAACCGCGGTCAGGCGCGCACCGCCATAGAGCGCCGCCACATAGGAGTCGCCACAGAGATTGAGAAAGGCGGTGAGATCACGTTTTTTCGCCAGCCGCAGCGCCTCGGAGGTCAGGCGGATCGAGCCGGCGTCGGGCAGGGTCTTCCTGGTCTCGGGATCCTTGATCTCTCCCCGGCTGCCGGGCAGCAGCGGGGTTGCATAGCGCACCCCGTTGTCCACCGAGACATTCAACACAAAATTCGAGCTGAAGCTGTTGATCTTGGTGTTCTTGGCAAACTTGGCGCTGCCGCTGGCCTTGTAAGCGATGGTCTTTACCGATGCAGCGGCGGAGATGTTCATGCTCTGCATCAGTTCACGGCTGTCGGAGACCTCGGTCATGGTCATATATTTGGTCTGTCCCTTGTCCTCCTCGACGGAGTACTCGATACAGACGTTGGGCTGTGGCACCCCCTCTTCCGAGTCCCAACCCCATCCGACATCGACCCCTGTCTCCGGATAGTTGACCGAAACGGGTTGCGCATGCCTGCGCTCTGCGATCTCAACCTCCACTGCCTGTTGCCCGCCAGTGTCGGACGGAGGAGCATCGTTGTTCGCGCCACCCTGCTGCTGACAAGCGGCCAACGACAGGTTGAGTGCCATAACTATCAGCAACCTTGCCGATCCAGAACCAAGCGAAACGATCACCATATGGATACCCCATCTTTTTTTTGGCTTCATGCCCGCATACCAACCTCGGAGCATCAATTGAAGGCTCGAGTATAGACCACCTGAACCCAGGCCAAGCCTTGCCAAATACGCAGAACGAGTAGGTTTTTATCGGCAGCTTGCGCCAGCTTGACCCGACTGGGTTTGCTCAACAGCGCCAGGGAGCAAGCGCGCTTGGTTCACCGGGACGAGTGGCCGGGTAGCGTACATTTAATCGCTGAGTTGGTAGCGGGCACCGCAATAGGGGCAGGTTGCACTGCCGGTCTTTTCGATCGGCAGATAGACACGGGGGTGGAGTCCGGCCAGGGCCTCCCCCGGCCTGGGACAACTCAGAGGCAGGTCGTTTCGCGTCACCTTCTGCGGCTCCTGCTGGGCCATTTGAGTCTCTGTTTGGGTCATGTTCGATGCTCCTGATCAGACATAAGCGAGCCATTCCGGGTGAGCGTCCAGGCGACCGTGAACCAGGTCGAAGTAGCTTTTCTGCAGTATCTCCGTGATCGGGCCGCGCCCGCCGTTGCCGATGGGGCGATTGTCCACTTCGCGGATCGGCGTCACCTCCGCCGCGGTGCCGGTAAAAAACGCTTCGTCCGCAATATAGACCTCGTCCCGGGTAATGCGTTTCTCGACCACTTTATAGCCCCGCTCTTCGGCCAACGCAATGACACTCTTGCGGGTGATGCCGTCCAGCGCCGATGTCAGGTCGGGGGTATAGATCACGCCATCCCTGACAATGAAAATGTTTTCTCCGGATCCCTCCATGACATAGCCCTCCGCATCCAGCATCAGCGCTTCGTCATAGCCGTCGTGCAGCGCCTCCTGGAGCGCCATCATGGAGTTCATGTAGTTGCCGTTTGCCTTGGCCCGGCACATGGTGATGTTGACATGGTGACGGGTGAATGAGGAGACGCGGATACGGATTCCCTTCTCCATGTTCTCCGCACCCAGGTAGGCGCCCCACTCCCAGGCGGCCACCATGCAGTGGACCTTCAGGTTGTCGGCTCGCAATCCCATCCCCTCGGAGCCGTAGAAACACATCGGCCGGATATAGGCGGAATCGAGATTGTTCTCCCTGACCGCCGCCAGCTGCGCCTGATTCAGGGTCTCCCTGTCGAAGGGCATCGGCATGTTGAGGATAAGGGCGGAGCGAAACAGCCGGTCGGTGTGGTCCTGGAGGCGGAAGATGGCAGTTCCCTTCTCGGCATGATAGGCCCGCACCCCCTCGAATACACCCATGCCATAGTGCAGGGTATGGGTCAGGATATGGGTCTTGGCCTCGCGCCAGGGGACCATCTTGCCATCGAGCCAGATGACTCCGTCTCGATCCGCCATTGTCGACATCATTGGAACATCTCTCGTTCAGTTTTCTTGTTCTGCATCAGACAGGACCAGATGTCCTGCACCAGCGCCCGCTCTTCTGAGAGTTTCTCACTCTCCACCAAGGCCGGCAGATCCTGCAACGCGCTGCGGTGGTATGCGGCGCGCAGCACTTTGTAGATCCCCATCATTCGCTCCGCCGCGTGATCGTCGAGCAGACCGAGCTTGCTCAGGGTTTCCAGCAGTCGAATGTTATCGCTCCAGACCAGGAGATCGGGATAGTCATGCGCCCACCGGAGGACCGTGTATTGAACCATAAATTCTATATCGACGATACCGCCTCTACCCTGCTTGAGGTCAAATGTCTTCTGATCGCTCCTATCCAGGCTGCTGCGCATCTTTTCGCGCATATCGACCACCTCGCCCTGCAGCTGCCCAGGATCACGCTTTTCACTGAGCACAGCGCGCCGGATCGCCTGAAAACGATCATTGATTCGCTCATCCCCGGCTACCACCCGCGCCCGCACCAGGGCCTGATGCTCCCAGGTCCATGCACTGTTGCGTTGATAGGTTTCGAAGGTCTCGAGAGAGCTGACCATCATCCCGGAATTGCCGTTGGGTCGAAGCCGCATATCCACATCGTAGAGGATGCCCGACGGGGTACGCGTGGTCATGATATGAATGAAACGCTGCGCCAGCCTGGCATAGAAGACATCCACGGAGACCGCCCTGTCGCCGTCCGTGAAGGCATTTCTGTCGCTGCAGCCATGGAGGAAAACCATATCGAGATCGGAACCGAAACCCAGCTCGATGCCACCCAGTTTACCGTAGCCGACTACCGCAAAACCGGTCTCCTCCGGCGCCAGCCCCGGAGGCCGGCCATGACGTCGAACCAGCTCCCGAAAGCTGAGCCGAATCACCTGTTCGATGACGCTTTCGGCTATCCAGGTGAGGAAATCGCTGACCACCATCAACGGTATCTGCTCGGCGATATCCGCCGCCGCCACCCGCAGTCGATTGCTTTGCGCGAACAGGCGCAGCAGCTCCATCTGACTTTCGAGGTCATCCTCATCGACCCGTGACAGCAGATCACTCAACTCCACGCTTAAGGCATTGCGTTTCAACGGAGAGTAGAGACGACGGGGGTCGAGCAGCTCATCCAGCAGGATCGGATGGCGGGTCAGCATATTGGCGACCCAGGGGCTGACCGCGGTGAGCTTTACCAGCTGCGAGAGCACCAGGGGATTCTCCACCAACAGCGCGATATAGGCGGTGCGCTGGGTAATCGCCTCGAGCAGGCCCACCACCCGCTGCAGTGCATCGTCGGCCCGCTCCGACTGGCCCACCGCCTGCAACAGCAGCGGCATTAATTGATCGAGCCGCTCCTGCCCCTTGGAACTGAGCCTGCGATAGGCATGGCTGCCGCGAAATTTCTGCAATAGCTGTAACGCCGCCCTGCCCTGGCTGAAGCCCGCCTCCTCTAGCGCCGATACCGCCTGCTCATCATCATAGGCCTCTTGCCAGACCCTGATCAGCGGCTGGCTCTCCTCATCACTCGAGGTATGGGGCGCGGCGAAGACCATGTCGAAGTGGCCCTGTACCCGCTTCCGATACTGCTCGAGCTGAGCAAAAAAACCATCCCACTCCCGGTATCCCATGGAACGCGCCAGGCGCAGCCTGCCCGCTTCGTCGCTCGGTAAGAGGTGGGTCTGCCTGTCCTGCCAGGCTTGCAGGCGATTCTCCACCAGCCGCAGAAACCGATAGGCGTCACTCAGCTCCTGAACCGTATAGGCCGGCAGCAACCCGCGCTCCTCCAGACACTGCAACACCTGCAGGATGGGGCGAATCTGCAGCGTCTTGTCACGCCCGCCGCGTATCAGCTGGAATGCCTGGCCGATAAACTCGATTTCTCGGATCCCGCCCGGGCCCAGCTTGATATTGGCATCCATACCCTTTTTGTGCAGTTCATTACTGATCAGCTGCTTCATCTCACGCAGGGACTCGATGGCCCCGAAGTCGAGATAACGGCGATAGACAAACGGGCGCAGCAGCGCCATCAACTCAGCTCCGGCAGTGCGATCACCCGCCACCACGCGCGCTTTGATCATGGCATAGCGCTCCCACTGCCTTCCCTGGGAACCGTAGTAGCTCTCCATGGCGGAGAAGCTCATGGCGAGGGGTCCGGCACCGCCAAAGGGGCGCAAACGGGTGTCGACCCTGAAAACGAAGCCATCTCCGGTGTGGTTATCGAGCACCTGAACCAGGCGCTGGCAGAGGCGGATAAAAAACTGCTCATTGGTATATTGCCGCGGGCCGTCGGTGTAGCCCTCTTCGGGGTAGGCGAAGATCAGGTCGATATCCGATGAGAGGTTGAGCTCCCGGGCACCCAGTTTACCCATGCCGAGGACAACCAGGGACTGCACCTCGCCAGCCTGGTTTCTCGGTCTCCCCATCTGAGTACAGATCCAGCCATAGAGCTTCTGCAGCGCCATCTCGATGGCGGCATCGGCAACTGCCGAAAGATCCTCCAGGGTCTCATGCAGGGGCGCCAACCCGCCCAGATCACGCCAGATTATGCGTACCATCTGGCGGCGCCTGAACAGCCTCAAGACACGGGCGAGCGATGCCTCGTCATCGACATCATCGAGTTCGATCGCCAGCAGTCGCGCCATCTCCCCATCCTTGAAGCTGCTGTTCAACGCCCCCTGTCGATAGAGTTCCACAAGCAGTTCAGGGAAGCGCTGCGCGTTCTGCGCCACATAGTCGCTTGCCTCCCACACCTTGGCGGCAGTGTCGCGAAATTCAGCCTCCCGGGGAACCGGCAGCCCCGCCTCTGCCAGCTTCTCCTGCCACTCCTGCCACAGTTTTTCTCTCTCTTGTTGCAGATTCACTCAAATGCCCATCGCTTCATCAGGGTAGCCCCTCCCACATCGATCGATAGGGGAAGAGATCCGTTGCTCGTGGCGTCTATCGATGCAAGATGGTCAGGCCCGGTCTTGCTTGAACGCTATTGAGCGCCAGTCTATCAGTTTTTTTCCTGCTTATTTAACCAGGGCCTGTTTGCAGCGAGAGCGTCGTCTATTCTCAACCCCCAACCACGACACACACTTCACCTGCAAGCAGTGATGCTTTGGCTTGTTTGCTCACCCGTCTCGCACCGGCATTCCCAGCGCCGGTCTGCTTCGTATCTCAATCGGAATCCGATGACGCGGGATGCGGTCTCATGTCCCCGGCAAGCCTGATTTGTTGTGTCTTGACAGGCGACAGCATGGGCTGGGATGGTTTCTTCTCAATGCTGGGTGTTGCTGCGCTCTCAGCGCTCCTTATAGTTGTCGGCTGCGGCGGGTTACTGGTTGATGCCATTCAGTCAGACAGATAAGCAAGCGCCCGCCCAGTCCGCGTTGCGGACTGGGCGGGCGTTACTGGGTGAGAAGCTCAATTGATCTTGTTCTGAATCGTCCGCATCATCTCCACGATCCTGTCAGAGAGAGGCCCTACCCGCTGGTATTCCCGCTCGGCGGCTTCCATATCTCCCTTGTTCTTGAGATCGGAGATACGCTTGATCAGCTCGTGCAGCTCTCTGTGGGGCTGCTCAATCTGCTTGATTTCGCTGATGTGTGAGAGCTCCTTGCGTCCCACGGTTTCATACCAGACGCCAAAACCACAGGCCTTGTGATCAAAGGCTACCCGTTCGTCCAGGGTGCCCTTGCCATCGAGGAAACCCCGCAACTTGGTCTTCCAGCTCATGTGTGCCGCCATCGCCTGCTGCAATTGGCTGCAGTGGGCATCGCTGGTATTGAACTCCGACAGCAGTCCGCTCAACAGATCGACCTCCCTCGACATTCCTTCGCTCGCCTCATAGCTCTTGACCGAGTTGTTGGTGGTCTCTTCCGCCACATGGGTGATCTCGACGATGTTGCGGTTGATATCTTCCGCCACCGCGCTCTGCTCCTCGGCCGCTGTGGCGATCTGGGAACTCATCTGCGAAATAGTGTCGACCACCCGGGTAATCTCCTCCAACGCACCATGGGCACGGCCTGCCTGCTCGACACTCTCGGCCGCCTGCTCCTGGCTGGTCTTCATTACCGAGACGGTTTCGTGAACACCTGACTGCAGGCTTTCGATCATCTCCTGAATCTCCTGGGTCGAATCCTGGGTTCGCTTGGCCAGGGTTCTCACCTCATCGGCCACGACGGCGAATCCGCGACCCTGTTCGCCGGCGCGGGCAGCTTCGATGGCCGCATTCAAGGCCAACAGATTGGTCTGATCCGCGATCCCGCGGATGACGTCGAGCACCGAGCCGATGCGCTCACTGTCCTGCTCCACACGCTGCACCGTATCCACCGCCTTACCCACCTCCGTTGCCAGGGTATCGATACTGCGGGTCACTTCATTCACCACCTCGCGCCCGCCGTTGGCCTGCTGGTCGGCCTGGCGCGCGGCTTCCGCTGTCTGGGTGGTATTCTGCGCCACTTCATGGACGGTGGCCGACATCTCCGTCATTGCCGTCGCCACCTGGGTTGTCTGTTCATGCTGCTTGTTGATGCCGTCCCGGGTCTGCTCGGCCAGGGTGGCAAACTCGCCGATGCGGAGACTCAGATTTCCCGTCGCCCTGGAGACCTTGTTGATCATCGCCTCGGTCTTTTCGGCAAAGCGGTTATAGGCCCGTGAAAGCCGTGTCACCTCGTCGGCCCCAGACTCATCCATGCGCACCGTGAGATCGCCCTCGGCGGAGGCAATACCCTCCATTGCCCCGGCCGCATCGCTGATCGGTTTTACCACGCCGCGGCTGATCAGCCAGACCATCACCCCGATCACCAACACGGAGACCAGTCCCAGGCCAACCACCATCATCATCAGGTTCGACATGGATTCGGCGAAATAGCTGCGGTCTTTTGCCAGCACCAGCACCCCGATCGATTCACCCGAATAGTTCTCCACCGTCGCCGCATAGTAGGAGACGGGGTTACCGTCGAGTTCGCCCTTGTCGAAAAGGTGCTTACCGCCGCTCAACCCTTTCAAGGCCTGCATCGTGACCAGGTCATTGCCCTCCATGGTGGAGGCAAACCGATCCATCACGCCATCGCGATTGATGTAGAGCTCCAGGTCGACCTCATGGTGATTGGCATAGTCGTCGAAAAACGATTGTCCGAAGGACATGCCGAACTCCACGGTGCCCACATGCGCGCCGGCATGATTGACGGGCACCAATCCCCGCACACCGAGACCGGCAACACCCACTTCCAGGCCCTGGATGGCCTTTTTGCTTTTGTTGCCCTCCACCACCGTAAAGCGGAACGAGGAGAGATCGTCACCGAATTTGGCCGGTTTGTGGACCCGCAGAAATGAGGTGGCCGGCGGTTCGTGGAATTGAAACTGACGTACCCCGTACTCCTTCTTCAATACCTGAAATCCTGGCACGAAGAGCTCCTCCAATGATTCACGATCGCGATCGGCGAAATAGCTCTGGACATCGGGAATACCGGCAACCAGGGCACTCATCGCTTTTGCGAGTCGCCCCTCCGACTCGATCCCTGCCACCACGGTCTCGAAAATCTCTTGCATTTCATTCTCTTCCGCAGAGTGCAGGACTCCACCCATGAAGTTAAAGGCGGTCGAGAGGGTGACAGCTAGAACGACAACGACAGCCAGGACTGTCGCGATAACAAAGCGCTGCGAGATACCAATATTCCTGAACATGATTTTTCCCCGATTGAAAGACGCCTCCTTTCGTCAAACAGAAACAACTCCAACCAGTTAAAATTAGCGGCAGGAGAGGGAAAACATTTACCCGCAGAAAAACAAAAGCCCCACGCCTTCGAAGGCGTGGGGCTTTGGCAGCGAACTACCACTTTGGGGGTATTTTACATCATACCGCCCATACCGCCCATGCCGCCCATGTCACCCATCGGCGGTGCGGCTTCCTCTTTCGGCTCCTCGGCCACCATGCACTCGGTGGTGACCATCAGTCCAGCCACGGAAGAGGCGTTCTGCAACGCGTAACGGGTAACCTTGGTCGGATCCAGGATACCCATCTCCATCATGTCGCCATACTCGTCGTTGCTGGCGTTGAAGCCGAAGTTGCCTTCACCATCGCGTACCTTGTCCAGCACCACCGAGGGCTCACCGCCCGCATTGCCGACGATCTGTCGCAGCGGCTCTTCCATGGCACGGCGGGCAATTGCAATACCCACGTCCTGATCGTGGTTCTCTCCGCTCAACTTGTCGATCGCCTGCAGCGCACGCACCAGGGCGACACCGCCGCCGGGGACGATTCCCTCCTCGACAGCGGCGCGGGTGGCGTGCAGGGCATCCTCGACACGGGCCTTTTTCTCTTTCATCTCGACCTCGGTGGCGGCACCCACCTTGATTACGGCAACACCGCCAGCCAGCTTGGCCACTCGCTCCTGCAGCTTCTCGCGATCGTAATCGGAGGAGGTCTCCTCGATCTGGGCACGGATCTGCTCGACGCGGGCCTTGATGTCGCCCTCGACACCGGCGCCATCGATGATGGTGGTCTCCTCTTTGGAGATGGTTACCTTCTTGGCACTACCCAGATCGTCCAGGGCAGCCTTCTCGAGGGAGAGGCCGACCTCTTCCGAGATCACGGTGCCACCGGTGAGAATTGCGATATCCTGCAGCATCGCCTTGCGACGATCGCCGAAGCCGGGCGCCTTGACCGCTGAGACCTTGACGATACCGCGCAGATTGTTGACCACCAGAGTGGCCAGGGCCTCGCCCTCCACGTCCTCGGCGATGATCAGCAGCGGCTTGCCGGCCTTGGCCACACCCTCGAGCACCGGCAGCAGATCGCGGATGTTGGAGATCTTCTTGTCGTGCAACAGGATGTAGGGCTCTTCCAGTTCGGCCGACTGGTTCTGCTGATTGGTGACGAAATAGGGCGAGAGGTAACCGCGATCGAACTGCATGCCCTCGACCACATCCAGCTCGTTCTGCAGGGCGGAACCCTCTTCCACGGTGATAACGCCCTCTTTACCCACCTTCTGCATCGCTTCGGCGATGATATCGCCGATATCGGCATCGGAGTTCGCGGA
Source organism: gamma proteobacterium symbiont of Ctena orbiculata (assembly GCA_003094535.1). Classification (GTDB taxonomy): domain Bacteria; phylum Pseudomonadota; class Gammaproteobacteria; order Chromatiales; family Chromatiaceae; genus Thiodiazotropha. The sequence goes on along the minus strand of NATV01000167.1, from coordinate 3,312 downwards.
GATGGTGCCGACCTGGGCGATCTCCTTGTCGTCGGAACAGGGACGGGAGATCTTCTGCAACTCTTCCACCGCGGCCACCACGGCCTTGTCGATACCGCGTTTGAGATCCATCGGATTCATACCGGCGGCAACGGCCTTGAGGCCTTCACGCACCATGGCCTGGGCCAGTACGGTTGCGGTGGTGGTGCCGTCACCGGCGACATCCGAGGTCTGGGAAGAGACCTCCTTCACCATCTGCGCACCCATGTTTTCGAATTTGTCTGCGAGTTCGATCTCCTTGGCCACGGATACACCGTCTTTGGTTACGGTAGGGGCGCCGAAACTCTTCTCCAGCACGACATTTCGGCCCTTGGGACCGAGGGTCACCTTGACGGCGTTGGCCAGGATGTTGACACCCTTGATCATACGTTGCCGGGCATCATCACTAAATTGTACTTCTTTTGCACTCATGTCTTATTTCCTTGGGTAAATGTTGAAAATCTTCACCAGGTCTTGCCTGAATCGCTCTGAGATAGAAATGTCAGGGTTTAGCCTTCAATCACACCCATGATGTCTTCTTCGCGCATGACGAGAACTTCCTCACCACCCAACTTCACTTCAGTACCGGAGTATTTGCCGAACAGCACCTTATCACCGACCTTGACATCCAGCGGCCGAACCTCACCGCTCTCGGTGATCTTGCCGTTGCCGACAGCCACTACCTCACCGAGAACGGGCTTCTCGGTAGCTGCATCAGGAAGCACAATACCACCGGGGCTGGTGCGCTCCTCTTCCTTACGACGAACGATCACGCGATCGTGCAGCGGACGAATATTCATCGACTGATTCTCCTCAATTAAATGGTTTTTCTGAAAAATCGATTGTGGGTTCTTTGTCGGCAAGGCTGTTAGCACTCACCACAACTGAGTGCTAATAATAGAGAGAAAAAGCGGTTAGTCAAGGCTCTGCGGGAGATTTATGGCAATTAACCCGCAACCACCCGAGTCGGCACACAGAATATGTGTGATAATTGCCTTTCCACAATCGCACTAAGCAAGAGATCCAACATGAAACAAGCCAAACAGGGCGACACGGTCCGCATACACTATACAGGCACACTGGACGATGGCACCCAGTTCGACTCCTCGAGCGGACGCGAACCCATTGAATTCACCCTGGGTGAGAACAAAGTCATCCCGGGATTTGAATCGGGTGTCGAGGGTATGCTGATCGGTGAACAGAAACGAATCCACATTCCCGCAGAGGAGGCCTACGGCGAACACAACGATGCCCTGGTGGAACAGGTTCCATTGGAACATTTTCCCGATGACCTTGAACTCAGGGTAGGCATGAATCTACAGGCATCAAGCCCCAACGGGGAACAGTTCAACGTGGTTGTTACCGCCCTTGACGAGAAAAATGCGACCATAGACGGGAATCATCCACTCGCAGGGGAGGCGCTGAATTTCGATCTTGAGCTGGTAGAGATTGTTTGATTCTTTAACAAGGTTTCCATAATTAAAGTTTCCATAATTAAATTCGAACGACAGACCTTTACAATATAAGAAAGTGAGACTGGGAGGCAGCAATGGCAGAAGCAAAAAAAGAAAAGAGTAACAAGCCGAAAAAAATCGACAGCAAGGTCTACGAAAAAGAGCTGTTCAAGCTGCAGCTGGAACTGGTCAAGCTGCAGGAGTGGATCAAGCATGAAGGCCTCAAGGTGGTGGTTATTTTCGAGGGCAGGGATGCCGCCGGCAAGGGAGGCGTGATTAAACGCATCAACCAGCATCTCAATCCACGCATCTGCCGTGTGGTCGCCCTGCCCGCGCCCACGGAGAGGGAGCAGACCCAATGGTATTTTCAGCGCTATGTGCCCCACCTGCCCGCCGCCGGCGAGATGGTGCTGTTCGACCGCAGCTGGTACAACCGCGCCGGCGTGGAGAAGGTGATGGGATTCTGTACCGACGAGGAGCACCAGGAGTTTCTGCGCTCCTGTCCCGAGTTCGAACGCATGCTTGTGCGCTCCGGCATCGTCCTGATCAAGTATTGGTTCTCCGTCTCCGACGAGGAGCAGGAACGCCGTTTTCAGAGCAGACTGGAAGAACCCCACAAACGCTGGAAACTGAGCCCGATGGACCTGGAGTCCCGCTCCCGCTGGCTGGAATATTCAAAGGCGAAAGATGAGATGTTTGCCCATACCGATATCAAGCAGGCACCCTGGTATGTGGTGAACTCCGACATTAAGAAACACGCCCGACTCAACTGTATCGCCCATCTGTTGAGCATGATAGCTTACGAGGATCTGACGCCCGAGCCTATCGCACTTCCCCATCGCGCAGAAGACAAGGGGTACGTAAGGCCACCGATCACCGATCAGACATTCGTCCCGGAAATCTACCCCTAAACGGTTCATGAATCCCATCCCCGTGAATACCGGGATGGGAGAATCTGCTGTTTACTCGGAACAGCCGGCTCTTTCAAACGACGGTCTGGCGCGAGAGATCCATGGTTGCCGCAAGGGTAGGGTCAAAGACTATTTCTTCTCATCCTCGCGTTTGAACTCTCCCTCGATCGCGGGCCGCTCTCCGGATCCATCGGGCGCCGACTCCACCGGACCCATGACGCCCCCCTGCCGCAATCCAACGGCCAGCAGCCACCGCCTGATGGGGGGTACGAGGAAGACGAAACCCACCACATCGGTGATAAACCCAGGGAGCAGCAACAGAAGTCCGCATATCAGCAACACCGCCCCCTCCAGCATCTCGAAGGCCGGCACCTCGCCGCGATCCATGGTCCCACGCACCCTGGTCAGGGTTGTGAACCCCTGGGCGCGCACCATCCAACCACCCAGCAAAGCGGTGAAGATGGTCAGGAAGATGGTTGGAAAGGCACCTATCTGCGACCCCACCTTGATCAGGAAATAGAGCTCCACCAGGGGGACACCGACAAACAGCAGCAGAAAGAGCAGCAGAGGATTCATAGGCGGAGAGCTTACGCCGGGCGCTTACACCATACAAGACTCCCGCCCGGCGACGCCAATCAGCGCCAGCCTCTTTGTTGCTGCGCAGCATGAGGCAATCGACTGGGATCCGGCTGAACAACGGCAATTGCTTTCAAGACATATTCATGCTTTTATCAATCCTGACGATACTAAAGAAACCAGAGTGCAATTCCACTCGAAATCATTATTTGTTCGTTAAAGGGAAAGTGATGAAAATGAAATTACCAATCGATCGAAAAAGAGACTCGGGCGCAACGGTCCTGGCTGCTATTGTCGCCGCTGCCTTCATTGGCCTGAGCGGCTGTGAGGCCACCATGCCTAAAATGGGGGGG
>NATV01000166.1 GCA_003094535.1 gamma proteobacterium symbiont of Ctena orbiculata | reverse complement strand
AAAAAAGCAAACACCAGGACCAAAGAGACCAAGGGCGCAACCCGGGTGGGGAAATAGGGGTAAAGGATAAAAGGGAGCACGACAATCAGGGCGCTGCCGAGGAGATGGGGCAGGTAAGCGACCGTGGTAATCGACTCATCCCGCATCAGGCTCTGCAGGATATTGGCGTTGATCTCGACCCCGGACATCGGAACGCCGTGGCCGGAAACGGGTGTGGGCAGGGCATCACCAATCCCGGTCGCCGTGACTCCGACCAGGACAATCTTGTCACGAAACAGGTTGGGCAGAAAATCGCCCTCGAGCACCTGGCTGTAACTATACCGATGATAGTGACCCGCCGGACCATAGAAGGGTATCAGCCGATGGGTATGGCGATTGATGGTGTGGACATTGTGCGTTTGCCGGCTGTTGGGCGCGGGACGCACCCCCGCCTCCCCCGGTTCAAGCCAGTTCAAAAGGGCGAGCATCAGGTGGGGCCAGTAGGCCTGACCCAATCCCTCATAGAGAAAGACCCCGCGGGCGATCCCATCGGCATCCAGGTCCATGTGGACATGTCCCAATCCTGCGGCAACATTCGAAAGCGCGGGCAGCGGCATCGACTCCACCAGAATCCCTCCCTGCCGATGCTCTTCGAGGATGACCGGCATGAAAACCCGCTCGCTGGCGGCGATCGCCTGGATCAGCTGGTTGTCGGAATCCGGATCGGCCCGGTCGGGTTCGGCGAACAGGATATCGAGGACAATGGCCTTGGCACCCGCCTGGGTGAGACGATCCACGAGTTTCGCATGCACCTGGCGCGACCATGGCCAGCGCCCGATGATTTCCAGGCTCTTCTCGTCCACGGCAACGATGATGATATCCTCCGCCGGGGGCCTGGAGACAAATCCCATCTGCAGATCATACAACAGCAGATCCCAGCGCCAGAGCCAGTTGCTGGCTGCCAGCAGTCCGGTAAAAAGCAGCAGGATCAGGGCACTGCGTGTTCGCTCCGAGAGCCTTTTGGAGCGAGCCACAATACTCGTTGGATCTCTGCTGTCCCTCATCTCTTAACTGTCACGAATGCCCATCTCCCGGTCTCAACGCCAGGCGGGTATTTCAATCTGGTAGATATTGGATAGGGATCGATCATCATTATCCGCGGATAGTGCCTCTACAGCGATGAAATAGCGCCCGGGAGGCAGGGGTTGCAAAATAAATCCATGATCCTCAGCCAACCTCGAAAAGAGAACATCCCTCATTTCGACATCGCTTGCAAGCAGCAACCTGTAGGCCCAGGCGTTGTCCACCGGACTCCATTGGATATGAATACCGTGACGACTGAACCGCGGCTGCAGCAGCGTCGGCGCCGTGACGCCAGCAGGCGCCACCGGTTCAGGCGGGGATTCCGCCGGTTGCAGGGAGAATTCGCGATAGGCGTTGAACCCCTCGAGGCCCAGCTCATCGATCCCTCTGACCGCGATTCGGTAGTCGCCCGCAGGCAGCAGCGGCAGTTGCACACGATTCTCCGCCGTTGATCCTCCGGTTACCACCCTCTTCCGATTGTCACTCAGCTGATAGCGATAAGCTGCAGCACCGGCAAGCTGGGACCATTCCAGTGTCACGCCGGCCAAGGCGGTCTGCAGTGTCACCGCACCCAGATCGGGTCGTTGCAGCAGCTTTCGGGGCGGGGCCGGGGGACCGCCTTTCTCAATCAGGGTTCCCTCCCCCTGCTCAACCAATACCGTTTCTCCGCCGGCAGTGATAGTCACAGCGCCTTCCGTCACTTCACTGCGAGTCAAGTCATCCTCCGCCCCGGAAGAGACGCGAAAATCGGTGCCTCTTACAACCGTGACCGCGGCCGGTGTGTGAATTTCATATCTGTGCTCCTGCTTTGGAATTGGCTTGATACGATTCTCGACCCGCCCCCGCTGCAAACGAATTCGAGTATCCACCATTCCCATACCATGGAAGGAAGAGAGCGCATCGAAAACCACCTCGCTCTTTTCTCCTATCAACAGCGTTGAATTGTCGGCAAACTGCAATGAGACCAATGACCCGTCAGGGGTGACGATTTTATCACCGGCATTGAGCAGGGTGTTATCGACCAAAGGGATTGTTTCACGCTCGCCTCTGCGGAGCAGCGAGGCACTGCCCAGAACATAGTTGACCTTTACCCCGGCAAGCACCTCTTTCAACCAGTCGATCGGCACGCGGATCTCGGTACCGATGGGTATTTCCCGATCCTTGATGATATTGTTATAGACTTGCAGCTGCTCGGGGGTAAAGTCCGACTTCAGGAAACGTTCCGCGACAATTGTCAGATTCTCACCCTCGTGGATACGATAGGTCCAATCCTCCGACCATGCCTGGGTGGGAAGGGTGGTCAAGACAAGAAGCAGAAAAGTCGTTGCAAATCGAATCATCTTGCCAGTTACTCATCCAGCAGAGCCATTGATCTAATCCGGTACTGAAAACGCTACAATCAGAATTTCACCCAGACCTTCGAGCTGGCCGGTTCAACTTATGTTCAGGATGATTATACTGGCGATCCATGCCAGATTGCAGGCACTTGGCAGCGGTTGCCTGTGGAAACACCGAATCAGGTTAGCGAATCCTGATCATCCAGCTGCTCAAGGCGGTAACCCTGGTGATAGACCGCCTTTAACCGCCATCCGTTTTCCGGCGTCAGTCCGAGTTTACGGCGCAGTCGGCTGATATGTGTATCCACGGTCCTGGTCATCAACCCTGGACCGAACCCCCAAATGCTCTCCAGCAGATGGTCCCGTGACAGTAGACGACCGATATTGGTAAACAGCATCCAAGCCAGCTGAAACTCCTTTTCCGTCATGTCGACAGGAGCGCCGTTCAGGGTAAGTGTTTTGTTCTCCTTGTTGAGTGCAAAACCACTCACCTCGATATGGTCTCGTCGGCCGCTGTGACGCCTGACCAAGGCCTTGATTCGCGCCAACATAATTTCACGGTTGACCGGTTTCGCCAGGTAGTCGTCGGCACCTTTTTCCAATGCCTCTATGATATCCGCCTCACCGTCTCGATGGGTAATAAAAAAAACGGGAAGATCCCACTCCCTGTCGCTGCGTAACCAGGAGAGCACCTCGACTCCACTCTTTTCAGGCAACTCCCAATCCATGATCAATAGATCATAGGTTTCGTGACGCAACTCACGCATAAAGGAATCGGCATTGTCAAAAGCCCTGCAGACGTACCCTTCAGCCTCAAGCCACTCCTTCATAACTGCCGATTGCACTTTATCATCTTCCAAATAGGCTATACGCATAGATGACTCCACAAGCTGTTAGCACCTAACAATCTCTTTTCTTGAAAAAGGATTCAACTACACCTGACCTACCTGCAACCAGTTGATCCATACTTGGTTAATAACTGAACACTGCTGGGCCTGTGAGTCAGTGAAGGCGTTCTCAGAAAAGGTTGCGGTTTAACGGCAACAGCATGACCAATGTCACGCTGTTGCCATCTCGAACACTCCTTCGAGATCTTACTGGTTCAGCTTCAACTCGACACGCCGATTCTGCGCACGTCCCTCTTTCGTCCCATTATCAGCGATTGGAGAGGTCTCACCCATCCCCATCGACGAGAGCAGACCTTGGCCTACACCCTGTGCGCTCAGATACTCAGCCACCGCATTGGCACGCTTCTCGGAAAGGGTCTGATTATAGGCCGCAGATCCGGTGGAATCGGTATGGCCGATCACTTCAATTGACTTGATGTCTGCGCGCGCCTTCAGAGAATCAGCAACCTTATTCAATACCGATGTGTATTCGCTGCTGATCCTGTCACTGTTGAGCTCGAACTGGACGTTCTGCAGGACTATCTGAACCGCGCATCCATCGGCGGTCACCTTGGCCCCGGATGGCGTGTTTGGACACTCATCCTTGCTGTCGACAACGCTGTCCCCGTCGCTGTCCAGTTCACAGCCGTCGGCATCGACCTTGGATCCGGCCGGGGTGCCTGGACACTTGTCATTGCTGTCGGCTACCCCGTCACCATCACTGTCGAGGGCACAGCCTTTGTCATCAACCTTCACGCCTGCGGCCGTGCCGGGACACTGATCCTTGCTGTCGACAACGCCATCGTTATCCGCGTCGCCTTCAGCCTGTGCCATTTCCATTGCAGGTTCACCGAAACAGGAGGCATCCCCCGGGACTTTGTCGCGATAGGAAGTGGTCCAACACTCGCCATAGCTGGTACGCCAGACCGCATCGATACTGTCGTAAGTCAGCCCTTTTTCAGCCGCGGCGTAGCTACTGAACAAGATTGGCGTCAAGGCCAGGGCCATGGTAGTTCGTTTCATGCGCATTATCGCACCTCCTATATAGCTGCATAACCAAAATAGCGGCTACGGCAGTCAGGCAGCCGCCTCCTGAATCATGTGAATATCCCGTTACGGGTAGGGAATAGAGATGCCCTGCGCATCGAATGTTGTCTTAATGGCTTCGAGCAGGGCCGCGCGGGTTGTCCAGTAGTCTCCCGATTTAACCCAGGGTCGAACGGCAAAGTCGACACTGCTTTCACCCAGCTCAAGCAACATAATCGTCGGTTCGGGATCCTTCAGTATCGTATTGTCGGCAACGAGGACCTGTTTGATTAGATCCCGCGCTTTCTTGATATCGTCTTCGTAGCCGATGCCGATTACCAGGTCGATACGCCTGGTCTCTCTGGCCGAATAGTTGACTATGGTACCGCTGTAGATCTGGCCATTGGGCATGGTGATCTCGCGATTGTCGCCGGTCCTGAGAACCGTGTGGAAGATACGGATCTCTTCAACCACACCGGATTCGCCGCCCGCTTCGACGAAATCCCCAAGCTTGAAGGGGCGGAAGATAATCAGCATTACCCCGGCAGCAAAACTGGCCAGGGAGTCCTTCAGCGCCAGACCCACAGCCAGACCGGCAGCACCCAATATAGCCAGGGCGGAGGTGGTATTGACACCGAGCTGTTCGAGAGCGGCCAGGACAACGACCGCCAACAGCGCCGCGTAGGCAATATTACCGAGGAAGCTGATCAGCATCTGGTCGACCTGACCACGTTCCATCAGCCGCCTGAGTGCCCGAGTCAGTACTTTTGCAAGCCATCGACCGATTATGAACACCAACAGCGCCATAACGATCTTGGTTCCCCAGGGAACAACATAGGAATTGAATAGGGTATCTAGCGTGAGGTCCATGAGATCTCTCCTGTCATTGTTTTGCTTTCGTCACTGTTTGTTGCCACTCAGGGCTTCATCTTTTGCTGAGCATCCCGGCAATGGCCAGGACAAGTATCGCGCCCGTGGTGGCCGTGATCAATGACGCAATTACCCCACTGGTATCGATTGCAATAAAATTGAAAAGGTATCCACCGATCAACGCCCCCAGAACGCCAAGCAGCAGATTGCCCAGCAATCCATAGCCGCGGCCTTTCATAATCAACCCGGCAAACCAACCGGCGGCAATACCAATCAACAGAAACGCTAGACCGTTCATCACTTCCGCAGCCCCTCATCCTATTGCGTGCAGCTTAGGGCAATCAACGCAGGTGAATAAACCCGCCGCCTGTTAAGAATTGTTAAATCGAGGTTTCATTCTTTTCCTGCCGGGCGATCATCCATGGCTAAATCAGGGTAAAATATTTCCGATATAGACTAAGGTTATGGTGTGGCGGTCTGAGATCGAGCTATGTCGGTACTATTGGAATTCAGCATCTTCCCCCTGGACAGGGGCGCAAGCGTCAGTGCCGAAGTGAGTGAGGTAGTCAAACTGGTCAAGAATAGCGGGGTGGAGTACCGGCTGACAGCGATGGGGACGCTGATCGAAACATCGAACATCGCCGATGCCCTGGCGATTGTGGAGAAGGCAACCCGGGTATTGCATGACAATGGATGTCAACGTGTCTATGCGGCGGTAAAGATCGATAGTCGGCCCGGCAGGGAACAGGGCCTTCAAGGAAAACTGCGTTCAATTCAACAACGGATAGGCGATGTCGAGGTCGATCCGGTGGAGCGGTCGGAACAGTAGTCCTGTCAGGGATCGATTCTTCAACCACGAGAATAAAAAAATGAACAATGAATCCTCTACGGAAGAGCTGTTACAAGAGATACAAAGGCTCTGGTCATCAAGCTACCACGGTATACTCTCCACTCATTCGCTGAAATTCCCGGGATACCCCTTCGGTTCGCTACTCCCCTTTTGCCGCGACACCAAGGGTAACCTGTTGTTGTTGATATCCCATCTCGCTCAGCACACCAGAAATCTCGAGAGCAATCCCAGCTGCTCCCTGACGTTGATCGAGCAGGGTAGTGGCGATGTCCAGCAGCTGGCCCGCCTCACCTGCCTCAGCCAGGTCGAAGCCGTCAATTCGACAGCCTCTGCGGAACGCTACTTTCGTTACTATCCGGAGACACGACGCTACAAGAAAGAGCTCAACTTCCGCTTTTACCGGCTGCAGATAGCGCACTTTTATTTTATCGGCGGATTTGGATCCGCGCGCTGGATCGATCCCAGTCGCATCCCGCTGCCAACTCCCTTTTCCACCGCCGATGAGGCAGAGATTCTATTCCAGCTCAACGCACATGACCGGGATTTGCTGAATCAACTGCTCAGTGGCGTGGGCAAGCCAGGCAACTCCCCCGCTGAAGCCGTGGGTGCCGATCCCAGCGGTTTGGATATCCGTGTCGGCGCCGATCTGAAACGCCTCCAATTTAGCAACAGCCTCGATAACAAGCGCGCCTTTTTACAGCGGGTAGCAGAGATTTCCAAGCAATCATCTCCCGATATCACTTAGCATCGAGCGGGCAAAACCCGGGATTTCCCGGGGTAGAAATGGATTGCCGATTCACATTAAACTTCCCTCCAACGAAAAACCAACCTTTTTACTTGGTAATAGGAGCAGGAATAAATGAGTGTTGCAATTCCAGAACGCGACGGCGACGGTTATCTTACCGATATGAACGCATGGACCCCGGAAGTCGCAAAAGCCATGGCACAGGCCGACGAGTATGAGCTCAGTGACGAAAAGTGGGAGCAGATCCTGAAGGCCAGGGAGTACTATGATGAGTTCAACGTGGTGCCGCCTATCCGAAAATTCTCCAAATATCTGGGCGCCGACCAGAAGGCAATGTTCAAGCTCTGGCTGACGGGCCCGATGAAACCGATTACAAAATATGGCGGTCTGCCAAAGCCCACCGGCTGCGTCTAAGGACAAGGATATTCATGCCGCAAAATACGCACAATCACCGCTAATTTTCGCGAATGAACTTATGGATCAAGATCTCTAGTACGCGTTGATTCGCGGTGATTGATGCCCATTCACGACCATTGGCGCTATATCATAATCAAAAGCGCAGGGTGCGGATCGCCGCGCCATTGCGGAAAAGCAGCGCAAGACTTCCCCCCCTACCATCCATCCGTTAATATTGCTCGCTTTTCCGACGTGAAAAGGGTGATATGACGTCGACCAAACTCCTTGGCGAACTCAGCAGGCTCTACGAAATGCAGATCGATCTGCTGAAATCCATACCTGCGGAAGAGTGCGGCAGACGTTTTCATCCCCGGCTGGCATCCCTGAATTGGTATTTCGGCCGCAGTGTCTACCTCGAACTCCACTGGCTAAGAGAGCGATTGGCCGGCGATGATGACCTCTCGGCAAGAGTGCGGTCACTGTTCACCCCTGATGGATCGGATCTGGACCATCAGTGCAGCCAACTGCCACCCGTCGACCACCTGATCAACTGGGGTTCGGAGATCCATGATGAGCATCTGCGCAGGCTGGCAACCCCGTCCGCCCTGCCCGACCATCCTTGGCTCCACAACGACCGCCTTACCTGGTTTCTGCTGCAGGAGCAGGCGAAGCTCTATGAAGCCATGCTGGTGCTGCTCAACCAGCGTTCATTGCGCAATCACGATCCATCGTATTCAGGCACGGAGGCGCTAAGATCCGAGAAACCCCAATGGGAAACCAGGGAGATATCCCAGGGCCACTACCGTATCGGCGCCCGTGACGATCCCCGCGCCTACGATAACGAGTTACCACCGCAAGCCGTTGAACTCAGCAGCTTTCGCATCGCCCTGACCCCGGTCTCCAATGCCCAATACCTCGGTTTCATGGAGAACGGCGGTTATGGCGACGAATCGCTCTGGAGCGATGAGGGTAGAAAATGGCTGAAAAACAGCGACCGTCACCACCCTGAATACTGGTGCCGGGATAGTCGGGGTGGCTGGTACGAGGTCGCCATCAACGGCAATGCCCCCATCCCCCCGCGTGAGCCCGTCACCGGCATCTCGCACTTCGAGGCCCAGGCCTTCTGCAACTGGCTGGACCGCAGCGGCGGGGAGTATACCGGCGCCGTGATCCAGCACGAGTATCAGTGGGAACTGGCGGCACGTACCGGGGTTGTGCAGCAGACCGGTCTCGCCTGGGAGTGGTGCAGCAATCCGCTCCATCCCTATCCGGAATATCAATCCTTCCCGGATGCGAAGGTTTCATATCCGGCATTCGATGGGGGAGACTACGTCCTGCGGGGCGCCAGCCTGCACACCCAGCCAATGCTGCGTCGGGCCAGTTTCCGCCACTGGGCCCCGCCCTCCGACCACCATCAATTCACCACCCTGCGAGCGGTCTTTCCTGCGCGCCACCAATGGAGTTCATAGTCTCTCGCAATCCTGATCCTGAAGCTTCTCGGGAACGGAATTCATCAATTTTGAACCCATCCTTCATTTACGAACGAATCAATTAAAGAATCCGCCGGATCTGCCACCAAAACGGGTAGAGAACCTATATATTTTAGGAAGTTATGTAATCTATGGGTATCAATTCAATTACCGGACCGGCACTTCAGGGAATTCAAAAGGGATTCCAGGGGATGCGTCGAGTGGCATCGGAGATCGCCAGCGCTCAGCAGACCAATCAAACAAAGCCCACGGATCTCTCCCGGGCCATGGTAGAGCTGCAGCAGCACGCCAACCAAACCAAGGCTCAGGTGAAGACCCTGAAAACCGCCAACGAAATGATCGGTACACTGATCGATGAGCGCGTGTAGCGAGAGGCTAGGCTACTCAATCCGCAAACAGCATTGAAAGATCAACCGCCCTCAGATCTTTGGTCAATGCACCGACAGAGATATCATCCACTCCCGTCTCGGCTATTCCCCGAATCGTCTCAAGACGAATCCCGCCAGAGGCCTCGAGCCTTGCTCGGCCCGCATTGATCTTCACCGCCTCCCGTAACCTATTCAGGTCGAAATTATCCAACAACACCCTCGCTACTCCGGCCGCCAATGCATCCTCCAGCTCATCCAACGACTCGACCTCGGTCTCGATCGCCACTCCGTCAGGCGCAATCTGTTTTGCCCGCGCCAGGGCCGATTCAATCGATCCGGCAATCTTGATATGGTTCTCCTTGAGCAGGATGGCGTCATACAGGCCGATCCTGTGATTCTTCCCGCCGCCGCAGGTCACCGCGTATTTCTGTTGTAACCTGAGACCCGGAATGGTCTTGCGAGTATCCAGAATGGTAACCCCGGTTCCTTCCACCGCATCCACGTAACGGCGGGTAACCGTGGCGGTTGCCGATAGCGTCTGCAGATAGTTGAGCGCCGTACGCTCGCCACTCAACAACGATCGATTGTTACCTTGCAACCTGCAGATCAGTGTATCTGTGGTGACCCGATCCCCATCCCTGACCAACCACTCGATCTCAATCCCCGCATCCAGTTGGCGAAACACCTCGTCCACCCAGGCGGTACCGCAGATCACCGCAGTTTCACGGCAGACAATTCCTGCCCTGGCTGTAACCTGTTCGTCCAACAATCCGGCTGTCAGATCACCACTACCAAGATCCTCAGCCAACGCAAGACCGACATGCTCGCGGATCAGACTAGAATCGGGAAGACTGCTCATCAGCCGATGGAGAGCAGTTCTACATCGAAAATCAGTGTGGCATTCGGCGGAATCACACCCCCGGCACCATGAACGCCGTAACCCAACTGGGGTGGAATGGTTAATCGTCGCCTGCCACCCACCTTCATGCCGGCGACGCCCTCATCCCATCCGGCGATCACCATACCCTTGCCCAGGGTGAAATCAAAAGGCTGGTTGCGATCCAGCGAGGAGTCGAATTTCTCCCCTTCGAGCAGCCATCCGGTGTAGTGAACCGATACCCGATCACCGGGTGCCGCAACGTCACCACTACCCACATTCATGTCTTCAAACTTCAACCCTGAATCTGTGATCTTTTCACCCATGACTTTAGCTAGCCTCTTGATAGTCGGTAAAAATGGTTAGATTAGCGCTACATGATCGATTGCAAATTACATACAGCTGCGTAAGTATGGCGTAAAGCCATCCATTTGTAAGCTAAACGGTTTATCTGGAGGGTATTTAGGCGGACGCGGTGGTAGAGGTCGTCTTCTTCAAGGCGCTAAGCATCGCATCGAGGGCTCGATCCATAATCGGTTTGGCTGACAGCTCAACCTTCTTCGCTGTGCCTTCACGCAGGCGCCTGGCAAGACCCTGGGTTGTGAGCTCCATGGCCTTCATGCCTTTACGGTTAACGAAGATATAGGTGTCGGTTACCTTGCTCTTCCATGAGAGCTTGACTCGAACCTTGCTGCTGCCGTCAATGATCTCTATCCAATCACCCGTCTCAAGCTCAACCGCCTGCTGTGTGAACTCGTCACTATCGCTTATTGCTTCATCCGCCATCTCAGTCAATTGACTGCCGGCATCGGTGGTAAGGTGACTGTCTGGAAAGTGGATTTCATGCTGGCTGACCGGCATCGTGCCCGCAGTGTGGATCTGGCTGGAGTCACCACCGCGCAGCACCACGATATGGCAGTTTTGCAACTCTTTAAACAGCTTGGCCATTTTATGCTGATCAAAGGAGATGCTGTTGAGCCGCTCGCGGATGTTCCTCAACAGTTCCGGGATACCCCGCAGCAACTGTTGCCTCTCCGCGTACTCCGACTTGGGCTGCACACTCCACAGCAGCCGATCGACGATCTCCAGCGCCTCGCTCCAACTATTGCTCTCCTCTCCCTCACGCAGATAGACGAGAAGCAAGACATCCTTCCAGCCATCCTCAAGAATCGACATCACGGCTTCAGGTATAACCTTTTGACTGCGCAATCGTTTGTTGAGCTCTTCTGAAACGGTCTGCTTGGCTGATTTCAGCTGCTCTTTGCCCTTGGTGATCTGGGTGGTGCGCTGTTCCGCAATCTGCGCTCCCCGCTGCTCCTTCTGCCACCAAGTGGTGAAGTCCTCTTCCAATTCTGCGAACAGACCGGGATCATCATGAAACTCATTCAACACTCGCTTAACGATCTGCTCTATCTTGTTATAGAGGCTGTCGTTGGCGCGATCCCCGGTATCGTTCCAGCCAACCGCCGCCTGGGCCAGGCTGTTCAACAGACGTCTGGCGGGATGAACCTTCTGACTGAAAAAGGTCTTGTCGATGATAGCCACCTTCAGCATGGGTATCTGCAGGCGGCTGATCAGCGCCTTCATGGCGTCTGGCAGGCTGTAATCGTCGAGGATGAACTCGAATATCATGGAGACGACATCGATGGTGTCGTTATCGGCGTCTCCCAGGGAACGAATCACCTGTCCATCCCTTGCGATCTGTAGATCGCTGACCAAGCGGGCCCGCATGTCATTCGGTGTCAGCGGCTGGTTGACGCGGCGTCCCTGGGGCAGCATCACCACATTCGATTGCTGGATGGCGGATAAAGCACCAAGGAGTTCACCGGTGTCAACAACCGGTACATTGCCAGCCGGCGGCGCAAGCATCAGGCTCGAGGTCAATAGACTGCTGCCGCCACCACTGCTTGCTCGCCTGAGGTTGAGCAGTTGTTGCAGGGTGGAGAATAACTCGGCCTGGACTACCTCTTCCGCGCTAACCGATCCAGTCAAATTGGATGAGCTGGAACTCATATAGGATGAGTCGCTCGCCATGTAGCTTTCACCCCCTCCTTCACCGCGCAGCGAGGGTGCTACCGGGTTGCGTCGTACCTTCGGGGTCAGCTTGGGGATAACCCCGGCACGTCCCAAAAGCAGATTGATTTCATCATAGAGGCCACCGATGTAGTGCAGCACATGACGATCGAACAACTTGTAGACAACCAACTTGACCGGCAGCTCAACAGGCACATCCGTCATCGCAGTCTGAAAGGCATTGCAGATGACACCGGGAGCCAGAGGCGTATGCTGAGCAACCGTTTCATCGATGCTGCCACCGCCCAGCACGTAGGCAAAGCGCTGGCTCATGGCGTAGATTTCCCGGGTGAAGCGGCTGTCCGACTTGCTGACCATGTTCGTGACAGCTAACGAATCCTCCAGATCCTCATCATCGACCAGGGACATCTCCGACTCGAGACTCAGGTCATCGAGTGACGGCTGTTTGATCGTGACCTCACCGGTCTCCCAGAAACGGTCAAAGGCACGCAGGACTTCCTGGGAAAACCGCCGTTCAATGCCGTTGCGCTGCTTGCGAAGCTCGCGCATGGAATCGAAATAGATATTCTGCAGGGCATTGCTCTCAGACTTGTTGGCCATCTCGTAGAGGGCATCGTCAAGATTCTCGAACAAGCCGCCCATCAGCTTGGGCAACGTTTTGACGACGAGATTGCGGCACTCAGACGCAATCCTGCGTCCATTTACGTCAAGCGAGATGTTGTTTCGACGAGGCACAGCAGAGCCGAATGTAATAATGTTGTCTTTCCTTTGCATCTATCGCCACTTGAAGGTGTTCCACCGATGTCCAAGAAGATGCCTACCGGTCCCTGATACCCGCATCTAGCATAAGGCTATGATACAACAGGGGTAACGTTTGAGAATAACCTCACATTCATTGTCGGATAGTCTATTGTGAAACTGCTTCACTATCCGGCGCATTAGTGAAAAGCTAGCACTAAACGCTAGTATAATCAATGAGTTCTAAAAAAATACTAGCAACTCAGCCACACTAACGACGAACCCAGGATTGGTATCATACCGGGTATTTTGAGGAAATTAATTCCGATTCGGCATTTTGCTCCAAGCACCGGGTTCAGAATACCCAACCACGACAAGCCACAGCTTGACCCGGGTTACTCTCACAAAGTATAGCGGTCGGAATCGGGAATATTTGAGCCATAGCGGCAAAATCGATTCTGCGGTATTGTCTACCTATCAAGGGATAGCAACTGAAGGCCTCCAAAGAAGGCATAAAAGACCAAGAACCGTTCAAATCCAATTCAATGCACCTCGTTAAACGCCTCATATCCTCGCTCGCCGACAGCGCGCGCGACCTGTTGCCGATAGTCTTGGTCATTGCCTTCTTCCAGCTGCTGGTACTGCAGCAGCCGATACCCAATCTTGGCGCCATGCTTACAGGCTCACTGCTGGTCCTGCTGGGTTTGACCCTCTTCATCGAGGGATTGAATCTCGGCCTTTTCCCCATCGGCGAAGGCATGGCCTGGGATTTCGCCAAGAAGGGGAGCCTCTCATGGCTGCTGCTGTTCGCTTTCGCCCTCGGATTCGGCACCACGGTGGCGGAACCGGCGTTGATCAAGATCGCCCAAGAGGCGGCAAACGTCGCCGCGGTTGGCGGTATGATCCCGGACACCCCGGAAAACCGGGCGGAGTATGCCCAGGGATTGCGCTATACCGTTGCCATCTCGGTCGGATTTGCGATTTTGATCGGGGTGCTGCGCATCGTTAAGGGTTGGCCCGTGCAGTATCTGATCATAGGCGGATATATTGGTGTAGTATTAATGACCGCTATAGCACCAAAAGAAATCATTGGTATTGCGTATGATTCGGGCGGGGTCACCACATCCACGGTAACCGTTCCCCTGGTGACCGCACTCGGTGTCGGCCTCGCCTCCAGTATCAAGGGCCGCAATCCGATGATCGATGGATTCGGCCTGATCGCCTTCGCCTCGCTGACCCCGATGATCTTCGTCATGGGATATGGACTCCTGCTATGAATGAGGCCCTGCAGCATTTCATCGCGATCACCGTCGGTACTGTCCTCGACGTACTGCCGATCGCCGGCATCCTGTTCGGCTTTCAATTCCTGGTACTGCGCAGACCGATAAAGAATCCAAAAGAGGTTCTGTTTGGCTTTCTACTGGTCCTGGTGGGACTGGTATTGTTCCTGGAGGGCCTGGATCTGGCCCTCTTTCCCTTGGGAGAGCTGATGGCGAACCAACTCACCTCCCCGGCACTGCTCGACCTTCCGACTGATGGCAGCATGGTGCAGTGGCATCACTATTTCTGGGTCTATCTGTTCGCGGCCAGCATCGGCTTCTCGACCACCATTGCGGAGCCCTCCCTCATCGCTGTCGCCATCAAGGCCAACCAGGTCTCGGCGGGCGCCATCAGTCAGTGGGGGCTGCGCATCGCGGTCGCCATCGGTGTCGCGGTGGGAATCGCCCTGGGCTGCTACCGGATCATTTCCGGCACCCCGCTCCACTGGTACATCATGGCGGGCTACGTCGTGGTCATCGTACAGACGTTCTATGCACCCCGCTCGATCATCGCCCTGGCTTACGACTCCGGGGGGGTGACCACGTCCACAGTCACTGTACCCCTGGTTGCGGCCCTCGGACTCGGTTTGTCGAGCAACATCCCGGGGCGCAACCCGGTAATGGACGGCTTTGGCCTGATCGCGTTCGCCAGCCTGTTCCCAATCATGTCAGTCATGGCCTACGCTCAACTGAGCGAGTGGCGCACGGCAAGAAAAAACTGATGATATAACGAGGTATAGCCCATGCACTTCAAACTCATCATCGCCCTGGTGGAAGATACCGTAACAGAAAAGGTCATCGAGGCCGCCCGAGCGGCGGGAGCCACCGGCTCCACCATTATCAACCATGCCCGCGGAGAGGGCGTGGAACAGTCGAAGACCTTTCTCGGTCTGACCCTTGATACCCAGCGCGACGTGCTGCTACTGCTGGTTGAGGAGCATCTCAGCCGTACCATTCTGGAAAAGATCTCAGAAGCGGGCAAATTTGATGAACAATCGGGAAATGGCATCGCTTTTCAGATCGATATCGAAGATGCGGTCGGTGTCAGTCACCAGATTCAGACACTCTCACATGTAATCGAGGAGGAGTTATGAGCGAGCGGCAACTAATCCGGGTCCGTGACGTCATGAAGACCGATTTTGACATGGTCGACGGCATGGACACCGTGCAGATGGCACTGGAACGCTTGATCCAGCTGGAGACCCGATCGTTGATTGTGAAAAAGCGCCATGATGACGACGAATACGGACTGGTCACTCTGTCAGACATCGCCCGTCAGGTACTGGCAGAGGATCGCGCACCGGAGCGGGTCAATATCTATGAGATCATGACCAAGCCGGCATTGACCGTCTCCTCTCACATGGATATTCGCTACTGCGCCAGGTTATTCGGCCGTTTTGATCTCACCCGGGCACCCGTCGTCGACGATCGCGAAATTGTCGGTATCGTCAGCTATACGGACATGGTGTTGAAGGGACTCAAGTCCATATCGGTAGCAGATTGACCCGCTCCAACGATATCGTTCTCAGTTGCGCGGAATTCCGTCCATCGGACAACATGGACGACAGGCCCGCGGAGTGTGAGATTGACCTGCTGGTCATCCACAGCATCAGCCTGCCGCCCGGGGAGTTCGGCGGGGAGTGGATAGACGATCTGTTCCACAACAGACTCGATCCAGGAGCCCATCCCTACTTCGAGGAGATCAAATCACTCAAAGTCTCCTGCCACATCCTCATCCGCCGCGAAGGCGAAATTATCCAGTACGTGCCATTCAACCGCCGCGCCTGGCATGCCGGCGATTC
The DNA here is from genome assembly GCA_003094535.1 of gamma proteobacterium symbiont of Ctena orbiculata. Classification (GTDB taxonomy): domain Bacteria; phylum Pseudomonadota; class Gammaproteobacteria; order Chromatiales; family Chromatiaceae; genus Thiodiazotropha. Next base: position 2,087 of record NATV01000166.1, on the reverse strand, counting down.
GAGTTACTGCGGCAGAGCCTGCTGCAACGATTTCTCCATCGGCATTGAAGTCGAAGGTTGTGACGATCAACCATTTACCGATCTCCAATATAGTGCGCTTGGCAGAGTCACCAAAGAGATCATGGCGCTCTATCCCAGGATAAACAGAGAGCGTATCACCAGCCATGCCTCCATTGCACCGCAAAGAAAGACAGATCCGGGACCGATGTTCGACTGGGAGCGCTATAGAAGCCTTCTGCCCGAAGCAGATTGAGAGCGAGTTGCAGTTGTAGCTAACGTCTTCGGCCCCGATCCACAAACCACATCCTGATGTTACGACGCAAATATGCATTGGCGCTGGAGGCCTGCCATGCGACAACATCAGAGCAGAAGTCGCTATTTAGCGGCCAAATCCCAAAACTGAAACCAGAGATCGGCCAAACCCCAGGAATGTTGTTGAAACTGACCATCGATTATCCGACACTTAGGCGATGACACTGACGATCATCCTAATCTGCCTCATTGCAGAGCGTTATCTACTCGATCGCAGAGATTTGCGAACCAACCGCTGGTTCTACAGCTATAACCAGTGGCTGGAACGCCACGATCTACCACAAGCCTTGCGCCAGGGAATTATCGGAATCCTGCTGCTGATGCTGCCACCGTTGCTGGCAGTCTCCCTGGTGCAACACCTTTTTGAAGAGACCTTGTTCGGGCTGATTTGGCTCCTCTTCTCCATCATGGTCCTGCTCTACTGTCTGGGTCCAAACGACCTTGACTCCCAGGTCGATCACTTTGTCGAAGCCGTGGATAACGAGGATGAGAACGAGATCAGGACCATCGCCAGTGCCATCATCAAGGATGAGCCGCCCACCAGTGAGCCTGCACGTTCCCAGGCTGTCGCCGAAGGCGTCTTGCTGCAGGCCAATCAGAATCTCTATTCGGTACTCTTCTGGTATATGCTGATGGGTCCCCTGGGGTCATTGGCCTATCGCATCGCCACCTGGCTTCCAGCCATGGAACAATCCAACCAGGATGCCGACTACTACCTCAACAGCAGGCAACTGGTCACGATACTGGATTGGATCCCGGCAAGAATCACGGCTTTCTGTTATGCCGTTGCCGGCAGCTTCGAGGATGCCCTCTACGGCTGGCGCAGCTACCATGAGACCCGCTTCAGCGAATTCGCTGACAGCAACAGCGGCATCCTGATCTGTACCGGCGGCGGTGCGATGCGCTTGACCACACTTATCAACGAAGCCCATGAAGGGGTGCAGTCCTACAGCTTTCTAGCAAAGTCGGCAATGGCGCTGGTCTGGAGGTCCCTGGTCGTTTTTCTGGTGATCTTTGCCATCCTGACCTTCAGCGGCCTGGCCTAAGTGGCGGAAAAGGCAACTATCATAGATCTCCTGCGACATGGCGAACCGCTTGGCGGCCGACGCTATCGGGGTCAGATCGACGATCCATTGAGCAAGCTGGGTTGGGAGCAGATGTGGCATGCCGTCTCCGGGGAACGCCCCTGGCAGGCCATTGTCACTTCACCCCTGCAGCGCTGCAGTGATTTTGCAACCGCGCTGGGTCGGGAGCTCAAGCTTGATGTAGAACCGGATGAGCGCCTCAAAGAGGTGGGATTTGGAGACTGGGAGGGACAGACGGGCGATCAGCTTCGCAGCCGCGATCCCACCATCCTCTCACGCTTCTATTGGGATCCGGTTGAGCATCGGCCGCAGCAGGCTGAAAAGCTCGGAGACTTCAATAGACGGGTGCTGGAGGCCTATGATAGCGCCTGTGAGCGCTATCGGGGTCAGCATCTGCTCATGGTGGCCCATGCCGGGGTCATACGCGCGATCATCAGCCATACGCTGCAGGCACCCATTGGCTCCATGTACAGGCTCTCCATCGCCACCGCCAGTCTCACCCGAATCCGGATCGAAACTGAGCGCCCCCCCACCCTGATCTTCACGGGGCGAACACGGCTGTAGGAAGATATCGATTGTGACCGTTTTCTCACTCTGTTTAAGGTTGCCTTAAGAATAATAAGTTATATGTCACATAAAAATGACAACAACTGACTTAAGGTTGGTATAAGTGGTAAAGCCACGCAAAAA
>NATV01000165.1 GCA_003094535.1 gamma proteobacterium symbiont of Ctena orbiculata | reverse complement strand
TGGATCTGTGCCGCGATGATGGCGTTATGCACACCCTGGGCCCAGGCCGCGCGATCCGGATCCATGGCATCGGCTTCATGCATTACCACGACACAGCATGGATGCCCCTTCCAGACGTCGCCTGTGAAACGCAGCACCTTGCCACCCGCCTTGATCTCACCCAGGGCATTGAAGGGCTCTGCAACACAATAGCCATCGATCGATTTGGCGGCGAGGGCCGGCGGCATCTCGGGTGGGTTGAGTACCAGGAAGTTACACTCATCGGGTGCCAGCTTCGCACTCTGCGGCCTGATCACCGGTTTGATGCCGGCCTCTTTCATGATCTTCTGTGAAACGATGTTGTGAATCGAGTACCAGTAAGGCACAGCGAACTGTTTGCCGCCAAAGTCCTTGGGCGTGTTGATACCGCTGTCCTTGTGAACGATGATTGCAGAGCCGTTGGTGTGATCCCAGGCGGTGATCTTTAGCGGATACTTGTTGTTGTAGCGCATCCAGATGGGGATTGGAATCAACATGTGAGTCAAATTGAAGCGGTGCGAGGCAAAGGCCTCAACCAGGGGCGACCAACCGCGGATCAACGTCGGACGAACAGACTCTATGCCCTCTTTCTTGAAATAGCCCAGCTCATGGGCCACCAACAGAGCAGCAGCATCGGTAATCGGGATATAGCCGATTTTAACCACGGGATCCCACTTCTTCTCCTTGGCGAAGGTTGCGGCCGAAGGAATCAGGCTGCTCATCGCCGCAAGACTTCCCATTTTCAGGAAATCGCGCCTGTCGACGCCACTGCCCAGTATGTTCTTGAATAGCGGATCGTATTCCAAGACAAGCTCAGGATCGTCGATTCCATCACCGTACTTGTCTATCAGATGCTTCTGCTCTTTCATCTTCGGTATCCTCCGTTGGCTAATCGGATGTTCCGATTTATGCAGGGTCAGGCATGTTGCGTGACATTGTGTGGACTGGATTCATCACTAGCGTCCTTGCTGGAGGTGCTCGGGTGTTCATTGGCGGCAGTCTTGAAGGCCTCCATCAGGCGTGTACGCATCGCCTGAACCTCCGGATCATGTCGCTCTCGCGGGTCGGGGAGATTGACTTCGAGTTCGTCATAGATCTTGCCGGGAGAACCCGCCATGATCAGCGCACGATCCGCCACCAACACCGCCTCATCGATATCGTGGGTCACGATCACCACGTTGAACCCGAGACGTTTGGCTATCGATCGTACATCGCGTTGCAGAGAGGCGCGGGTAAAGGCGTCGAGTGCGGAGAAGGGCTCATCCAGAAGCAGCAGTTCAGGCTCCATAACCAGGGAGCGTGCAAGCGCCACACGTTGCTGTTGACCGCCGGAGAGATCCTGGACATTGTTATCGGCATAGTCCTGAAGATCCACGAGATCAAGTGCATCATTCACCCGGTCGCGCATCTTCGACTCATCCCAGCCTGCGAAGTGAAGGCCGATGCCGACATTTTGCGACACCTTCATCCAGGGAAAGAGATGGGGCGCCTGGAACATCATGACCCATTGCGGCGACGGCGCACTCACCAGTACATCATCAAGATGCACGCTACCGTCAGTGGGTTTTAATAGACCCGCAAGTATATGCAACAGGGTCGATTTACCACATCCAGAGCGCCCGATAATGGCGATTATCTCGCCCTGCCTCGCTTCCAGATTGACCTTGTCGAATGTGATCGGGCTTTTCGATGTATAGCGGTGGCTAAGCTCTTCGATCTTGATGCGAACTCCGCGTATAGACATTAAATCTACCCTCTGTGTAAAGTGTCGTTAGTTGCTGCTGTTGCAGCGGGGCCAGGCACTTTCCAGTCAGCAAGCAGATCTGCTCCGATCTCTCGCCACCCCGATGGTTATAAATGACTGCTGCGTACAGTTAATTTACTTTCCGTTATCCATCCGCATTAGCCCTTCGGCAACCGGGTGGAGCCGCCATCGACCGATACAGCTGATCGACAGCAGCAAACAGTTCTACGATCATGCGCTGTTCAGACGCTGATCGACCTCCTCCATGCGGCGTGCTAATTCCTCCTCGTCAAACAAACCGCGCCGGATCAAAGTATGGGCCAGCGCAAGCAATTGCCTTTCCGGGAACGGGATCTGTTCGTAATACTTTTCCACCAGCTTATCCTCTTCCCAGCGACGCTCCACGGCGTCCAGCTTTTTCTCTTCCTCTTCCGGATTGCGCTCCTCCTTGGGCTTACAGACATTGAAGGTTTCCCAATAGCCGCCGGCGAGCATATCGCAGGTCGCTTCGAGGGTGATGCGCCAGGGTGGATCGGGATTGTCGACGCCATACTCTTCACAAAGATCGTCCCAGACCCTTCCTTTCTGCTTGACATCCTCCAGCAGTGAAACCGGTGTCGACTCATCAAGATTGCGCTCGCGCATCTCTTTGTCGAGTTCGAGATATTTCGGATTGATCTCTGCCATGGGACTTCCTAGTGGTGATAGGGATTAACTGCGGGGCGAACGGGGCGCGGATCATTGGCGGTCTTGCCAGGTTTCGGTGTGGCGACACCGATCAGGCAGTCCCGGGTCACGATCTCCGCCAGCTGGTCTTCGCTCCAGCCTTCGGTTCCTTCTGGACGGACTGGCAACACGATAAAACGGGATTTCTGGTTCGAGTCCTCCACCCTTACCTCGACGTCATCTGGCAATTGAAGTCCGAACTCCGCCAACACCTGGCGCGGCCAGCGCACCAGCCGACGCCGATAGTTGGGGGTGCGATACCATTCGGGCGATTGTCCGAGAATGGGCCGCGGGTAGCATGAACAGAGCGTGCACACAACTACATGTTTCAACTTCGGCGTATCCTCCAGAACACGGAGGTTGCAGTAGTCACTGGGCGTGCCGAAATGGGTCGGCATGCTGTTTACCCAGTCGATACCAACCTCCAGACTCGCTTTTACACCATCCTCAACTGCCAATTTTTTAAATTCAGGATCCAACCAAGCCTTGGCCACCAAACGTGCCGCCGGTAGAGGACCAAGGGTATGCATATACTCGGTCCAGCGCTGGTGATCTTCCGCTGTGAAAAGGCCTTTTTCGATCGCAAGTTCGCGAACGGCGATTTCGAGTACCTCGAACTCGCTGACTTCTTCAACCATTGGTGCGGGTTTGTGTTTCTCCGCCATTTGTCTACCCTCTCTAATTCTTAATCCAATACAGTGAGCAGGTTCTTTTGGAAGCCATTGTGCTATAGGGGCTCAAGCCAACGTTCAGGCAGCTCGGTCTCCAAGGTGTCATTTGCAAAGGCATCCGGATAGTCCGGCCATAGATCTTTCTGTTTAAAGATCAGGCTGTAGAACCAAACCACATTTTCCGTATTGTCCCAGGCCTCATCTTCCGGGGCGGGGCTCTCGTAGACCAGCTCGGCCACGGTTGCCTCTGCACCACGGGTATAGACCTGGGTACGGGAGTAGAAAATGTCGGGCAGGTCCCTGACCCTTACCTTGTCACCGACCTTGAACTTCGGCGGCCCTGCCTCGCCCTTGAAGCATTGCGGGTCACCGATACCAGTAGCCTTTTTTACATGATGCTCTCGATCATAATGTGGTTTACTCATAGCGTTTTCTGACCTCATCAATCTTGTCGGACAATTCGGTGACTGTTATATATTGCTTATCCACCAGTATCCTCGCGGCAGTCAGCAACCACCGGCCGTAATAGGGCAAACCTAAATATTGCGTCTGCCCCACATCCACGTTCTGCCTGCGGCGTCTCTCCTCGGCGTTCCACACTCCGCGCCATGCCAGCACCTCGCAAGTTACGAAGGTGTTGTGTTCCCACACTTCCTCTTCTTTCTCTTCCCAGGTGATTGGCACGTCCGGTTCACCGCCAACATCATGGGACATCCGTGTATAGGCTCTGTAATGTTCGTTGTCGATCTGATCGGGAGCCGGCGCATGGGTTTCATAGTGCAGAGACGGTTGGAGCTGTTTGACAATCTCCAAGTGTTTCATCACTTTGTGTCTGACGCTTGATGACATGGTTGCGTGACCTCCTTATGATTAGGTTATTAACAAGTCAGTCGTGTTTTTACCTAATGCCTTTTATCTATTTCGCATATAGTGATTTGATACTTAAGTAATCAATGATATGTGGCGTCTATTAAGTGGAAGAACACTTTACTTAAGCTTTTCTTAATAAATCAGGATATGGACGATTCTCTATCGTGTTAAGTCAAACTATTTACCAGCGCACTGTATTTGTCCAAGACCAAATTCTGATTAGCTCTATAGGCGATGGCTATGGTCATTTAGCTTTGACTCGACGATCCACATAACGTAGGAATCACAATTCCAGGGAAACAACATTTTTTGGCAAGAAACCGACAACAAATTTGAATATTGGTCTACACTAAGACTCATCCTGTAGAATTGGTGAAATTCGCTTTTTTTATAACTTCCATAGGAAACGACTATGGACCGAAATATTCTCTGCCCCCGATCGCTGCGCTATCTTTTAGCAGTCGCAGAACATCACAGCTTTACCCGCGCGGCAGAAACCTTGTATGTTTCTCAACCCACACTCTCACAGCAAATCAAACAGTTGGAAGAGTCTCTTGAAACTCAACTGTTGGATCGCTCTGGTCGCAACGTCCATCTCACGGATGCGGGGGAGGTATATATCAGCTATGCAAGACGAGCCCTTGGTGAACTGGATGCGGGAAAGCGCGCCATACAGGAACTACAGGACCTTAGTCGAGGATCCCTGAGTCTCGGTATGACCCCGATTATAGATTATCTCGCGGCTCCCTTGATAGACCGTTTCAACAAAAGCTACCCAGGCATATCCGTGGGTACCTACGAGATGCCGCAGGATGATATCGAGAGCGGCGTACTGGCTGGTAATATCGACATCGGCATTGCATTTACCAATACCCTAACCGTCGCAGCCAACTATGAATTCATTGAGACTCAACACCTGTTCATCGAACCGCTCAATATGGCAGTTGGTACAACCCATCAATACGCCGGGATTGAGACACCGCTAAATCAGCACTCCTTCGAACAGGAACCCTTAGCTCTCCTGAATAGCGATTTCGCACTACGCAGGCATATCGACCTCTATTGTCTGGAGCATGACATCAAGCCGACGATTGCCATTGAGACAAACTCACTAAGCACCATAATAGAAGTCTTACGTCTAGGACGCCTGGCCACCATACTACCCAATACAATCGCCTGCCAACAGAACGAAATATATCCGGTGATGCTGATACCGGAACTTCCTCACCATACGATCACGCTCATTTGCCGTAAAGACTCCTACAAGAGTCCCGCCTCTCTCGCCTTCAAGGAGTTGGCCGCAGCATGGGGTGTGGAAGGCTGTCATGATACGCCGGTAAAGCGAACCGGTCCTTGTCCCATGTCCGAGGTTTGCACGCCAAACAACCACAATTAGCGGCGAAGAAAACAATTAAATCATAATAATCCGTTATAGCCCGAGTCAATTGTTGACAGCCTGTCAATAGCTTGACAGATGAAGTCGGGTGTTCCCGCAAGGGTACGACCCTGTTATCCGGTTTCGCTGCAGATACCGTTCAACGACTTTGGTATCGGCCCGCCCGTCACCCAATCCAGCAGTTCAACGGTGTGCACTACGGGGATCCGGGATGCCGACGTCAGGTGCATTATGCAGCCGATATTGCCTGCAGCGATTGCCGCCGGTGAGCCTGCCTCCAGTTCTTTCAACTTACTCGCCTTCAATCGGCTTGAGATCTCCGGCTGGAGCAGATTGTAGGTTCCAGCGGCACCGCAGCAGGTGTGTGAATCCCTTGGTTCAAGCACGATAAAACCCGCAGCTTTCAACAGCTTTCTTGGAGTGAACCGAATTCGCTGACCGAATTGCAGCGAGCAGGTGGCATGATAGGATATCCGTAGACCCGGTTTAACCCTGTAATCTAAATCCATTTCCGCAAGCAGCTCGGTAATATCTTTCGCCATTGCCGATATTTTCGACGCCTGCCGTGCCAAGGGATCGTTACGGAACATATAGCCGTAATCTTTAACCACTGTTCCACAACCACTGGTATTGATTGCAATCGCGTCCAGTCCCTCGCCGTCCATCTCCTTCATCCATACACGTATGTTTCTGGCCGCTGCCGCAAGGCTCTCCTTCGTCTTGCCCATATGGTGGGTTACCGCACCACAGCAGCCAGCACCGGCAGGAACCACAACCTCACAACCGTGCCGGCTAAGGATGCGAATGGTTGCATCATTGATATCTGTATTCAGTGCCTGTTGCGCACACCCGGTCAAAAGCACAACGCGCCGCCTTCTCTCGCCCTGGGCGGGAAACACCTGAGGTAAATCGTTTGGGCTCGGCGGCGGCAAACTATCAGGCGTATATTCCACCATGCCGCGAATCGGATCGGGCAAGCTGGATGCCGCCGGCTTTAGCATCCGTGCCGCATGCATTGCGAAGCGAAATCGCTTTGGATGAGGCAGCAGCTTGGCCAACATCCAACGTGACAGCCTGTCCAGCGGTTTTCGCCGATGTCTCTGCTCAATGGCTTCTCTTGCGTGATCCAACAGATGCTGATAGTGGACACTCGATGGACAGGTTGACATACAGGCAAGACAGGAGAGACATCGATCTAAATATTCCACCGTCTTCCGATCGGGCCTGCCCTCACTCTCCAACAGCTCCTTGATCAGATAGACACGTCCCCGCGAACTGTCATACTCGTCGCCTAGAAGTTGAAAGGTGGGACAGTTGGGCGTGCAGTAGTCGCATTGCAGACATGCACGCAACTCGACATCGGAGCTGGCGATGGCTGGCATTGACAATTGCTGTGCTGAAAAACTGGTTTGCATCGGACGCTTATATGCACATATACAGGTGCCAATTTTGCTTGTTTTCTATCAATACCCAGTTGCATACAGCCATAATCACAGCTTTTTATGGCCATACCGAGTGGTGAATAATTGACAGCTCAGTCGTTATTTATACTATTTACCGACATTAACTATTTGTCAAAGACCTTATTTGTATCGTTTCTATAACAATTTTCTATAACTAAACCTGCACTCGCCAGACCCATTCCCGGTCATACCATCAACTGAAACCGTAGATACAAAGGCAGTTACGGACACCGCAACATGTAGGTATAGTAGTTACAAGAGGCAAAGAACGTACCTAGATCCATAGCATCACTTTGCGCAGATAACCAGTTATCGACCTCATCATGGTTTATCAGTCCGGCGTTAGCAACATAGGGAGCATAGGTTTCAGCAAAGGATTTAAAGTAGCTTCCGTTCCCTATCTCAACCACTGCGTCACCCCATGCAGAATCGAGCTCAAGCCCATAGTCACCGATTATTTTTGGTAAATCACGCATTATGTGAGGATTATTGAAAGAAGCAGCCGCCAATGCCTGATCCATCTTATGGCCGAACTTATGATCGGGATAGGCATAAGTCAACGATGCATAATCGCCATCAAAGATAGCCAGAGTGCCGCCCGGCCGTACTACGCGAGCCATCTCCACAAGTACATGCGCAGGCTCTGTAACATGACTTATAAGCGTATTAGCAATGACCACATCGAAGCATGCGCTAGGGAACTCCAGATTATGGGCATCACCCAATTGAAACTCTAGCCATTCTTCAAGATTTTCTTGTTCTGTGTAGTATCTGGCAGCGTCGATAAATGGTTGGCTCTGATCCACGCCTATTGCTTTACCTGTAAATTCTTGGCGCCGAACAAATGCGCGAATCATCGCCCCTGTGCCACAACCGACCTCCAGTACACTGGCAGGCTTGGTTAGTGCCAATTGTTCCGCATATTTATCAATAAGCCTGGTAAATACGCTATCTTTGGCGCGACTCTCCAACCTATCGATAAGGCGTTTGATCGCGGTTTCATCAAGCTCATTAACAAATCGATGAGGATCCCGCGCAGCCATGGCCTCTCCCTCCAATCAGCTTGCACGAATCACGATAGCTTTACACAGCATGCCTAACGTTGATTTGACAGATAAAAAAACAAGAGGTCTCCGACATTCGGAGACCTCTATGTTCCCTGCAATCTCTACGCGGCTGAATGATAGAGTCGCGAGTGGAACAGCTTGTTCTCTTTGAGTTGATGTAGTGATTTGGCAACAGCGAGTATCGCTACATCCAGCAATGGTTCGACAACAACAACGATCATATATGCCACGCTGAAAGAGCTTACTGCGGCGATATTTTCCGCCCCGAATCCTTGTCCATAAAAGGCCCAGAACGCTACCCAGGCCACGACTCCACCCTGATAGGCTGTCGACAAAGCCAAAGCTTGTCTGTACTTAACATCCTTATATGCGGTTTTGGCCGGTATCAAACGGCGTGCGATCGTATCGACCAGCAGCAACGGCACCAATAGAGTTGTTACGTTGATACCGTACTGAGGCAAGTCAGCCGGAGCGAAGAGCACTCCCTGTAACAACAGACCCATCGCCAAGCCGATTGCAGCCGGCCCGGCACCAAAGATCAGAAACAGCGTTGCGCCAAGAATGAAATGAACTTCGGACACCCCGACCGGGTAGTGGGGCAGTACCTGGAAAAAACAGAATACAAGAAATGTCGTAATTAGACTGCGAGCCGCAAGCTGAGCGATGCCGCCATGTTTAACTGTACTCAGCGAAACTTTTGCCGCATAAGCCACCGCACCTGCTGCAGTCAAAACGCTAAGTGCTATTTTTGCGCCTTCTACGACGCCTGGTTCAATATGCATCTGTACCCCCTCTCCTCTCACTTAGTGGTTCATCTGGTCAAACGAAACCGGCATCGTTTGAATCTTTCGTTGCAACACACATGTCGTGAAATCCGACTACCGACTTTAGCCTGCCAACCCAATCGATTGTATTCACAGGTTATCGATATATTCTGACGTCGCCACTCACAATAACCGAGCTGGCCACCGTTAAGAGAAACTATTTACCAGGCAACCCTATTTGTCCAAGACCTAATTCTGATTAACGCTATAGGAGTTGACTATAGCTAGGATTACAATCATGCAAGTTACCGTATGCATTGGGGTCGCACTAAAAAATCACAACAGAAATAAGCTGTTACATTCCCGGCATGGGCAATGACAAGAGCTCGACCAATCTGGAGCAGGTTTGCCGTACGCTGTTGAGCGTGTCAGTGAACATCAATCCATAGCGGAAGAGCGAAATCATCCCTAGTGCTTTCAGGCTTAATTAGAATATAGATAATTGCTTTATCATGCGTGATCATCACCGTCAGTCAACGCCCGGTATGCGGTTGCGTCACCAACTGCATCAAGCAGTTGGTGACGGCAACTCGCTGTTATCTATTTCATTCGATACTGCCCCATGATCCAGATCTTATCGCTGTCGAAGCTGAATCCATCGCCTCCATCCTCGAAACTGGCAAATTTGATGACACCCAGCCACTTCTTGTTAAAAGGCTTGGCAAAGAGCAATCCCCACTCCTCACCATAGTCACTGACCCCACCAACGGTCCTGTCTGCCTCGAAGTCGTGAAATTGGAGCACCAGCTTGGAAGGACCGATCAGGCTCGACAGCAGGCCCTTCACCACCAGGGTGACACTTGTATCCTTAAGTCCTCCCGCGGGCGTAGCTGAACCTCCGGGTGCACCGACGAATTTGTCCGTCCATCCATTGAAGGCATGCACAGTCGCAAGGGGGGTCTGCAGGGCGTTGACTCCGTTTCCTTCCAGCACCTCCTGACCCAGCTTAACCACCACCGGCTTGCCGGCGAGATCAAATGCCCCTCCTATTTCGATATTGAGATAGTCGTTGTCATCCAGGTTTGAAGCGGCATCACCGCTCGGATCCTGGTTTGCCCACTCCAACTCCGTCAGCAGGGTAAAACTGTCATGCAGCCTATGTTTACCGGTAAAGCGCAATCCCCAGGTATCGGAATCGAAGTTGGTAATTCCAGGCCCAACGCCGACACCTTCGGGGAAGGGTGTACGGGTATTGTCATCAAAATCCAGAAGATAACCGTATCCGCTCAACTTCCCAAACGGCAGCTGATAGGCGACATTAATGAGATGGGAGTTGTTCATCTCATACTCCCTGAATGCGGAGTCATCACCGAACAGCCTGTTTACCCGATCGATATAGGCATATGAAAGGCTGAGATTGCTGATTGAACTGTTATCAAAACGGAAGGCGTCGAAGGATTGGTTGTTCTGTCGCCAAATAATGTTACCTACCCAGCGGTGGTTGTCATAGATGATCGATTGCCGACCCAGCTTAAACGAAGTATGCCCGTTACAGGCGCCAGGGGCGTTCGGACAACCGCCTGTTGCGCTACGCCATCCGATGAATGCCTCATTTATCTCCTCGAAATTGTTGTCCGGGATCAGGGCATGGCCCTCTGCAATGCGAGAACCGGCAGGCCCCGGTGGAAAGGTCAGGTCATCGTCAACGTTTAACGCATCATCACTACCCAAGCGCCTGCTGAGCTCCAATTCCAATCGCGCCCAGAAGCCGTGATATCGGGCGCTGGTGTAGCCAAGCGCAGCCCGCAGGCTCAACAGGTCAGCATCTTCGGTCCCAACCAGCGGGGAGCCTGCTGGAATATCATCTTCAACCTCTTCATAGCGTAAGCGCAGCCATACGTCAGGCTTACCGGCGGTAATCGCGTTGGCAAAGTCGCCTGCCTCAGGCAGCACCTTGCCTTGGTGTACATTGGAAACAGCGGGCAGTCCCACAGCAACGGAACCCTGTGTATAGATAAGCGCCGATATGAGTAACAGGCCTGATGCAGGTTTTGTCTTGGACATGCATTTTCCTCCTCTGACAATGATTGAAGTGGCCGGCCGCTATAAGCAACATCGGCCGGCTTGCCACTGCTTAGGAGGGAGCGTCTTGTTGGGCTCCCATGGAGCATCGGAAGAAAACAAAAACACTTCCCTATGCCTTTTCACCGGTAACCCCAGACATCGCATGGGGCTAACTATTTACCAAGGGAAATGTGTTGTCCAAGACCAAATTCTTATCAATCAGATAGGCTATTACTATAGAATTATTAGGGTTGTATTGAGAAAGCATTATCTCTACTACTGCCTAGATAAGGAATACATAAGACAGATTCATAGGAAGCGATTATGGAACTTCACAAACGCAACAGAACCATCAATAGGTTAAACTAATCTCTGTTGTGTTTGCGCAGGCAGACAATCAGGCCCAGCAGCAACAGCAGCCAGGTCAACTGCCCGCCACCACCGGGACTATCGAACTTATCCGAACCATCTGCATCATTGAAGACTTCTCCATGCTCAAGGTTCTCCCCGTCCAATGGCTTACAACTATTGTCTATGGTCATTCCCGCACCCTGAATGCTGAACGTGGCATCTGACAGCGCAAAGAATAGATTCCCCGAACAGCTAAGCATCACACGGGCGCGATCAACATTGACATCGGGCAACAGAACATTGGCGCTACCGCTATTGGAAAAGGTTCCTAACGACAACAGCTCGAATCCATCATCGTTCTGATCGCAAAATGTCGCAGGAGGATTTCCGGGACTCAGGCTGAGCAGTGATACCTCTACTGTAGAACAGCTCGATTGGGTACCCGCACTATCCCACTCAATGGCATGGACATCACCACCCCTGTAACTGGCAGGCAGATTCAAATCACCGCCGGTGATGCGGAACGGCCCTTGGCTGCCGTCTACCCGAAGCGCAAGATCATCGCTGGCGACTCCACTCTCACCATCTCTTACAGTCAGTCTGAAATTGAGCGTTCGCGAGGTTTGAGGCAGTGTCTCGCCAATATCACTCTGCTGGGTTAGCAGTTGGCCCAGTCTGGGGAAGTAGCGCACAGATGTCCGTTTCGGGAGAAACGATCTGAACAAAGGATTACTGCCATCGGGGAGATCGGTGCCGATGGTAGTCGCGTCCGTTGCCCCATTGACGCCTCCCGGATCCATCTCGTCCCACTGAAAGGAGAGCGTATCCCCATCCACATCGCTAGCCGCCCCGCTCAACATAAATGGCGTCCCGGCAGGTATGGTGGTAGTGATATCCTCCCCTGCCTGACCGGCATCCACGGTGGGCGCGTTGTTGCCAGTAAGCGTCAACTGGCCACACTGACCACCTTCGCCCAGGGTGATAAATTCATTCATCTGCTGAATGCTGAGTGCATGAAAGGCAGCGTCGGAGTTCGCCTGCAGATCCTCATCGGCACAGATACCGGCATAGCCCATGATGGTGGATCCACTTCCCGGCTCCACCGCTGATTCTGCAACCCTGTTAACCCCGCTGCAGTTGGCTGTTGTCCCGTTGAAGGAGTGAGAGGCGTTCAGTTGGTGGCCCAGCTCATGGGCGACAAAGTCAATATAAAAGCTGTCGCTGACGGGTGTAGGTGAACCTGTGTAGGCTTGCGCTTTGAAAACGGTGCATGCGGAACCCACACTGGCGAGACCTCCACCGATCGTACCGAACAGAATACCAACATCATAATTATCCGCACCCAGAATAAAATCGAGCTGCTGTTGATTCTCGATCAGCATCCTCGCGATGGTACTGGAGGTATGGGTATAGGGGTCGTTATCGGGATCGGTATAGATGACACGATCGTTGTTACCCACCAATTGAAACTGCACCGCCAAATCCCGCCCATAGATCTGATTGACCCGGTTGATGGTGGTGACAATCTGCGCCAGGGCGGCGTCCACGGTAGCGCCGAAATAGGCGCTGTATTCACCTGTTGCCGCCACGGCGAGACGATAGACCCGGCGATGCGCGCCGCTGATAGTCCTCCCCGCAAGCTTTTGCGAATAGCCTGAGAGCATGTGGCCGATCCCTTGATTTACCGCACCCTGCATACAGACAAGCGGGGAGACCCCACCCTTCTGGGCAGCATAATCCCGCTTGTAGAAACTGCGGTAGCCGCCATTACCATCCGGGTCGATGAATACAGTGCCAGACGGCGTAGTGAGCATGGCATGAAAACCCTGGGGCGTGAGATCCAATCGCCCACTGCTGGCGGGTTCATCGACACCCTTGACCCGGTAGGTGCGAATCTCCGGATACCGCCTCGCCAGCGACTCCGCCATAACCGGCGACTCTTCGACCTTGAAGCGCTGCATCGAACCATAAGGTAGCGGCAGAACCAACTCGACCGTCGAAGAAGCGGTATCTTCCAGGGGCGCCATGAGGAGCCTTTGCCTCAATGCCGGCTTATCAGCTTGGAGTAGTCGATAGTAGACGGTGGCCGGGGCCATGCCCTTAGCCGCCAGCGCTGGAGCAGGGAGGTCACGCCAAAGAGATGCCGTCGCAAGAGCGGGCAGGGTCAACGCAAGGGTAACCAAAATCCATCGCAAACAAACAGCCGTTGCTCCGCGCATCACCGTTCCCGCATCAGAATAGTAAAAAGGTTCAGGTTGTCGATCATCGCTATCGAGAGCGTCTCTCGATACTCACCCTTTAAGCTTGGCTAACAAGATTTCGTTGACCTGCCCGGGATTGGCCTTGCCCTGAGTCTGCTTCATCACCTGTCCGACGAAGAAACCGAGCAGCTTATCCTTGCCGGCCCTGAACTGTTCCACCTGTTTCGGATTCGCGGCGATTACCTCATCGATGATCTTCTCGATCTCTCCGCTGTCGGTGATCTGCTTCAGCCCCTTTGCCTCGATCACGCTGTCCGCATCGCCTTCACCATTCCAGATCGCCTCGAATACCTGTTTTGCGAGCTTTCCGGAAATGGTGTTGTCCGCGATCCGCTGCAGCAGACCACCCAGCTGTTTCGGACGGACTGGTGATTGAGACAGATCGAGCCCCGCCTTGTTCAATGCACCCGCCAATTCAACGGTGACCCAATTGGCCGTCATCTTGGCGTCGGCACCGGTTGCCACCACCAGCTCAAAGTAATCGGCCAGGGCGCGGCTCTGGGTCAATGTCAGGGCGTCCGCCGAGCTCAGTCTGTATTCGGTCTCGAAGCGCTGCCGTTTCTGATCGGGCAGTTCGGGCATAGCCTGCCTGGCCCGTTGCAGCCGCTCCTCGCTGATCTCCACCGGGAGCAGATCGGGATCGGGAAAATAACGGTAATCGTTGGCCTCCTCCTTGCTGCGCATGGAACGGGTCTCATCCCGGTCGGCGTCGTAGAGCCGGGTCTCCTGAACCACTTCACCGCCGCCCTCCATCAGGTCGATCTGACGTTCGAGTTCGTAGTTCAGTGCCCGCTCCATGAATCGGAAGGAGTTGATATTCTTCAACTCGGTGCGGGTGCCGAAGGCCTCCTGGCCAAGGGGGCGGATGGAGATATTGGCGTCGACCCTGAAGGAGCCCTCCTGCATGTTGCCGTCGCAGATACCGAGGTAGACCACCAGCTGATGGATCTTGCGGGCATAGGCCACGGCCTCCTTGATGGAGCGCATATCGGGCTCGGAGACGATCTCCAGCAACGGGGTGCCGGTACGGTTGAGATCGATACCGCTCATACCGTGGAAATCCTCGTGCAGCGATTTTCCCGCGTCCTCTTCGAGGTGTGCGCGGGTGATACCGATCACCTTTTGACTGCCCTCCTCGAGGTCGATGCTGATCGAGCCCTTGCCGACGATGGGCAATTCGAACTGGCTGATCTGATAGCCCTTGGGCAGATCGGGATAGAAGTAGTTCTTCCTGGCAAACACCGAACGGGATGCGATCTCGGAATTTACAGCGATTCCGAACTTGAGGGCCATATCCACCGCCGCCTCGTTGAGCACCGGCAGCACACCGGGAAATCCCAGATCGATGATGCAGGCCTGGGTATTCGCATCGGCGCCATAGGCGGTGGAGGCGCCGGAGAAGATCTTTGATCTTGTCGCCAGTTGGGCGTGTATCTCGAGTCCGATAACGGTTTCCCACTGCATAGCTGTTCTCTAATTTTGAATGTTGAATTTTGAATTATGGCGTGCGCTTCGCGCACAGCCTGTCTGAATAACGATGTGAGCAGTGCGAACACATTAAATTCAAAATTGATTACGCAAAACCCTCAGGTATCTGTCGATGCCAATCGGTCTCCGACTGATACCGGTGGGCCGCATTCAGCAACTTCCCTTCATTGAAATAGTTGCCGATGATCTGCAATCCGACGGGCAGCCCATCCACCGCGCGCACCGGAATCGAAATACCGGGCAATCCCGCGAGATTGGTGGCAATGGTATAGATATCATTGAGATACATGGTCACCGGATCATCCACTTTCTCGCCGAGGGCGAACGCGGGTGTCGGTGCGGTTGGACCCATGATGACGTCCACGGTTTCGAAGGCATGCTTGAAGTCGTCGGAGATCAGATGCCTGGTTTTCTGCGCTTTCAGGTAATAGGCGTCGTAATAACCGGCTGACAAGGCATAGGTACCGATCAGGATCCGGCGCTTGACCTCGGCACCGAAGCCCTCTCCCCGGGTTCGCTTATAGAGGTCTTCCAGATCCTTTGGATCATCGCAACGATAGCCGAAACGCACACCATCGAAGCGAGAGAGGTTGGATGAACACTCTGCCGGCGCCACCACATAATAGGTGGGAACCGCCAAGCCGGAATTGGGCAGACTGATCTCGACGACCTCCGCACCCAGCTGCTTGTAGAGATCGATCGCCTCTTCGATGGATGCGGTGACGTCGCTATCCAGCCCTTCGTAGAAATATTCCCGGGGAAGTCCGATCTTCAGCCCCTGCAGGGAGTCGTTCAACATCGCCGAATAGTCGGGTACGGCCTGATCGGCACAGGTCGAATCCTTGGGATCGAACCCCGCCATCGCTTGCAGCATAAGGGCGGCATCCTCGGCACTGCGGGTCATCGGCCCGGCCTGGTCGAGACTGGAGGCGAAGGCGATCATGCCATAGCGGGAGACCCGGCCGTAGGTCGGCTTCAGACCAGTGATACCGCACAGCGCCGCCGGCTGGCGTATCGATCCACCGGTGTCGGTGCCGGTGGCGGCCGCCGCCAATCTAGCGGCTACCGCCGCGGCCGAACCACCGGAGGAGCCCCCCGGTACCCGCCCCCTGTCCCAGGGATTGCGGACAGGTCCGTAATAACTGGTTTCGTTGGAGGAACCCATGGCGAACTCATCCATGTTGGCCTTGCCCAGCGAGACCGCGCCCGCCTGCTTAAGCCGCTCCACCACCGTCGCATCATAGGGTGAGACGAAATTATCCAGCATCCTGGAGCCACAGCTGGTCTTCACCCCCCGGGTACAGAAAATATCCTTCTGCACCAGGGGAATCCCGGTCAACGGACCGGCCTTCCCGGATTGAATCGCACGGTCCGCTGCCTCGGCCTCGGCCAACGCCTGCTCGGGTGTGGCGGTAATCAGGGCATTGAGTTCGCCGTTCAAGCGATCGATACGATCGATGAAATGACGTGTCAGCTCAACACTGGTGAATTCACCGGCCCGCATGGCGGCGCCCAGTTCAGCAATGGATTTACTGTGCATGGTATGGCTTCTGTCCAATGGGTATCTGTGAGATTGCTTTCAGTTCCGCCCTGATTCCGCAAGCCGCGCCCCTATTCGATGACCTTGGGTACCAGATAGAGGCCATTTTCCACTTTTGGCGCCACCACCTGATTGGCTCCACGGCAATCGGATTCAGTCACCTCGTCACCACGCAACCGCTGCGCCATATGGAGCGGATGGAACATCGGCTCAATCGCGTCGGTATCCGCCGCCTCCAGTTGCTCAACTAGATTGAGGATATTGCCGAGATCCTCGACATAGGCCTCGATATGGGACTCATCCAAGGCCATTCGCGCAAGATGGGCTATTTTTTCGACATCGGACTTATCAAGAGACATCCGCCTGCAACCTGCTCTGCAAAAGGGGCAAATCTACCACAATCTCTACTATGGATACATGCCGCGGATCGATGATGATAATCAGTTTTGGTTTTTTCGATACACCCAGCGGACCAATGGCCGACGCTCTCTAGGCATGCTCAATCTCTCCGCGCATCAGCCGAATCGGAACGGGGCCAGAGATGGTTCCTAATGAAAGAGTAAATAGCTCTTTCAAACAACAAGTTATTCTCTCAAACTAAAGTGTGATCAAATTTAAACTTCTGGTAATAAAAAAGGGGGTCTATAATTAAACTTGGGAGCATCTTGGGATATAATTCCCAACGCAGGATGGGGTTTTGCTGGTTAAAGCCAACAGAAAAATGGACGGACAGCGGAATGATCTGGGCGGTTGCAGGGGTTTCCCAAAATAACCAACCTGATAAGCGATAAATATCAACGACATCCAGTCAAGGCTGGGATATAGAGTAGTAGAACCAATCCGATAAATTTAGAGAGTCACCTGGTTAGTACAAACCCATGGACGAGATCCGAAAGACACTCACTGCATCTATCCTAAAACTGCTCAGACCCCTGGTCAGGCTG
Source organism: gamma proteobacterium symbiont of Ctena orbiculata (assembly GCA_003094535.1). Lineage (GTDB taxonomy): Bacteria > Pseudomonadota > Gammaproteobacteria > Chromatiales > Chromatiaceae > Thiodiazotropha. The sequence goes on along the minus strand of NATV01000165.1, from coordinate 558 downwards.
ATGTTGCGCAATGGCTTCACCTATGGCGATTTTGCCGATTTGAGCAAATGGACCTTTATGGATGTGGCATCCAAGGAGTTTGGCATCCCGGGACGCAAACAGACGGTCTCCAGGGTCTCCGTGATCACGGGGTTGACCCGCAAAGAGGTGAGCCGACTGCAGAAAATAGACACCCCCGACGACAGCGCCATCGCCCATCAGTACAACCGTGCCGCCAGGGTGATTTCGGGTTGGCTGCGAGACCCGCGGTTTCAGACCAAGAAGGGCGCCCCCGCCGCACTCTATTTCGACAAGGGAGACGCCAGCTTCAGCGTACTGGTCAAGGAGCACAGCGGCGATGTGCCGCCTCGTGCGATCTATGATGAACTGGTGCGGGTCGGCACAATCGCCAAAGACGAGAGCGGCAAGATCACACTCCTCAGCGACGGCTATGTGCCGCGAACCGGCGAAACGGGCAAACTGCACATTCTTGGCACCGATGTGCAACTTTTGCTCAACACCATCGATCATAACCTTCAGCAGGGTTCGCAGACTCCCTACTTCCAGCGCAAGGTCTCA